>JACPFN010000006.1:33058-116116 GCA_016183005.1 Candidatus Babelota bacterium | reverse complement strand
GCCTTTGTCTACATCATCTGAAAAATGATAGTAAAGTTCCATACCAGCGCCAACATGCCATCTTTTATACTCTGGGCAGATGGTTGATTTAAATGTTTGGTTAGTGATTCAACCTGTACCAACAATTGCGCCGTTAACTTCAGCACCACGTGGCTCGAAAAGAGCTGCGTAAGTGATTCCAAAGTTCCAAGGCAAGATTTTGCTTGTATCTTTGTTAAGATCAAATTTGTATGTTGCAGGGTCTACTGCTATAACAGTATTACCATTATAAGCATAGTTACCAGCAACAGCTAATTCTGGATATGAATCGGTTGGGTTGCTAACTGATGAAACAGCTTCAACAACTTTTGCATCTGTTTCAGCTAAATCTGAAGCAAATACACCAACTTTATCACCTTCAACGCTACCGTCAAATGTTAAAGATTTATGGCCATATGGTAAGAAATAAGCAGCTGCTTGATTACGTCTAGTATTTTGACCACCGTACACAGCGATTTGGAAGCGACCATGCTTATCATCTTTTTTAAGATCATTAAGTCTATGGTTTTCAAAAAGACTTACACGCTCTGGAGTTGCTGCTGCCCATTCTGGAGCAACTGACATAAATGTATGACCGTGTGATGGCATACAATCGTCACAACTACCACAGCTTGATTCGCAACATGTATTGCAACTTGTATCGCAACTTGTATTACAACTTGTATTACAACTTGTATCACAACATGTATCAGCAACCATAAAGTTTGCTGCTGATACTAATAATGAGAGTAAGAAAAACTGTTTTTTCATAGTCTCCTCAACTTTTTTACCTTAAAATAATACGATATATTTCTTTTTTATCCGGGCGAGTTTGTGTCACTCCTCCTTTCTTTTCCTTTTTTAATTTTTTAGTATGAACTTACAATTTTTTTTAGGTTCGTTTTTTGACTTCATCAGATGTTCTAACAATTTTTTGAAACACAAGTCAACTTTTTCGTAGATAATTTCTATGATTTTTTTTTTTATGTATACTATCATGGTCAAAGTTTTGTTTTTACAAAAGGAAAATTTATGTTTCAAAGAGTTAAGGGGACTTCTGATAATTTTTTTGAAATGGCATATTGGAATGGCACGATTAAAAAAATTATTACACATCTCAAGCGATATAATTTTCAAGAAATTAATATTCCTCTTATTGAACATACTTCACTCTTTGAACGTGGCCTTGGAGTTGAAACTGACGTCATCAGCAAACAGATGTTTTTAATTGCAAATAAATCCGGTGATGATCAACTTTGCCTGCGCCCAGAAGCAACCGCAGGTACCATGCGTGCATTCCTTGAATATCAAAATGAGATAAAACTTCCTTGTCGTGTATTCACCTACGGATCAATGTTTCGCTATGAACGACCACAAAAAGGACGCTTGAGAGAATTCCATCAGATGAACTTAGAAGTTATTGGAGCAAGCTCAATTTTGCAAGATGCTCATTTGATCAAAATGTTACAAGTTCTTTTTATGGAAGTACTTAAAATTCAAGATTTTGTTTTAAAAATTAATTTTCTAGGACAACCGCAAGATCGTGCAAAATATTGTCAAAATTTAATCGCTACCCTGACACCATTTAAAAATCAACTGTGTGAAATATGCACAACCCGTCTTGATAAAAATCCCCTACGAATCCTTGATTGCAAATCACCAACATGCCAAGATCTTGCAAAGAATGCTCCAAAACTTAAAGAATTCTTCTCATCACAAACTCAACAAGAATTTCAATTACTTTTAGATACACTACAAGAACTTGCAGTAACATTCATCGTTGACGATCAACTCGTACGCGGTCTTGATTATTATAATAAAACTGTATTCGAATTTGTCAGCGTCAACCTAGGCTCCCAAAATACTTTCTGCGGAGGTGGACGTTATGATGGCCTCGCGCAACAACTCGGTAGTAAAACTGAAATTCCTGCTCTTGGCTGTGCAATCGGTATCGAACGCCTACTTATGATTCTTGAAGAAAAAAAGGATCAACTCTCTGAACGGTCAGCCACATTAACCTGCATAATACCAATGGACCAAGCACAAAATAAGCTTGCTTTACACATAGCGGACCATCTAACATCAGAGGGCATAACAGTTGAAATACTTATTGATGATCAAAAGATTAAAAATAAAATGAAAAAAGCAAGTGACCTTAAAGCAACCTATGCGCTCATCATTGGTGAAAATGAACAAAAAAGTAATTCTATCATGGTAAAAAATATGCTAACAGGATCGCAAGAAATAGTGCCGCAAAATCAAGTAGCGACATATTTAAAACGATAGATTATAAATCATCTCGTAATTTATGATAATAAAATCATAAAAAATAGTACCACAAAAATCAAAACGCAAATATTAAAAGCGATAAATTAACCTAATCGATTTAGCTATACTTTATAACCTATCAATAATATCTTTAATAAATTCTAACTTGATAGCAATCTTACTTGTAGCACTATTTATATATGTAGAAATATTACTTCTACAATCAATAAAATAATCTACATCTACAGGCATTGTCTTAATAGGAAAATAGTTAAGTTTCATCACATTAGATAACCACCAATAGTCTACTGGTACATATGCTTGAAATAATTCAATAATTTTTGTATTCGGCTTACAAAATAAAATATTAGTAAGAGATGCTCCGTGTTCTGCTACAACAATATCTGCATTATGAAATAACACAATTTGTTCTGCTACTGATAAACAAGAAAGCTCATAACGCTCAAAACCTTTAGTTTTAAATAATTCAAAAACTTCATTCTCATTTAAAATTTTACGAGAATTAAAAGAATCATTTCTAGAAATGAAAATTCTTTTAGAAAATTTATTAATATCAATATTTTTAACTTGATATGCATTAAGTAATTTTTCAGACACATACTGCAATGTCAAGGGGTGTTGAAAATTTCCTGCATGTTTATGCCCGCAACTTGTATTAATAACCATAGATGGAACAATAAGCTCATTTGCTTCTACACAAAAATTGTCATTAATTGGCTCAATAATTTTTGAAGTATCAATACCCCATAAATCAAGAGTTTCTTTCATGAATTTTTTAGACTTACCAACATATAACCAATCATACTCAATGCCAGCAATTTCAAGCAGTGCAAGACGACCAAGAACTTCACAAACCCAATGATAATAATTAGCGAAAAAATTATCGCTACCATGCTGAGCAATAACTGCAACACGTCCTGATATTTTTCTTATGTCTTTTTCTTTTGTTTTAGGAATACCGTACAATAAATCAAATCTTTCAGCACGTGCCATTTCACGTGGTAATTGACCATTTATAAATACATAACCTCTTTCTCCCTGGACTCGTCCATTAAAAATCTTTAAAAAAAATAATGAATGAAAATATCCCTTATGTGGAAATTTTGAAGAAAGAGCAAACTCAGGATAATCAAATTTAATTATCGAAAAAATTTCTTTATATAAAATATCTGAGCGATTTTCTAAAATTTTTTCAAGTGAATTAATTTTAAACCATGCATTTTTATTAAGCCACTTCTCATCATAATTTTTTTCAACGCTTCTCTCTTTTGTTATTCTTTGATTACTCCATATAATTTTTTTTGCATCTAGTACAAAATTATATGAAATAATCAACAATAAAAATCTGAATGGTTTATAATTTTTCATACAACTCCTTATAAAAAACTATGGGCTGGCATAGTTAAGTAATTATTTTTTTTATCGGCTCTAATGGAATATTTATATTATAAAGACTCAACAACTTTTTTTATATTATCCAATGGAACTTTAATTTGTGCTCCAAAAGCTTTGTATAATAATGTAAAATTTTTATCACGCCAGTCTGCAAAATAATCAGCATCTACAGGCAATGTTTTTATAGGTATATACTCAAGTTGCATTACCTGCGATATCAACCAAAAACAATTATCGATAAGTGCTTGAAAAATCTCTATAACCTTTGTTCCTTGTTTACAATATAAAATATTCACCAACCCGGAGCCTTGTTCGCTAGCAACAATTTCTGCATTATGCATTAACATAATTTGTTCTGCTACAGACATTTTACTTAATTCATAACGCCTAAAGCCCTTTTTTTCAAAAAGTTCAAATATCTCATCTTCATTTACAATTTTACGAGAATTATATGCATCTTTTCTTGAAATGAAAACTCTTTTACTAAATCTTGAAATATCAATATTTTGTTTTTGTACAGCTTCAAATAATTTTGTTTTTACATATTGCAAAATTACTGGATGTTGAAAATTTCCCGCATGTTTATGACCACAGCTCGTATTAATAACAAGAGAAGGGACTATGAGCTGATCTGCTTGTATGCAAAAATTAGAATCTTTAGGTTCTATAATTTTTGAAAAATCTACACCCCAAAGTTCTAATGTTTCTTTCATAAATTTTTTGGATGCTCCAACATATAACCAATCATACTCAACACCCGCAATCTCAAGCATTGCAAGACGCCCAAGAACTTCACACATCCAATGGTAATAATTAGCAAATTGCTTATCAGCTCCATGCTGCGCAATAACAGCAACCCGTCCTGTTACTTTTTTAACATCTACGTCTTTAATTTTAGGAATATCTTGTAAACATTCAAAACGATCGCCTCTTGCCATTTCATCCGGCAACTGTTCCTTTATAAATACATATCCTCGCTCTCCTTGAACTCGCCCATTAGGAATAAATAACATAAATAATTCATCAAAAACTCCTTTATTCGGAAACTTTAAAGAAATCTCAAAATTAGAATAATCAAACTGAATTCTTGGAACCACTTCTAAAAATGTAATATTGGGTTCATCTGCTAAAATCTCTACAAGAGGATGTATTTTAAACCATGTATGAGCATTAAGCCAATGTTTACTCCTAAAGCGTTCTGGAGCTAAATTATCAGATGGCATTAAAGATTGTATTTTTAATTTCTTAGCTTCTAACAAATGATTAAATAACAAAATTATTAATGAAAAAAATGAGAAATAATATTTTTGCATAGAATCCCTATAAATTTTGAATTATTTTTTCTATCGGCTCTATTGGAATATTTATTTTAGAACACATGGCCTTCAAATAAATACTTAAATTTCTTTCTTGCCAATTATAAAAAGAATTTCCATCAATTCCTAAAGTATTTACTGCTATATAATTTAAATTAAAAATTTGTGCCGGAAACCAAAAACTTGAATCAATTAAAGCTTGAAAAAGCTCAATAATCTTTGTCATTTCTTTACAAAAGATTATTCCTGTCAATCCAGCACCATGTTCTCCAACTACTACTTCTGATTGAGCAAATAGTGCAATCTGTTCTGCTACAGACATTTTACCAGTATCATAGCGCTCAAAACCTTTAGCTTTAAATAATTCAAAAACTTCATTTTCATTTATAATTCTTCTAGATGGTGCATCGCGACGTGAAATAAATATTTTTTTAGAAAATTGTGACATATCTACTGTATCCTTAATCATAAATAGCAATTTTTCTCGCACATATTTCAGTGTATAAGGATGAGCATTGACACCTGTATGTTTAAATCCATTATTAGTATTTAAAACCAAAGAGGGTACAATTACTGTATCAGCTTGTATGTAAAAATCTTTATCAGTAGGACATATAATTTTTGACTCATCAATCCCCCAAAGCTTTAATCCTTCTTTAATAAAACCCTTATCGCATGTTACATACAGCCAATCATATTCAACATCATGCATTTCAAGCATTGCCAGCCTTGCTAAAACTTCATAAAAAAAATGACAAAAATTATCGCTTGATTCTTGAGATAGTACTGCTACTCTTCCCGATACCTTTCGTGCTTTTTCAAGAGCAAGAGAAGGAATATTTTGTAAAAACTCATAACGATCAGCCCATACCATCTCCTGAATGATGGCATTATCGAAAAAGACTAAGCCATTTTTTCCCTGTACTATCCCCCGTGGAATCTCAAGAATAAAACATTCTTTAAAATGTCCTTCATGTGGAAACAACGAAGATAAAGGAAACTTCTTAAATTTAAAATCAACAGATCCAAAGCATTTTTTACATAGAATATTTGTATGAATCTTTAGTATCTGCTCAAGGGGAACTATCTTAAACCAAGATCTATTTCTAACATTATTTTCAATTGCTTTTAAGGAATTTATTTGCATTTTTCTAGGGAATAAAAAAAAATGCGTAAAGATGGGTATTAAAAAAAATAATTTTTTATAAATATTCATACTCAGCCTCTATTAAAAGATTTTTCTACTTCTTCTATGACTTGAAGCGACATATAAGTATCATTCTGCCAAGCTTTAAAAAAATTATATTCAAAGCTAACTGTTTGAATTGGAGTATAATTTAAATTAAAAATCTGAGAGATGTACCAAAATGTACAATCACACAGCCCCTGAAAAAGTTCTATGATTTTAGTTTGCGAAGTACAAAAAATAGAATTCGCTAGCCCAGTACCTTGAGGAGATATAATTATATGAGCACCATGAAATAACATGATTTGCTCAACTACAGAAAGTTTTGACAATTCATAACGTTCAAAACCATGGCATTTAAATTTCTCAAAAACTTCATCCTCATTAATAACTTTTCTAAATGGTGCATCTTTACGCGATATGAATACTTTTCTAGAAAGATTTTTGTTAATACTTTTTTGAGCATTTGTTAATAATTTATTTTTAACAAAGGTGATTAAGTCTGGACGAACATAGTTTACAAATTGAGTCCAACCATAATTCGAATTAGAAACTAACGATGGCAGTATAATTTCATCTGCCTGAATAGCAAAATCTTCAGAGGTTGGTGCTATAATTTTCTCTTCTAAAACCCCCCACAGCTGCAAAGTTTCTTTCATGAATTTAGATTTTTGAGGAACATATACATAATCATACTGTATCCCCTGCAGATCAAGAAAAGCAAGCCGAGCTAAAATCTCTGTCATCCAATGAAAATAGTTCTCATATGCTGGTTGCGTTATAACTGCAACGCGACCAGTAACCTTAATGATATTTTCTAAATTTATTTTATGTGCCGACATATAGAACGATGGACAATCTCTCCAGATCATTTCATTGATGCATTGATTGTCAATTAAAACTAAACCTTGCATTCCCTGCACTATACCTCCAGGAATTCTTAATAAAAACGTAGGCAATAAATATCCCTGATGAGGCTGTTTAGAATAATCGATAGATAAAGGAAAACTTTTAAAATTAAAAAATAATGCTGGATCATGCACTTCATAAGAAATTTCTGAATGTTTCTGTAAAACATTTTTTAATGGCGCAAACCTAAACCAATGGGTCTTATTTATTTTATCTTTATATAAACTATTACTTTGAACAATTTTTTTACAAAAAATATTTTCTGCTGATAGCATTAAAAATATAAATCTTAAAGTTTTATAAAAATTCATAATATATCTATAAAATTCTTAAATTTTAACTAAACAATAACTAAAAAACATTATCATTATCTATGGTATTTACAAACTCTTGTACTTTCTCTACAGAAACATTCACTTGAGCTGAATAAGCTTTAAAATAAAAATCTGCATATGCCGCCCAGTTCACAAAATAATCCGGTTTAGTTTTTACTAATAATAATGGCACATAATCTAAATTATTTACTTGCGCAATACCCCACATACTTCCGTCAATTAATAATTGAAACAATTCCAATACTTTTGTTCCCGCTTTACAAAATAAAATATTTGAAAGACCTGCTCCATGCTCTCCAACAATATATTCTGCTTGAGAAAATAATATAATTTGTTCGATTACAGACATTTTGCTCAATTCATAACGCTCAAAATTTTTCGCTTTAAAAAAATCAAATACTTGATCTTCATTTAAAATTCTACGACGAGTATCTTTTCGTGATATAAAAACTCTTTTAGAAAATGAACTATTTACATTATTAGATTCAATAGAGCGCAATAACTTATTTTTAACATACAGCAAAAGTTCTGGTCGAATAAAATTACCTACCTGTTTATGTCCTATAGATGTATTATTCACAAATGATGGGATAACAAGCATATCGGCTTGAATACAAAAATCATCCCCATCTGGAGAAATTATTTTTGATTGATCTATACCCCATAGCTTTAAAAAAGCTTTCATATATTCTCTATTATTTGGAATATATAACCAGTCATAATGGATACCACTTATCTCAAGCAACGCCAAACGAGATAACAATTCATTTAAGAAATGAAAATAATTATCTCCGCATAATTCAGCTATTACCGCGACAGATCCTGAATATTTTTTTATATCAACATCTAGCAATTTTGAAAAATTAGGAATTCTTTCATACCTATCACACATTACAAATTCTTTAACCAAAGCATTATTTATAAAAATCCAACCATCATTACCACGAACCATAGCCTGAGGGATAGAAACAACATAACATTCCTTAGATATTCCCCTATAGGGCCAAATAGTAGATACGCCAAATGGTTTATATTCAAAAAATAATTCATCTAAAACTTTATGGTATTCTATAAATGAATTTTGTTTCATAATTTCTTGAATAGTCGTAAACGGTAAATTTAAATTATGACTCTTTATCATAATTTTTTTTGCTTCCAATGAAAAATTTATAATAAAGCTCAATAAATAAATTATTACAAAAAAAAACTTCATAATTATCTCTCGCTTAACAAAGTTAGAATACTATTAAGAATATTTAATGAAATTTCTGTATCTTTTTGCCAGGCCTTCATGTGATCACAAGTAGGAAATGGAACTGTTTCAACAGGAATATAATTTAAACCGAGTTGCTGAGATAAATACCAAAATGTACAATCTGCATGATACTGAAATAACTCTATAACAGTTGTCCCGGGCTTTGAAAAAATGATATTTGTTAACCCTGAACCATGCGCTGAAATAATAACGTCCGCATTTCTAAATAAATTTACCTGTTCCTGAAAAGACATACTGCTTAATTCACAGCGCACAAATCCCTGTTCCTTTAAAATATTAAATAGTTCTTCTTCATTTACTACTTTACGAAAAGGAGCATCTCGTCTTGATATAAAAATCTTTTTCTTGTTGTAATCCTTATTCTCAAAAAATGGTATTTTTTTTAAAAATTTATTTTGTATATATTTAAGTAAGTATGGCTGAAAATAATTCGCACAAAGAAATGCGTACATAAAGTCTGTATTAGATACAAACGATGGAATTATAATTTCATCTGCCGTAATTGCAAAATCATCACTAGTTGGTGCAATTATTTTACCACGATCAATACCCCATAGCTCTAAAGTATCTCTCATAAAAGCTGAATCTTGTGGAACATATAGCCAATCATAATCTATTTTTGCTAATTCCAAAAGTGCCAATCGAGAAAGAATTTCATTTATCCAATGACAATAGTTGTTATATGTAATTTGAGCTATAACAGCAACTCTTCCTGAAAAATGTATAATATTTTTTTCTTTTATAGGCTTAATCGAAAGTAAATTATATTCAATCTCCTTCCACATTAATTCCTTTATGAAACAATTATCAATAAAAAATAGTCCTAATTTAGAATATACGCTTCCATTGGGTATCGTTAAAATAAATGTTTCTTTAAAACGTCCAAAATTAGGTTGCATTTTAAAATTATTTATCAACGGGAATGGCCTATAAGAAAAACTAATTTCATCAAAGCATTTCGTATATCGTATATTTGGATATTGCTGTAAAATATCTTGCACTGGTTTAACTGAAAACCAATTTTTATAAGATTGATGAGCTATATTATTTTTAGGTGAAACTTTAATTTTTTTCGCTTCTAAAAAAAAGGTGTTACCCACAACTATCAATAGCAAATTCAATATCAAATAAAAATTTTTATTTGCTTTCTTCACAAAAACCCTCAATATCTTCAATAATTTTTTTGATTTTTTCTAATGAAACAACGGTTTGCCCTTTACCCGCCTTAGCATATTCAGGAAAATATTTTTTTAAATCTGTAAAATATCTTATATTTACTGGCGCAACTAAGTAGGGTTTATAATCTAATCCTAAAACTTGCGAAGTCATCCAATAAGCATTGTCTATTAAGCTATGGAATATCTCTACAATCTTAGTTTTTTCTTTACAAAATAAGATATTAGTAAGACCAGCCCCATGCTCAGAAACAACTATATCTGCATTTGCAAAAAGATTTATTTGCTCATATATAGACATTTCACTTAAAACATACCGCCGAAAACCCTTCGCTTCAAACAAAGCAAAAACTTCATCTTCATTAAGTATTTTCCTTGGGAAATTACCATCTTTTCTCGAAATAAAAATTTTTTTACAAGCATTGTTATAAATAAGATTTTTTTGTTCTAAAGAATTCAATAGTTTTTTACGAACATAATTTATAATAGTTGGATTAATAAATAATCCTGCAAAATTATATCCAACGTCAGTATCTATAACCAAAGATGGAACAATTAACTCTTCAGCCCTTAAGGTAAATTTATCATCATGAGGAATAATTATTTTATGATTTTCTATGCCCCAAAGATCTAATAAATCTCTTATGTGTTTTTTATCAGAAAAAACATAAAGTTTATCATATTCTATTTCAGCTATTTCCAATAAAGCAAGACGCCCCAAAGATTCATATACAAAATGAAAATAATGATCACCTCCTTGTTGTGCTATAACGGCTACTCGACCAGGAATACTCAATGGAATAAAGTCGTATTTTTTATATATAAATTTATAAAAGTTATCATACCGCTGCCTCCAGATTAATTCTTCAATCATTCTATCATGTATAAAAACATATCCCTCATTTCCCTGTACAACTCCTTGAGGAATTGACAATATAAATAACTCCTTAAAGGATCCTTTATGAGGAAATTTATTTGTATAATCAAATTTAGAATATTCAAAATCTAATGGTTCAATAATTTTTGTGTATAAAATTTCAGGATTATCTAATAAAACTTTTTGTAATGAATCAATCTTAAACCATGCAACTTGATTAACATAATCTTTATTAAAATCTATTGCACATTTCTTTTTTATATATTTTTTTGCAATCAATACATCTGAATAAAATATAATCAATAAATACCAAAATTTAAAAAAATTATTATTATTCAACAAAGAAGCTCCTACAACTAAAAAACTCTTGCTTTGTTATATGTTTTCAATTTTTCATTCATAACTTCTAAAGACTCAGCATTTTACATTTATTGGTAGCGCTTGTAATAAATATGATCCACCTAAAATAAAAAATAAGATTCTGTTTTTCATAAAAATTTCCTTTTTATAATTTTTCTATGACTTTCTTTACTTCTTCAATTGATACATATCTATTTGATTTCCATGCTTTAGTATAAATTTCTGCTTTTAGCGTAAAATGAGCAAAGTAATCTGCATCAACCTTAACTGTTTTAATACAAGAATAATTCAAGCCCATGACTTGAGTAATCCACCAAGGACCGCTATCGATAAGTTCTTGAAAAATCTCTATAACCTTTGTCCCTGATTTACAAAATAAACAATTAGTCATTCCTGCACCGTGCTCACCAACGACCATTTCTGCCTGATTAAATAACATAATTTGTTCCGCAACCGATAATTTACTTAACTCATAACTGATAAAGCCTTTGGCTTCAAACAATTTAAATATCTCATCCTCATTTAATATTTTTCGCTTTGGTGCATCTTTGCGCGAAACAAAGATACGTTTGCAAAACCTTGATGTATCTATATTTCTATCTTGAGCTGCTTTAATTAGTTTTTGTGATACATATTGAGTTGTTAATAGATTCTGATGGAAGCCCGCATATTTATTAAAACCTTGATTTCTATTCACAACATACGAAGGAACAATAAGCTCATCTGCTTGAATGCAAAAATTTTCATCATCTGGAATTATTATCTTTGTACTATCTATACCCCAAAGCTCTAATGCTTCTTTCATGAATTTTTTAGCGCATGGAACATATATATAATCATATTCGATACCATGCATTTCAATAAGAGCAAGGCGCCCTAAAATATCTTGGATCCAATGAAAATAATATTCATATAAGGGCTGCGCTATCACCGCAACTCTGCCAGAAATTTTAATAATCTTATCTTCAGAAATTTTTGGAATAATTACTAATGGCTGGAAAAGTCCCTGCCAAATCATTTCGTCAATAATAAGACCATTTACAAAAACATTTCCCTCTTTTCCTTGTGCTCTACCATTAGGAATATTCAAAATAAAACAGTCACTACATAACCCTTGATGAGGATATAAATTTGATGGCGGAAAAGGTTTAAAATTATAGGGAATTTTTTCAAGACATTTATAACACTGAACAGTAATATTGTTTTTTAAAATTTGTGCCAATGGCTGAATCTTAAACCAACATTGTTTATCGATAATTGGTTTATAATAATCTCGCGACAACATCAATTTTCTTGAGTATACATTAAAAGAAAAAATAAAGATCAAAATAATACTTGCTGAGATTTTAATATTCATCTTACTACTACCTTTTTTGTAACCAATAAATTGAAAGTCATCTTAGCAATTTTATATAAAAAATCTATCCAATAATTGATTCAATCAAAATATAAACAAGATATTAAATAACGATACAAAAGATCTTTACTAATTCATCTCGAAACAAAAAGAAAAAATATGCAGCAAAGATTACGGCATCAAAACGATCAAGAAATCCACCATGTCCTGGCAAAATAACTCCTGAATCTTTAATATTAGCCTGACGCTTTAAAAATGATTCAAAAACATCTCCTGCAAATGCTATGCAGCATACAATAAGGGTAATAATAAATATTTTATGATGAGTAATCGTAACACCTTGATATCTGATAGCCATATAAAAAGCTATAAAGGCTCCTAAAAAACCTCCTATAAAACCTTCTACTGTTTTTCCAGGACTAATATGAGGTACAATCTTTCTAAAACCAAGCAATTTTCCAACAATATACGCCGTACTATCAAAGGAAAAAACTATAACGAAAAGATAATAAATTAATGTCCTGTAACACGGAATATTGCTCATATAAATCATCATTGCAAATGGTAAAATAGGATACCATGGCATAATAAACCAAAACCAAAAATTATTAAGATTAAATATATTTTTCCACTCAACCGTCAAGATTGCTATCAAAATACCAAAAAGCATGTAAGCAAACGCCGTATTGGGCAAATAAAAAAATACGATCCAAAAACATCCCCCTAAAATCATTGATGTTATAAATCGCAAAATATTCTCTTTAAAGACAATGTTCATTAAATTCCCTTAATATAATTTTAAAACTATTATTTTTCATAACTTAGATTAGAATAATCAAATTTTATAATAAAATGCTTCTTTTCTTGTCCTCAAGAAAAAGTTGTTGTGATAATATTTTTTAATTTTAAATTCAGATACAAATGAAATAAAAGATTTAAGTAGCAATTTTAACATTAACCCCTTAATTCTCTGATAACGAATAAGCATTAGGAATATAAGTAATATTTTGAAAACCCTCATCTCCTAATACTAATGCCACATCAAAACGGTATGTTATATTTTTATAATTATGAGCAAAATTGCTAATAAATAAACGCGCAACCATTCCTATTTTATGCTGCTTGCGATGGTCTACTAATCGATACATTAAATTATTATCTTTTTTGCGCGCCTTAACTTCTATAAAAGCTATAATATTATTTCGCTTTGCGATAATATCGATTTCACCAAAAAATTTTTTATAGTTTCGCTCAAGAATAGAAAATCCCTGTTTGATCAAATATTCAACAACCAAATCCTCTGAAAGATTTCCAAATCGCTTTGTCATATTTTTTATGCAACAAAAAATGAAACTGTTTTTGCTACATCTTCTTGAGTTATCTTTTTCTTAGCTAATGCTTTCTGATCAAGCAATGCGTCTTCAAGCTTTATAGTAAAATAAAAGGGACGCGTAACCGGATCTTTTATAAGAGTATAAATTTTTTGTAAATGCTGAAAATATTTTTCAATATTTTCAATGTCATTAAAATTTTTCTCTATATATTCAAGTCTTTTTTGCGCCCCAGTAAATTTTTGCTGCTTAAGATATATTTCAAATACAATCACTTCATGCTGCAATAGCCTTTTGCGACATGTTTTAAAGATTGATGTTGCTTCATCAATATATTTTTGATCTTTGGCTTTATTTAAAAAATGATTAATAAAACTGATAGTTCTATTTGTATCCGTTTGATCTCGATGAGCTTCAAGACTCATATAAAAAGTACACAAAATTAATTTATATTCAGCATATTCAGCTTCATTACATCCTGGATATAGCAAACAAAACTCTTCATACTTTAGCGCTGCTTTTTCATAGTCCTGAAGACCATAGCAATAATCTGCCAAATCAAGTTTATAGGTTTTAAGTTTTGTATGATCCTGACAAACACTTAACAAGTGATAATAAACCTTAAAAGCAAGATCCTTATCCTGTTTGGTTTTTGCATACTCCAATACCAAAACCAACTCATCTTCATTCATTTTATTAATACTTTTTCCTGGAACTGGATAACTATTTTTCTTTACTGCAGATTTTTTTCGTACCTTTGCAGGAAACATTTTATTTAAAAGACCTTTATTGCCCGTTTCACATTCAGATCTTGTATAATTAGATAATGCTAAGATAGCTACAGATATTATAGATAGAAGGATTCTCATAATCATGAACCTTTTTACAAAGTAGCACTTTATCAAAATAAGCTTACTATTAAAGTGTATCAAATAGGGATATCTTTTCAAGCAAAGCAAAATAGATCAATTGGATAATTCTTAGGCTCAAAAACTACATAATGTTACTATTCTGATACGCAAGCTTGACCCAGCAACTTATTATTTTTATGCTGATACTATTAAAAATATAAAATATTAAGGAACTAGGGTATGAATTCAGGAGTTTTGCAAGCTCTTATTTCTATGGGGGTCATCAAGGCCGAAAATAGTAATTTGTATGAACAAGAAGCTTCCAACTCTGGCGTAGCTCTGACAACATATTTACTTGATCGAAAAATCATAACCCAACAAGATTTAGCCAAAGCATATAGCCTAAATTTAGGTATCACATACATAGATCACATCAATGAAACAATGATTGACACCGAACTTTTAAAAAAAATTCAATTTACCTTTTTAAGACAAAATCAAATCATACCTATAATTTTTAACAATGCATTGATGATCGTTGCCGCAAATCCTTATAAAATGCAAGCTATTGATGAACTTAGTCTTTTGATTGGCAAACAAATAAATAAAGGTGTTGCACCTACATCTATTGTAGCAGATGCTATTAATAGATTTTATCCAATTGAAGGAACCAAGGAGATGCTTGAAGAGCTTGAAGAAGATAGCAAGCTAATCGAAGGCGAACTTGATCTTGGCGCCATCGAAGACCAAGATGTTATGGTTATGGCAAGCCAAACACCGGTAATCAAACTTGTAAATCATATCTTATTTCAAGCCGTTAAACGTGAAGCATCCGATATTCACATAGAGCCCTATGAAAAAGAAGTTCGGGTTCGATATCGTATTGATGGTGTTATGTTTGTAACACTTACTCCTCCCAAAAAAATTCAAAGTGCTTTAGTTTCTCGTCTTAAAATTATGGCAAATCTTAATATTGCAGAAAAAAGAAAGCCTCAAGATGGACGTATCGAAATCAAAGTTGCAGGCAAAGAGATCGATATTCGTGTTTCTATTTTACCCGTTGTGCACGGTGAACGCGTAGTAATGCGTCTTTTAGATAAATCTAAAACATTTGTAAAACTCGAATCCATGGGATTCTCAAAGCGCGACTTTCAGGCTCTTGAACATTCCATCAGCCAACCAAATGGAATTGTTTTAATATCTGGTCCAACAGGATCTGGTAAAACAACAACGCTTTATGCAATTTTAGCACGAGTTAACTCCCCAGAAGTTAATTTAATAACTGTTGAAGATCCAGTTGAGTATCAAATTTCTGGTATCAACCAAGTTCAGGTAAATGAAAAAATTGGACTCACCTTTGCAGCAGCACTCAGATCAATTTTGCGTCAAGACCCTGATATCGTAATGATAGGTGAAATGCGTGATCCAGAAACGGTTCAGATTGCAATTCAAGCATCCTTAACTGGCCACTTAGTATTTAGTACAATTCATACTAACAATGCTCCTGCAACCGTTACACGACTTATTGATATGGGAATTGAACCATACTTGATCGCATCATCAGTAACTGCAATTTTAGCACAGCGCCTCGTCAGAAAGCTCTGCGATTCTTGCAAAAAGATTTATACTCCTCCACAAGAATCACTAAAAACAATCGGGTTAAGCCCAGAAAATGCAAAAAAAATTACTTTCTACCAAGCCATTGGTTGTAGTAAATGTATGAATTCTGGATATACAGGACGACTTCCTATTTTTGAGATTATGCTTATGACACCTGCTATTGCACAACTTGTAGTTCAACAAGCAGATGCTTTAAAGATCAAACAGCAAGCTTTAAAGGATGGCATGACGCTTCTTGTTCAAGATGGTATTGAAAAGATCAAAGAGGGTAAAACGACCATCGAAGAGGTCTTGGCTGTTGCTGCTTCTGACGAAGAGCTAAGTTATTAACAACCAAAATTAAACCCGTCTGACCATAAGAACTCAATTGAAATTAAGTTTTTCAAATAATAAAAGCTGCTTGTTTGCAAACAAGCAGCTTTTATTGTTTATCAAAATTTTTATTGTTGTAGCCGAATCTTTTCTTGATATAAAATCCGAGCAAGAGTATCCAATAATAAACCAATCTTTTGATCCGATGAACATGCTTGTCCAACTGTATCTACTTCATATGAAGATGGCAGTAAAGTTTTTAAAACTGAATTTTGATACCAAACATAAGGCTGGCTTGAAATAGCAAGAATTTTTCCTGGCCGAGGATCAGTTTTAAGCCACCATTTAATCGTATCTGCTGTCGTTGGTCTGCGCATAGCGCCATCAGAATTTTGTAACATTGGGACATCTATAATATCAACGGGTATTTTACGCATCTCTTCAGGCATTAATGCATGGTCATATACAAATTTTAAAAGCTCAGTCTCAGTCTCTGGCATATATTCGATCTTTATATTTGACCATTCTTCTAAAGCCGTTTGATTTTCACCCTGAGCAGCATTTCTTGGTCTTGAACCTGCTAAAAAAACAATATTATTAAAACGAATACCTTGATTCCAAAGATCTACTAGAAATGTCATACGATTTTTCATGGATGCAAATAAACTACCCAGAATAAATACATATTCATACTGTTTATATTGAGGCTTAACCGCGGAAAAAAGATTAAGTTGTTCACTTATTTGATAAATTTCTTCTTGATGATCACCAAAGCTATTTTCAATATCCCAACGCTCAAAATTTGGCTTGCGAAGCCAGTGCTTCTGAGTTTCATCGACAACGGATGATAATGTTCCATCGACATACAAAACATTAGTCAAGTCTAACAATTTGAAAATTAAAGGATTAACTGCACCCTCTTTACTTACAAATTCTACACTTTGAACCGGTTTGTTTTGGAAAAAACATCCGGAAAAAGCAGAAAGTATCATTAATAAAAAATATTTTTTTGATGTAAAACTCATACGTTTTCCTATAAAATTTTATAAATTTTGTGTTTACCAGCCTTAATAATCATTCCAGAAACTGGTATTATATGTGCCTTAAAATCTTTAACAACGCTACCATCAACTTGTACCGCCCCAGAATCTATTAAGCGTCGCGCCTCTGAAGAGCTCTGCACAGCACCAAGCTCTTGCAAAAGAGTTACAAGCCAGGTGCTACGATTAACCATTTGAGCTGAGATTGCAACCTCTTTTGCTGCTGAAAGATCCCTCTTTTGAAACAAAGATTCAAATTGCATTTGACCTTTATCAGCACCATCTTTTGACCAAAACTTAGTCACAATTTCATACGCCATCTGTTTTTTAAGATTCATGGGATGAAGTTTACCTGTTGCTATATCATGTTTCAATTGTTCAATCTGTACCGAAGTATACAAAAGCAAAAGAGCTAAATACTTAAAAACAACATTATCAGGGACTGACATTAATTTTCCATACGCATCTGATGGATCATCAAATAATCCAACAGCATTACCCAGCGACTTAGACATTTTTTCAACACCATCAAGCCCCTCAAGGATAGGCATAGTAATAATCACTTGAGGCTCTTGTCCATATTGTTCCTGTAAAAATCTACCGCACAGCAGATTAAACGTTTGATCAGTTCCACCAAGCTCAACATCTGCACAAAGTTCAACTGAATCATACGCCTGCATCATTGGATACAACAGTTCGTGCATTGCTATAGGTATATTATTTTCTAAACGATTTGCAAAATCCTCACGCTCTATCATGCGCGCTACGGTAAATTTGCTTGCCATTTTTATCACATCCATAAAGCTTAATTTCTTAAGCCACTCTGAGTTATAACAAACTTGTAATCGGGAAAGATCCAAGATCTTACCAACTTGTTGAAGATATGTTTTTGCATTTTCTTGAATTTGTTCTTGGGTGAGCGGTGGACGAGTTTTTGATTTTCCGGTTGGATCACCAATACATGCTGTATAATCACCAATTAAAAGAATAACTTCATGCCCTAGATCTTGAAACTGTTTCATTTTACTTAAAACAACTGCATGACCCAAATGAATGTCAGGAGCTGTTGGATCCATACCAAATTTAATTTTTAATTTTTTATCCGTATCAAGCTTTTTGGCTAACTCTTCAAGTGGTATACATGCAGCAACTGAAGAGGTTAGAGCTTCGACTGTTTTTTTAGTGGTATCTTTCATAAATCTCTTCTTTCAAAAATTTTACCCTATCATCGAGTATAAAATAACCGTTAAGATAGTCGTAATAATTAACCTAAAAATTTCTGCACAAACGACAACCACACTAAATAGAATGAACATGGCCAAAATAAAACGCTCTGCAAAAAAAATGTAAAAATCTGGCCATTTATAAAAAACAACAGAACGAAATGTTCCAATGGCCAAATAAATAATAGCTAACATAAAATTTAAAGAATTAAAAAATTGTGCAACTTGAATTATAGATGCAACTGAAGCAGAAGTATGATCAGCTATTTTCCAATGAATATTTAAATATCCCAACTTAATAAATTCTACCAATGCAACAAAGGATATTGCTGTTAAAACAAAATGCGAAAAACCGCGCGCATGAAATTGAATCACTGCACGTTCTTTACTAAACTCTGAAGGCGAAACAGGAATATAGCGCCCCCAGCCTGGGATGTCTTGCAAAAAGGGAAGATAGTCTGATAATAATCGACCCGCAAGTAAAGCGCCAAATCCAAATATACTAAAATGCGCAAAGGGATTAAAGGTTAAAAAGCCAAATTGCTCAGGAGTATCATCACCACATTTTTTTGAAATCCATGCTTCAAACCAACCAGAAAATGTTACCGTAGGTACGTAACACAAAAAAGCTATAATTATGAATTGTATAGATTGAATAATCTCAAGTCTCATAAAGCATCCAACATAAAAAATTAAAAATTTAATTATTTTAAAATCTATATATTTTTGAAAAAAACACCATTTTTGACGCAATAATTTTTTTACAGTATCATACAAATATACTCTTAAATTCGATTAATTTTAATATAAAAAAGACATTACATGGAACAACGTTATAGCTCTCAAATTTGCGATGAACAAATACGTCAACTTTGGCAACAACAACAAACTTATCGTCAAATAGATCCAAATTTTAAAAGTTTTACCATAGATACTCCACCTCCAACCATCTCAGGTTCTCTGCATATTGGACATATCTTTTCATACACACAGACCGATCTTATTGCTCGTTACAAACGCATGACAGGACACAATGTATTTTATCCATTTGGCTTTGACTGTAACGGACTTGCAACTGAACGATTTGTTGAAAAAAAACACAATACTAACGTTAGTAAAATTGGCCGCCAAAATTTCATTAATCTCTGTTTAAGTACAACCGAAGAAATGAAAGTTAAATTTGTAGAACTTTGGCGCACTATGGGCCTTTCTGCGGAACTTGAACATACATACTCAACCATAGCTGCTAATGTTGCAAAAATAGCACAAGAATCATTTATTATTCTTGCAAACAAAGGATTTGTATACCGTAAAAATGAGCCCGCTCTATTTTGTACGCTCTGCAGAACAACTGTTGCACAAGCAGAACTCGATGATCTTGAACAATCAACAATTTTTAATGATATTCAATTTACAACCACAGACAATCAAAAAATTACAATAGCCACTACACGCCCTGAGCTTATGGCATCATGTGTCGCTATTTTGCATCATCCAAATGATAGCCGCTATCAACATTTAACAGGTAAAAATATAATTGTTCCTCTGTTTGAACAAAAGGTAACAGTTCTTGCAGATGAACAGGTACTACCAGAAAAAGGTTCTGGACTTGTTATGGTATGTACCTTTGGTGACAAAACCGATATCGAATGGTACAAAAAACATAACCTTGCTTATAAACAATCCTTAGGTCTTGATGGAAAATTCTTACCAGAAATTCCATTCATTGGAGGACTTAAGGTAACAGAAGCTCGCAAAGTTATCACTGAGAAACTTACCGAGCAAGAACTGATTCTTCAGCAAAAGCCTATTCAAAATACTGTAAATGTACATGAACGCTGTAAGCAGCCTATTGAATATGCAATTTTACCACAATGGTTCGTGAGACTTGTTGATAATAAAGAAAATTTTTTAAAGCTCTCTTGTGAAATTAATTGGCATCCTGCCCATATGAAAGCGCGCTTTGATGATTGGGTACAAAATCTATCATGGGACTGGTGTATATCTCGACAACGTGTTTTTGGTATACCTTTTCCTGTTTGGTATTGCAACAGTTGCCATGAAGCAACATTTGCACCGCTCGAAGAACTTCCTATTGATCCACAAAACTCTAACATAATCAAATCTTGCCATGCATGCGGTAGTCCAAATATTCACCCCGAGCAAGATGTTATGGACACCTGGAACACTTCATCGTTAACTCCTTATATTTGCAAGCAATTATATGCGAATAATCAAAATTCACCATTTAACGATAACTCTTTTGTTCCTATGAGCATGCGACCTCAGGCGCATGATATCATTAGAACATGGGCTTTTTATACCATTGCAAAAAGCTGGATGCACCAAGGCAATATTCCATGGAAAGATATTGTAATATCCGGTTATGTTTTAAGTGAAAATAAAGAAAAAATATCTAAATCAAAAAATAATGCTCCCACTGAACCTGAAAAATTGTTAACTCAATTTCCTGCTGATGCTATTCGTTTCTGGGCAGCATCTGGAACACTGGGCCACGATACTGCGTTTTCACCAGAGCAAATGGCTATTGGACAAAAACTTTTAACTAAACTTTGGAATGCTTTAAAATTTGTTCAAATCAACATTCAAGATAAAAAAATTTCTAATCATCAACCAAAACTTGATCTAATTAATTCCTGGATAATAAACTCTACAGAACATTGTCTCAAGCAATATCATGAATATTTTTCAAAAAATGAGTTCAGTTTAGCGCTACAATCTGTTGAAAAAGTATTTTGGAGTGATTTTTGCGATAACTATATTGAAATAGTAAAGGATCAATTTTTTAATTCTCAAAACTATTCTCAAGAACAACTTGATGCTACCTACTGGACTTTGCGTGAAACAAGTTTTAGAATTTTACAACTTTACGCACCATTCTTACCACATATTACAGAATACCTATACCAACATATCCTTAAAGATCATTTCAAAATAAACTCAATTCATATAACACAACTACAGCAAGCTCAGGATACTCATGAAGTAATAGAACAAAGCATGAGGCTAATTCTTGATATTATTGCTCAAGTTAGAAAACTAAAAACTGCGCAACAGCTTTCGCTTAAAACAGAAATTGCTACATTGACTATTGGCAATCTAAACCAACAACAAATAAAGTTAATTGAACAAGAAATGAAACTTATCCAAGGTGTTTGTAAGGTTGCAAAAATAGTAACCCAAAAAGATTCTGTATCTATACAGATAGTAGAATCTGATTCTAAATGGATTGCTTCAGTTCAAATAAGTTAAAAAAAGTAATAATTGCTCATAAAGGATCGATATTACTATTCTTTATGAGCAATTATAAATTCAACTTAAATACGTATCTTGATAATAATTATCCAGCTAATGAACCATTGACTAAATCGTATTATTTATATAAAATTTTCTCATTGAAAAATTACTTATTTAATAATAATTCATTGTTACATCTACAGCGAAAGGAGTTTATACACTAATAAAATCAAAATCAATATCTATAGAATAAACTCTCATAAATAAAAGGACACTCAATGAACAAAAATATAATAACTTTTCTCGCTTTAAGCATTTGTGGATTAACACTTACTTCAGATCAATACACAACAAAAGAACGTACAGCATATGCCCTTGTTTATAAAATTGCTCCAAAAGATACTCAAAATTTAACCGATTTTAATGAAAACGCAGAAAAACTTGTAGCTCTTTTTGAAAGCGTGCAAAGAAAACAATGCGATGAAGGAATCTTTTATAATAAAATCTTAACCTTTATAAAAGAGCTTCAGGAAGCTATTGTTGCTGGATTAAACTTATTTGGAATGGCTTCAACTTCAACAAATGTTCCTGTAGTAACAATAAATGAAGTTGCTCAAAACGCAGAAACAGTAGCTGAAAAATTAGAAAACATAGAAAACATAGAAAATATCCCAGCTTTTCCAATAACTCAAAAATCACCAAGAACTCCTTACATAGAGATTATATTAACCATCTCATCTAATGATTTAGAAAAAAATACCTCACTTGAAATATTAAAAGCAAAAATTGATGCTTTAGCTGAAGCATTTAATTCTAATTCAAATACACCAGAAGAACTGGTAAAAATGCTTAATGATATTATCCAAGAATCTAAAGTGTTAGGTTCTGAAGGAAAAATGATTATAAATATAGCAAATTAATTTTTCTCTATTAAAAATAAAGGGGTACATTCATACCCCTTTATTTTTAATAAAAAGAGATTTGATTGCTTTGCTTGACACCTATCTTAAAACTCATACACTGGATATATCTTTATAAAATCAAACAAAAATATAATTATGAAAAAATTCTATCTATCCATTTTTTTGTTGTTAACCGCTACCACAAGTTTTATAAAAGCTGAATCATACAACACCATAAAAATGTCCCTAATTCTTAACAAAAGTAAGGATACATGGGCAATTAGTGAATTGAATCAAAATCTCGCAGAATATATAGAAAGCTTAAAAAAGCTGTCAGAAATTCAAAAAAAACGAAAACTCACGATAGAAGAACTAAATTATGCATATTATGCTTTTATATATATCTTTACAACTTTGCATGAAGATTATTCTGGTAAGATCGCGATTTCTATCAATGATAAAGATACTTTAAGTCTTCCTTTTAGCACCGAAATACTAATTAATTTAATTTCGAGCATTTTACAAGAAGAAAAAAGCTCTGAGCAATCTTAAAAAAAATTATGGTCAATATACGTCAAACACAGCGTACAATAAATTTTTCTGCCACCCTGTTTAAGAAAAAAGCAGAATTTATCCTTGAAGAATTGGGTTATAAGAATTTTGAATTAGGTATATGGTTAACCACCAATAAAGCTATTCAGAAATATAATCATTTGTATCGAAATAAAAATCAAGCTACCGATATTCTATCCTTTCCTTATCACACAGAACTTATAGCTGGTGAAAAAATAAAAATAAAGGACGAAGAAGATAAAAATTTAGGCGATTTAATTATCTCTATGGCATATGTTTTTAACAACAAAAAAGAGCTCCCTGGAGATTTTATTGCACGCATGGATAGACTTTTGGTACATGGAATTTGTCATTTATTAGGATATGATCATATTAAGGACAAAGATTACAAAAAAATGCTTGCACTTGAGAACAAATTATTAAAAAATCTTAATAACTATTTTAAGAAATCATAAGTTTTGTACATTCTGTCTATAATTCCTTTTTTTTGACTATAATTTAGATCAAATGATAAAAGCTCCTCTATGTCATTATGCATTAGAAAAAGCTCTTCATTATTCAAACAGCTAATATATTCTTTTAGATTCTGAATCAATATATATAACTTACCATCATCTATAAAGTTATGTCGGTCTAATGAACGCGCTACTTTATTAACCAATTGATCAATAGAACGAATTATATGCTTCATAGGAAGATACCAATTTTTATGCTTAATATGATGATCATACATATTATTCATAGAAGAACCTAGCCAATAGGTACCAAATAATACTGGCCCTAAAGTGGCAAGATACATATTAACCTGATTGTTTTTGATAATAGTATCATTAGCTTCATCAATTTTTTTATTTAAAGTTTTCTCTGATGATTTTTTCCACCCATTTAATACTTCAACAATATCGTTTTTCCAACTATTTGCCGTCTGTATAAGATCACTCTTGGTAGCATTAAGTGTGCCCACAAAAGGATTTAAAATAGGATTTACCAAAAGCGTACTAAATCCTTCATACTTTTGAAAATCTTGCTTGTCGGGAATATCTGAAAATTTTTGTATATCTGCAAAGGGCTCTACATGTTCTAATCGTTTAGTTTCTTTATCCCATACGACTTTTTTAATACCAACCAAAGGATCTACCAGATACTCTTGTAAAAAATCAGGAATAGCTATCTTTCCTTGGTCATACAAGGATTTTACTGTTTGCTTATGCTGCGTATAGATTAATGCAGCTGCAACGATAGCCATTGTTGTACAAGAAACACCAAACCAATGATCAACCACAAATGAATTTTTTTCATTTTGTTTTATTGTAATTTGAGCTGAATTAATATGTTCTTGTATATTATGAGACATAACCAATAAACGTTTATATGCCAAATAAGAATCTTCTAGACTTTGATTATCAATTAAATCTGGAGCAATTAATAAATTAAATTGATCTGAGATTTCTTTTATATAATTAATAATTTCATACTCATCTTTTAATTTTTCTAAGCGAAATAAACCATACAGACAAAATCCTAATATACCGGCTACTTCATTTTCTATCTTGTATAAAATATCAAGATTTTTTGTAATTTTATTTTGATATTTTACTGTATAAAAATTATATAAAATATTTTTAGCCCAAAATGGCTGTTTCATATAAAAATCTTCGTACATCCAATATTTCTTAACTGACATTAAGTTATTTAAAAAATTTTGTGATATAACGATATAATCAAAAAAAACCTTTTGATATAAATATAATAAAGCTAAATACTGAACTATTCGAATCGAATCTTTATCTGATATATTCTCTTGCATTACAAATGCATCTACTTGAAATATTTTTTGAATCATATCAGATTCTAACATAAGATCTAATTGGATATCACCCTTTTTTAGTATTACTCGTAAATGGCTTATATTGTCACCAAGTTCAGATTGAGAGGATGATATCATAACCAAATGCTTAGAGATTAGCTCATTAATAGATATTGGTCTGCTTTCTTGTACTGCTATCGTGCATAATAATACAAATAAGCCTATCAAGCGTTGAATCATATAATAATTACCCATTTATATTCAATAATATCTAAAAAAATAAAACTCTTATAAAGCATAATATAACAATAAAGGCATAGAAAATGCTATGCCTTTATTTTAGGAAAAACTATAAATGTTTTTTAAGAATTTCTTGAATAATTTTAGGATTCCCTTTTCCACCAGTTGCCTTCATACAGGTTCCAACTAAAAATCCAAATGCATTCTGTTTTCCAGATTTATACTCTGCAACAACTGATGCATGTTCACTTAAAACGTTTTTTACTATTTTTTCAAGTTCCTCAACTGATCCTATTTGCTTTAGACCCTTATCTTGAACAACATGCTCTGGGTTTTGGCCAGTTTTGGCAACAATTTCAAAAACTTCTTTTGCTGCTGTATTGTTAATTAAATTTTCATCGAGCATTTTAACAATTTGAGCCAATTTTTCAGGAGTTACCAAACATGCTGCAAGTTCAATTTTAGTATCATTAACATAGCCCAGCACATCACGCAAAAACCAATTCAATACGGATTTTTTAGGATAAATAGCCATAGCAGATTCAAAATATTTAGTAAAAGCAATATCCGAGGTAACAACATCTGCTTCATACGCAGAAAGTCCCCAAACTCTTATATAACGATGATATTTATCATAAGCAAGCTCTGGCATACCATGCTTTACCTGTTGTAATTTTTCAGATGTTACCCGGATCAAAGCTAAGTCAGGATCTGTACAATAACGATAATCAGCTAAATCTTCTTTTGACCTCATAGATATACTTTTTCTATTTTTCGAATCCCACAAACGTGTCTCTTGTCGAATACGCTCACCAGATTCAATAGCTTGAATATGACGCTCTGCTTCATACTCAATAGCATCAGAAATAAATTTAAATGAATTAATATTTTTAAGTTCACAACGAGTTCCAAGTGTCTGATTTGTTCTTAATCGAACAGATAAATTTGTATCAGCCCTAAAAGAGCCTTCTTCCATATTACAATCGCTAACACCAAGATATTGCATAATCAAACGAAGTGCTTTTAAATAAGCTTTTGCTTCTTCAGCATTTTCAATATCAGGCTCTGATACAATTTCAAGAAGTGGAGTACCGGTTCTATTCAAATCAACATAACTTTCGCCAGTCAAATCCGAATGCATATTTTTACCAGCATCCTCTTCAATATGTATTCTATTAATGCGAATCTTTTTTTCTGTTCCATCTTCAAGCCTGATCATTACATAACCATTTTTACAAATCGGAAAATAGTTTTGTGTAATCTGATAGTTTTTTGGTAAATCTGGATAAAAATAATGTTTACGATCAAATTCTGAAATTTCAGAAACTGTACAGTTAGTTCCAAGACCTGCCATAATTGCAAATTCAACCACTTGCTGATTTAAAACAGGAAGTACCCCTGGATACCCAGCGCAAATTTGACAAATATGCTGATTTTGCTGATCAGTTAATGCATTTGAACAAGAACAAAATATTTTACTTTTGGTATTAAGTTGTACGTGAACCTCAATCCCAATATCCATACGATATTTTGGATATCGCTCAAGAACTAAAGATTTTTCCACAAATTTTCCTTTATTTTTCCTTTAAGCGGAAATCATGACGATGTATTTTATCGATACTTACCAATGTTAAGACAGAATTAAATCTCTGCTCAATCGCTAAAATAGAATTAAATTCACTTCGAGATAAGAATTCAAAAACTGCAGAATTAACTTCAAAAAAATAATTTTTTCCTATAGGTTTTTGCTGCAATAATAAAGTAACCTTTCTCAAAATCTCATAAGTCTCTGCACGAACAGCAGAAATCCTACCAAGCCCTTGACAACAATGACAAAGATCAGTTAAAAGCCTCATTAATGGCTTACCTGACCGTTTACGAGTCATTTGAACAATTCCGAATTCAGAGACCTGTAAAACAACAGACTGAAACTTATCAAGCTCCTTTAAAGTCTGCTCAAAATAAGAAACTAATTTAAACCTGTTTTTAGCATTATTCATGTCAATAAAATCAATAACTATAAGGCCACCAATATTTCGAAGCTTTAATTGTAATACAATCTCTAAAGCTGCCTCCATATTAGTTTTTAAAATAGTTTCTTCTAAATTGCCTTTTCCTATAAATTTTCCAGTATTCACATCAATTACAGTTAATGCTTCTGTCATTTCGATAATAATAGAACCACCAGATTTCAACATTACTTTTTTTTCTAAAGCACGTGTAACCTGACGATCAATTTCATATCGCTCAAACAAGCCTGTATTTTCAGAAAATAATTTTACCTTATATTTGAACTCTGGCGCAACCTTGCTCAAATAAGAATAGATAGCTTTTTGATTCGAAGGACTGTCGGTAATTATTTCATCAATTTCACTATCCAAATGATCACGAACAACCTGCAACGAAATATCTACATCTTCATAAAGCTTCGTTTTGGCCGAAGATTTAGCATAATTATTTAAAATCTCATGCCAATCAGAAATTAAAAATGACAGATCTTTTTGCATTTCTTCTTCTGTTTTATGCTCCGCATTAGTGCGAATTACAGCCCCCATGCCCTGAGGCAAATGCCGTAACAAGATATCCTTAAGGCGTACCCGCTCAGACTTATCTTCAATCTTTTTTGATACTCCAATACGAGGAACATTCGGCGTTAAAACCACAAATCTTCCAGGAAGAGTAAAACATGTTTTTAACTTAGCACCTTTTTCATCTACAGGCTCTTTACTAACCTGCACCAACAACTCTTCACCCTCGTGAAGAATCTTTGCTATGTTCGCTTTTTCAACTAAGGATTTTGATTTAATTTGACTATCTTCGTCAAACTCACTCAAAACCTCAGTTCCATCGGTTCCCATAGCTAAATCATGATCTATTTCAGAAATATGCAGAAAGCCAGCCTTATGTTGTCCAATATCAACAAAAGCAGTTTGAATACCAGGCAAAACTTTAAGTACTTTGCCCTTAAAAAATGATCTTTCTAACTCGGTATCTGTAGCTTGTCCAAGAAATAAATTTTCAAGTTTATTACTACGAATAATAGCTACTCGAGTTTCCCATGGATTATAATTAATTAAAATTTTTTTCATATCACACACAAAATGTTACAATTGATAATTTTTCAAACCCCATTGTTAACAGTATACACTATTTTTTTTCTAAAAAAATTAAGTTCTCAATTTCATCTCTAAATCGCCTATTCCAAAATATTTTTGATGTCTATAATTAAATTGACATTTTTAAGAGCCAATCATAAACTATTTGCAATTTGTCACATTTACGCCGTAATTACAAACTTTTAATAAAAAAAGGCTATCACAATGAATATACGCTCAATAAAATTTTTTACAGCATCGTTAATCCTTCTTTCTTTCTTGGGGGGATGTAAAAAAAACAAACAGGGAAAAATAGAGAAAACAAATAAGTTAAAAAAAGGCAAACAAACAAAATATCAAAACTCAGACGCTTTTGATTTAGACTCAGACTCAATGAAATCATTTGCTATCGACGACAAAATTTCAAAACACAAATCATCCAGTGAAAATGAAAACAAATCACCGCTATTTTCATGGGAAGATGCTGGAGCAGAAGAAAGCAAAAAACAATTCCATACTCTTTATTTCGACTTCGACAAAGATTATATAAAGCCAAATGAAGAAACAAAGCTTGAACAAGATATTGCCGAAGCAAAAAAAATGATCAAAAAAGGAAAAACTATAGTCATTGAAGGTCATGCATGTCACTCAGCAGGATCTAGAGCATACAACATGGCTCTTTCAGAGCGTCGCGCAAGATTTGTAGCATCAAGATTTGCAGAGGCTGGAATTAATGCCGCTGATATCAAAATTGCACCTCGCGGTCAAGAAATGCCAGTAATTAAAGGCGGAAATCGTGAACAACAAGCTCCAAATCGCCGCGTTGAAATCTTTGCAATCGACTCTAAATAAAATTATTAAATAAAAAAATGCTGCATTTTGTGCAGCATTTTTTTATTTAACAAAAAGAATTAAAGTCTTGTCTTTCAAAAATTTTATATTTTTTACCAATGCCTTGAAGCTTCTTTTGCTATTGCTTGAAAAAATTCATTATTTTGTACTCTCTCTCCCAGTGCTTCTTGAAATTCATCTGGCTCTGAGCATCCATATATTGCTACCACTTCGCCATCTTTTCTCATTGTTATAGAAAAAAAATTAAATTTACAGCCCACCCAAAATGGATGATTATTACTAGGAAAAAAATTTACATCATCCTCATCTAAATCATTGTTCTTAAACATTACTAATTTACCACCACACACCTTATAAGCTTCATAAGTAGATATGGTATCTTCTGTAAACATCCCCATATTGTCCGCACAAACAAATACAAGGCATAAACTCAAAGCTGTTTTTTTTAAAAAATTCATATTTAAAATCCTTATTATTTACCAACGCAAAATGTATCAAAAATCTTATCAAATGCTGCCTGACTAATCGTTTTTCCCGTAAGTTCTGCCATTAAAGACAAAGATTCTTTCAACCTATAAGAGACAAGCTCATAATCGATTCGCCTTATAGTCAACATAGGAAGAACCTCTTCTAAATCTCTATAAAATTTAAAAAGTAAATCATATTGCCGTTTATTTAAAAGACAAGTAATTGCATCAGAGCCCTTAAGTTGTTTAATTTTTTTAAAAATCTCTTGATACAATAGATCAATATTTTGATTATTTTTTGCACTTACAAAAATAGATCGTTCATCAAATTTTATTTCTTCAAAAAGAATCTCTTCTTCCATCTTATTATAAACTAAAATTATTTTATCCGAATAATTCTGCATAATTTTTTCATATGCAGCTACAATATCAATACTTATTTTTTGTGATCGATCTACAACCAATAAGATAATATCTGCAACCGAGGCCTCCTGAAATGAACGATCAATACCTGCGCGCTCAATTTCATCCTCAGTCTCCCTAATTCCAGCTGTATCTATAAACGTTAAAAATTCTCCCTCTTTATACACACCAGCTTCGATTGTATCACGAGTTGTTCCTGCTACGGGAGTAACAATAGCTCTATTTTTCTCAAGCAAACAATTAAAAAGTGAAGATTTACCAACATTAACCGAACCCATCAAAACAATTTTTATACCCTCTTTGATATATTGCTGCTTTGAAAATGTTGCAAGCAGCTTATTAATTTTATTAAGCAGCTGCTCCATTTTTTTTAAAATATCTGCACCAAATTCCATCTCTTCATCAAGAAATTCAAAGCTTCCTTCACAAAATGCTATCATTTCAAGCACAGAATTTTCAATCTCAAAAACCCAAGATGACAAACTTCCTTCAAGCTGTTGTAGACTATATTTAAGACTAGCAGCTGTCTGCGCATGAATAAGATCATGAATCGCCTCAGCCTGAATTAAATCAAGTTTACCAAGAGTTACAGCCCGCTGAGTAAATTCACCTTTCCCTGCAATACGAGCCCCACAAATTATCATCGTATTCATAATCTCTTCCACAATAAACTGATTATTGTGACAGGTAATTTCTACAGTATCTTGACCGGTAAAGGTTCGAGGGCCCTTCATAACCAAAAATAACACCTGATCTATTGATTGCCCCCGCTGATTAATAACTGATCCAAAATGAATAGAATGAGAATTCTGATCTATTAGTCTTTTGCCCGATGCCAAACGCGCTGCCTTATCAACAACATTAAATACATCATTGCCCGATAAACGCAACAAAGCTATAGCCCCAGCTCCCTGAGGAGTACACTGTGCTACGATAACTTGCTCTTGAAAACTAACTAAAAATTGATTTTTATTCATCCCTGCTAGAATCATCTAATTTATCAAAACTTGATTTATTTTGATCTGGGTTGGATCTATTTTTATAGCGATTACGACGATAATGATAATATCTTTTATGCTTACCCTGACCAGATTTTGCTTGCTGTGAATCTTGAGTATCTTGATTTCTTAATGAATCAAAACTATCCAAAGAAGAATCTGCTTGAGTTTTTTCAATAGACTGTTTTTTTGTCTGATTTTTATCCACAAGAGGACGAACCTGTAAATTAGACACCTTTACAGAACCCGCAGAGAAATCTTTTTTAAAGACTTTTGATTTATTTTCTTGCTTCTTAGTCTCAAGTGGTTTAATCTCTAGACCCAACTCTTTAAGTTGCTGATCAAGCTGCTTCTTAACATCTGAACTATTAAATAATCCAGCATAAGAGCCTTTTTCAAACATACTTTGATGATTTTTATCTGATACTGCATCATCCTTGAAAAATAATGCGATTTTAGCCTTTTTAGAACCAAAACCTAAAAATCCTGTCTGAGCATCCTCTAATACTTTAACAAAAAATTCTTGCGGCATATCTGCTTTTTTTAAAGCATCTTCAATGGCCTTAGCAATAGTGGAACCCTGTGCAATGACCGATTTCATAATGTAATTTCCTTGCTTATCAATTCTGATTATTTCAGGATTTAAGGTAGATGTGAAACTATTTATAACAATTATAGAATACTGTAAATAACAATAAATGTAAATTCTTGAAGACTATAAAGGTTTTTTTATTAAAATTTTATGTAGTGGGAAACGGGACTTGAACCCGCGACCTTTGCCTTGGCAAGGCAACGCTCTACCAACTGAGCTATTCCCACGATAGATAATGATAAAATTCTAGCAGTTTTTGAAATCATGTCAAACAGCTTTTTAAGGCCAGCTCAACATTTTAACACTATTTGGTTATCAAACAGCTCTGCACAAAATATTTTTTTCGTGTTATATAAAATAAAAACTCTCAAATAAAGGTATTTTATGATCTATAGCCTCACGGGAACCATTGTAGATATCAAAGAAAACAAGATCATTTTGCAGCATCAGGGCTTCTGCTTGGAACTGCTTTGCCCTCATGCAAATAATGTAACCAAGGGGCAACTGACTACTTTATACACCTACTTACACTGGAACCAAGAGCAAGGGCCTTCTTTATTTGGATTTCATCAACCCCTGGATAAAGATATTTTTTTAATGATCATTGATTGTCCAGGGATTGGTCCCAAGCTAGCACTTGCTATCCTTGAAGCTATCGACGTCATGGATTTTTTACAAATAATAACCCAAGAGGATAACAAAGCTCTCAGCGCCATCAAGGGATTTGGTGGAAAAAAAGCTGAACAGCTAATTTTACACCTAAAGGGAAAAATATCTAAAATTATACTTAATAATCCAATAACAGAAAATAATAAAGTACTTGCCGCTTGGACTGATTTACAACAAACCTTAAGCTCGTTAAATTATAATCCATCAGAAATAAAACAGACAACAAACTCGTTAAAACAAGAGTTTGCAAATAAAGAAGTCCCTTTCGATCTTTTGCTCAGAAAAGCATTAAGTTTACTAGCAAAAAAGTAATTTTTTTCCTAAACTATAAAAATCATACTATCAATCTATCAAAAAAAGGTTTTGATCATGGACTGCCTTAAAACTTTAATCACTGCAATCGATATTCCTCTTGCCTGTATTTTTTTATGCTCTGGAATTTTATTATCTATACTTACCAATTTTCCACAATTAAAAAATTTAAAAAAATTTATAAAAATCTTAAATCTTAAAAAATCTCATGAATCTACCCATGGAACAATAAGCCCGTTACACGCTTTATATATTGCTATGTCTACAACTCTTGGCATGGGAAATATTGTATCACCAGCTATTGCTATTGCGCTTGGTGGCCCAGGAGCTCTCTTTTGGATGACTATATATGCCATCTTTGGATCAGTTACCAAATACACAGAGGTGTTTTTTGCAGTTAAATATAAACGTTATGCAAAAGATGGCTCAATTATTGGGGGTCCTACAGGATACCTATATCACATACACCCAATTATTGCGAATTGGTACGGAATCGTAAGTATTTTTCTATTTTCAGCATGGTCTGCACTACAATCAAAAACCATAGCGACCATCTATTCCCATTATAAAATCGAAGAATATATAACCGGGTCACTACTTGCTCTTTTTGTGTTTGGAATGCTTGTAAGCGGAACAAAAACGATTGGTAAATTTGCTTCTCGCATAGTTCCACTGCTCTTTATTTTTTATGCAAGCACAACGCTTACTATCCTATTTTCCAACATAGATCTTTTAAGAGAAGCCATTTTATCTATATTTCAACATGCTTTTACGCCAATAGCGCCAATTGGTGGCTTTGTGGGCGCATCCGCATTAATCGGACTTCGTCAAGGAATATTTAAAGGCGCCTTTACTACTGAAGCTGGAATAGGTACAGCAGCTATAGCTCACTCATACGCTGCAACCGATAATCCCAAACAACAAGCCGTACTTGGCATGTATTCAATTTTTATTAATAACTTTTTATGTATCCTATCAGGCCTTGTTGCACTTATTACAGGAGTATGGCAAACAGGAAGCGTATCAAATGATTTGACCCTAAAAGCTTTTACTGTTGCTATGCCAACCTTTGGACCAATTGTACTTACCGCAACAATCAGCTTATGTATCATTGGGGCAACGCTTGGTAACAGTTTTAATGGAAGTAAAACTTTTGGTTTTTTTACTAATAATAGATTTTTAAATATTTACTATATTTTTGTCGCAGGATTAATATTTGCAGGTTCAATTATTGATACTCAAACCTTATGGCAAATAACCGACCTGCTCTTACCCTTGATAGTTATCCCAAACTTTTATTGCTTTAAGATAATACCTTATTTAAAAAATAAGTTTCTATGTGGCCAGCAATATACCTAAAATTAAGATTTTTAAAATCTATTGAATGAATCCATGCCATAACTTCATCATAACCAATTTTGCTAGAATAATTGCTTAAAACATTACTGCTTTGAACAATTTTATAAGCATAATGAGCCAATGTTTCCTTGGTTGGCAATGGATAATTAACAATATCAAATCTACTTGCAAGAGCTAGATCAGCAAGCTCTTCGTTGCTTGCTACAAAAATAAGCATTGGTGGCATATCTAAAGCTACTGCAGAACCATCCACATCCAATCCAAAATATGCAGTAGAAAGCCGAGTTCTGTCACCATTAAATATTCGCTTTGCAGCACTTACCATGTCATGATCATTTAACCATGTTGCTTCATCAATCATAACCACAGAACCAATCTTATTTTCCATGGTTTGATTTCTTAAAATTTTTAAAAACGCTCCTGGCTTATTTTCATCACCTTCAAGTTCAGTGATAGAATTAATAACCAAATCCTGATAATAAATAGCCTTAGGCATCAACTCTTCTAGCCAGCTTGCAAGCGTTTGAACAAAATGAGTTTTTCCAATGCCACCAAGTCCATGCAAATAAATATAGCGAGGTGGTTTTTTTGATGTATCAATCAAGGCATCAATAAATTTTGCTACATTAATTTTAATATGAGTTAATGATATTCGCTCTTGTTCATTGATACTATATTCATAAAAAAATCTATCTATTCTTTGATCAAGTTCATTTTTAATCTCTACAATTGCATGCTCCGATCTAAAGATTCCTTTTATTGGCAATCTATAAACCGTAAAACCAAGCGCAAACTTTAAAAAATTAATACTTTTTTCCTTTAAAGCATCTGTTTGACGGGCATCTATAAAAGCATTAATAATTTTAGACCACAATATTTTTGGAATAAAACATTTATTTTTTGCAAAATAATTTTCTAAAGAATCTAAAGAATTATTAGGAGGAAAAGCTAAATTATATAAAGATTTTCCAAGGCCATTTAACTCATATGCGGCGCTAAATATAGCTGAATATCCAGAATAACTTCCTCCTGCAGACTCCTTGCCAAATAAGTATATAGCAGCCAAAGCAGCCAATCCACCAAACCCAATATACATAGCAGATTCTATCCCAGGCTCAGCCAACACCATGAATCTTGCATAATTCAACCGTTTTAAGCAATCCTGCTGATATCTTTCAATCTCATCAATAATCTGCTTTTCAAATATATAACCTTGGTCATGGCTACCATAAACATAACGCTTACTTTTCAAGAAAAACTTATCGTCACTATCGTCGCCAAATACATTAGGTGCACAACCTAAAACATGCATTAATTTTTCATATTTTTTATATAATAAATCTTGATCAAATGCTTCATGATAACGAATCGTATCATACGGATTCAAAACTCCTTTTGCGGAAGCTTGAGAAATCATAAAAATCTGCAATAAAAATATTGCAGAAAATAACCTTTTTTTTAAAATCATTTTTATATCCCATAAAAATTAATTCTTTTTAAGAGTTATATGAAAATAATATTTAAAGGTAAATGATTTTAAGATTATTTATTATATTCGCTCGTGTTGCTGAAGAATTGTATCAACAGAAACAACTTCATCTTGAGGGTGAGCCTGCACACCTAATTCAATAATTTTATCTAAAAACTCTGCTGGTCGTATACCAATCTCTGCGGCTTGATGAAATAAACAAGTTGCAGGAGTAAGGGCCGGAAGCGTATTAACCTCTAAAATAACTACTCGCCTTTTACCCGTTGTAGATTGGCCTTCATTTTGGAAAAAACAATCAATACGAGAATATCCTTGGCACCCAATGACAACAAAAGCTTCTTTAATAATCTGACGAACAAATTCAATATCTTCACCAGGTAAACGAGCAGGAGTTTGATTTTCACCAGCACCAGGCAAAAATTTTTCTTCCATCGATAATATTATTTTTTTACTTATTGCTTCACTTGGAATTAATACCTCTGGATCTTTATTACCAAGCACACCAACAGTCAACTCCATTCCTATAATTTTTTCTTCAATAAGCGCAAATTCTTTTGTTGCAAAAATTTCAGTTAAAGATTCTTGCAAATTTTCTTTATTTTGCGGCGATGATACCATAACACTACATCCATCATCATGAGGCTTTACGATGTATGAAAAATTAACTGATTTCAAAAAATTATATAAATTATCAAAATTTTGTGCTACAAAATCGAACTTCGAAAATAAAAATGATCGAGGAGTATCAAAGCCTTGAAATTTTAAAAATTGTCCAGTTTTATATTTATCCATGCATAAGGCACTGGCAAAAACAGATGATCCATTGTACGGTAAACCAAGCATCTCTAAAGTACCTTGCACTGTCCCATTTTCACCTAATCCCCCATGAAGAGCTATAAACACAAAATCTGCTATCTTTTTCAAATCTGACCAACCAATAGCTTTAGCCTCATCAAGCCTTGATGCAATCTCTTTGGTTGATGTACAAACTAACAATCTTTGCGTTAATACATAAAGTCGACTATGTATATCAACAAATACTGGAACTATTTCATATTTCTCGTCGGATAATTTATAACAAACATTTCGTCCAGACTCTAAAGATATCTCTCTTTCATTTGAAGAGCCACCAAGTAAAACCACTATTCTTTTTTTAATTTGCATCTGTTTTTCTTTTACTACTGATTCAATTTTATAATTTTTTAATTCGGTTTTAATTAAATGATTTATTAATTGTCCATGCCCAATACCAACTTCTGCTGCTTGACGAAACACAAACGAAGAAGGCGCCATACCCGATATTGGATTACTATCTAAAATAACAACTTCGCCATCTTTAGTTAAAAAACCATCTATACGCGCAATATTTTCAAAATATAAAGCCTTTGCTGTAGCAACACAAGTTTCCTTGATCTTTTCCAAATACTCCTGACTACAATGAGCTGGTGTACGCTTATTTGCTACTCCTGGCATATATTTATGATGATAGTCAAAAATTTCAACTCCATCGCGAAGCATAATTTCAGTAGGAGGTAATGCTACAAAATCACCCGTTGCACTATCGGTAATTACAATAGTATTAAACTCCATGCCCTCAAGCTTCTCTTCAATCATAATATCTTGACCAATAGATGCAGCAATAAAACAGGATTTTTCAACAAAATGTAATAGCTCTTCATCGTTATGAGCAACAAAAACCCCCAAACTTGAACCCTCTGCTTGAGGTTTTACTACTATAGGAAAATTAATATTCTTTAGCTGCATCTGATTATGATAAAATTTTAAATCTGATAAAACAACCTGTCCAACATTAACTGCAAAACCCTTTGGTGTTTTAATATTATGCATTGCCAGGTATTTATTTTGTAAAATCTTATTCATTCCTAGGGCACTACCAAAAACCTTTGTACCAAGATAAGGAATTTTTAAAAGTTCTAAAATAGCCTGCAGTTTACCATCTTCTGCGTATTTACCATGAACAGCAATATACATAAAATCAATCAAAGCCGGTAAATCATCCCAAGTAATTTTTTTTGCTTCAACTTCAAGTCTATGCTCAAAATCAGCAATTTTACCTCTGTATAAAAATGTCCAAGGTAAAATAAAAAGATCCCCTATTGCTGTTTGAAATAAAGGAATAACTTTATATAAGTTAGAATCTAAATGATCACATATGGTTCTACCTGAATTAAAAGAAACTTCCCTTTCTATAGATTTTCCTCCGAGTAGAACACCAACTTTAATCATATTTATCCCTAAAATAATTAACTAAATTAAAAAAAAGCATCAAGAATCAGTGTAGCAATTGATTTTATTTTTTTTAAGCTTTAAACTAAAAATTATTTATTTTTATACTAAGAAATTCACCAATGAAACCAAAAATATTAATTTTGATAATATTTTCACAAGCATATATCAACTTTAATTGCTCTTTCTTCGTTACTGAAGTTTTTGATGCTTATCCTAAAGAGGAGCTTACTCCTGAAGAGATTGACGCTATAGACATATTCACAGATAAATCAACAACCTCCCTCTGCTTTGTCTTTATACAACAAGGTGATTCTATACGACAAGGTGGTTCAAAATTCGAATATCTAGCCAAAAATCATGGACCAGACTACAAACCATCTCTTTTCCCTCTAGACTTAACAGACGAGGAACAAGAAAATCAACCAACAATGATATATGCTTCAGAAATAACTTGTTGTTGGTATGAGCTTATTTGCTTAGTTAACAAAAACGACCAGAACTCAAAGGCCGTGACTTTACCCAATAATTTGGCCCATTCATCTCCAGCTTTTAAAAATCAAAACCCTCTGAGCAATAACAATAATCCAGCAGCAAGCATAACAACTACAATATCGCAGCAACTCAGCATGCAAAAATTTAAACAAAAAGGATTTGATAAGAATTTTGGCCATAATCTAACTCAATCAACATCAAATAACTTAACAATAGCTGCAATAGATAGAATATTGCGACAGCCAAGCACACAAAGCTTTAAACAAAAAAACTTGTATGAAGAAATTGACGATAATCCAGCTCGAGAAGCTTCAGATAATTCAATAACAACCGTAGCAGCTAGAATATTACAGCTGCCAAGCACACAAAGCTTTAAACAAAAAAATTTAGGTAAAAAATAATGAAAATTAAACATAATACACTTGTTTGGATAGATCTTGAAATGTCTGGTCTTGATTGGCAAAAAGATGTAATTATTGAAGCTGCCATTGTAGTAACCGATACTAATTTAAATATTATAACTCAAGGTCCCAACTTAATAATTCATCAACCTGATAAAATATTAGACAATATGAATCCATGGTGTATGGAAGTACATGGAAAATCAGGACTCATAGAAGCATCTAAAAAATCAACTATCTTACCAGAACAGGCTGAGGATGAAATTTTAAATTTCTTACAACTACACTGTGAAAAAAATAATGCCGCATTGTGTGGTAACACCGTTTGGTTTGATAAACTTTTCTTGCAAAAAGATATGCCAAGAATCGTAGATTTCCTTCATTATCGCATAGTTGATGTTACAGCGTTCAAAATTATGCTTGCTCAGTGGGCAGGAAAAGATATTTTATTCAAAAAAAACAATACCCATCGCGCACTAGATGACATTATGGAATCGATAGCTGAACTTAAATTCTATAAAGAACATTTTATAAAAATTCCCGACGAAGCACATTTATTTAAGCAATAGGATCCATGGTAAATGCTAGAAAGCTTTTCAGCTTAGCTTGACGAATTTGCCAAAAAACAGTCATTAACTGATGACGAGATGACGACTTTAAGATTAATTTTTTAAAATAGATTTTTTTTACTTTATGAACTAATGATGAGACTGGACCTAAAATATCAACCTTAAAGCCCTGCTGAAGAACAATTTTTTTACACAACTCTAAAATAATTGCACCTTCTTGATTCAACAGGCTTTCATCTTCACAGCGAAATTCAACCTCTGCTATATGACTACATGGCGGATAACGCAAACTTTCACGATTTTCAATCTCGTACCCATAAAAATTTAAATAATTTGTTTCATCTATAAAATTAAATATCGGATGCTGATCAAACGCCTGAATAATTACTAAACTTTCATTAGACTGCCTTCCTGCTCGTCCTGAAACTTGAATTAGTTGTTGCAGAGTATTTTCGGAAGCATTGTATATCGGAAAGTGTAAATTTAAATCTGCCCACAAAACTCCAACTAAGGTAACCCCAGGAAAATGATACCCCTTTGTAATCGACTGAGTTCCCACTAAAATATCAATATTTCCAATATACATATCTTCTACAGTATTTGCCCAACTGCGCTTTTTAGAAGTTGTATCTAAATCAGCACGCTCAATGCGAGCATTTGGAAAAAATTTTTCTAGCATTGCAACAACCTGTTGTGTCCCTATCCCTTTTTTAATAAATTCATTTTCATACTGCTTACAAGATGGACATCGCTGCGGTAATAATTCTTTGTATCCACAATAATGGCACATTAAAAAATTATTCTGATGTAACGTTAAACTAACCGAGCATTGATGACAAGAAAAAACAAAACTACAGCTACACTGAACAAAAAAACTATATCCACGTCTATTTAAAAAGATTATAGTCTGCTCTCTTTTTTCAAGTCTATCTACAATTGCATGATACAAATCATTATGAATCCAACCATATTTTCTTTTCACATTCCTTTGAAGCGATACAACTTTAACAGATGGAAACTTTCCCTTAAAGCGTTGCTTCATTTGTAGAAACTTCCAACCTCTATTTTCAATATTCCACAATGCCTGCAGACTTGGAGTAGCCGAACCAAGCACAATAGGTATGCCTGCCAAAGATGCTTTAAGAATTGCCATATCTTTAGAATTTATTTTTGGATGTTTTTTTTCCTGATACCCATGATCATGCTCTTCGTCTACAATAATAAGCCCCAAATGTGAAATTGGCAAAAGTACGGGCAAGTGAACGCCGATAATAATTACTGGTTTTTTTTCTAAAAGTAATTGCCACATCATCTTTTTTTGTTTAGGGGTCGATGCGCTATGAAATCCAATAACAGGAATCTCTGGAAATGATTTTGAAAATATATTTTCAAAGCGTAATGCTAATGTAACCTCAGGAAACAATATCATAACTGCTTTATTTTGAGCTAAAGCTTCCTTTACCAACTCCTTATAAACCTCCGTTTTGCCCGAACCTGTAACTCCATGAAGAACAAAAACATCATGCTTTGCATGCTGAACGGCCGGCATAATTATATCTAATACCTTCTGTTGCTCCTGCGTAAATATAATCTCTGGTTTTTCCAATTCCTCTAAAACCGCTGCATAACATATTTCTTGATTGCGTTGCTCTATCAAGAAACTTTGAAGTCGCCGCTGTAAAAATAGTTGATCAACTTGATAATACTGCGCCACCTTGCTAATAAACAAAAAATAACAAGAATCATCTGGGAAAGGAAAAACAGACAATATAGGCTTAATTTCAAATTTATATAAACAATCCTCAACCGCTATAGACTCTACAACTGCAGGAACTATTCTCTGTTTTAATGGTACCTGAACTAAAACCCCTGGCGTTATAGCATCTTGCAATTCTTCAGGAACAGCATAGGTAAAAGTTTTGGATGAATAGGATAAAAAACGAACATGTATATTCATGATTTTTCTTATAAAGATAAATTTTATACAGTATAACATGGAATACAAAAGAATATTAATTCTTACCAAGTTTTCAAAATATAGTGACTACTCTTGCACCATAAGATCACTTTAATAAATAAATATAAACAAAAAAATTAAATAGTATCTTTATAAAAAAAAATTTAAAAAACAAGACCACTTTATGCAAGCAGTCTTATTTTTTAAATTCAAATTAAATGATAAATGATAATTGATTACCACCTAGTATCATCATTACTTTGAGCACTTTGCTGTTTTCTTCGCTCAAGCTCATTGCGCTCACGCTCAATTCTATTTTGCTCTTCTTGTAATCTATTTTTTTCTCGCAATAATCTATTTTGCTCCTCTGTAGCCCAAACTTGACGAAATGCAGCGCTAGCCGCATCCTGAGCAGCTTGCGCCTGACGCTTTGCTGCTTCAGCTTTTTCTCTTTCTGCCTCTAGCTGAAGTTTTTGCTGCAAATATAATTCATATGCCCGCAACTCTAAAACATATTCATTTGAAACAATCGCACAATCCTTAACTTCTTGCAGCATTACTAAGATAGTTTGTCTGTATACCGCCTGCTGCGCACATGTATTTTTCAGATAATTGATATCAGAATTAAGTTGGCTCATAAAATCCTTAAGAGGATATGATGATGATCCACCTATAAATTTTCGTATCTCTTTGATTAAAAATTGCTCATTGTTAACATTTGCTATAGATTCTTTGTATTTTAAATAATTGCTTAAATATTTCATATGCTGGTTAAGAATATTATATAAAGAATTTACTCGCAGCCAAAGATCATGAAAATCTACTTCCAATTCTTGATTTCTATCACCTATGTTTAATGAATGAATTATTTGCTTTAATTCTGAATCTAATTGCTCATATTGTAAAAAAAATTGATCCAGCTCTGTTTTTCCTAATCTGATCGATTCAGCTGATTTGCAAAGTTCCTGCAAAGAATCTATCTCTTCAAAAGGACTTTTGTTTTGATAAATTACTTTATTTTCATATATAAACTTCTGAATAGATTCTAGTACCCGATTATATTTTTTTAAACAATATAAATAATTAACCCTGCCTAATAATAATTGAAGATTTATGTCAACAACATTATTCATTTCTAAAGCAGTTTTTATCTGATTAGAAGCTTGCAACATTTTATCGGACCAATTCCATGGAGTTAAATAACTATCATAACGAGCACCAATAGCAACATTAACTAATTCTAGTTTCTTTTTTAAAGCTAACAATTTTTCCTGTAAAGATTCCAAGGCACCTTGTAGCCCAGTTAATAAAGAAGAAGAAGAAAGACAAGAAGAATTTTGATTTATGCACATTTCTGCTTCGACACATATCCGCTTGTTCTCTTCTATAAGTAGTTTTGCCTGTTCAATTAAAGAATCGTTGCTTTCGCGCTTAGCCCAATAAATAGCTGTACCACCAAGAACTATAAAACTTGTTGCGCAAATAGCTGCTTTAGAATTAGTATCTAAGGATAATGCTTTTTCAGGAAAAGCTATTAAACCCAAAATAGTTACAAAAAATATTCTTTTAAACATATAACACTCCTATCAATAATATTATTTTCAACGAGGATAACTGGTTACAATTGGCATTCCACGATACACGGGATGAAATATTGCTGCATTACGTAATCTTACTAACTCAATCTTTAAAACATAATTAATTAATTTTAAATCAATCCAATCAGCATGAAGTCTAGTTTCATATTCTTCAGCCTTTCTTAAAACTTGATTTATTTTATTAATAAATACCTTAAGACCTCTTACGCCCTGTTTGACTATTCCCTTAGATGGTAACATTAATAAAATATCTTGACCCTTATCAACAGCTTGCATCAAATCATTCCAATCCTTTTTTACTAAAGAATGAAATGCCACAATATCAATTTGTAGGCGATATTTTTTTAAAAAATCATGCAATTGTCGCAATCTATTTATCGCATCTAAATCTTGATCAACAAACTCTTTATTTTTTCTTTTGGCTCTAATAATTCTTCTAAATTTTGAGATATCTTTTTCAAGCTTTTTTAAATATTTGTTATCAATTTCTGCAGCAATCTTAAAAAGATCCTGTAACGCAAGATGATCGTATAATTTTTGGGCAGATTTAATCTTAGAATACTCTGATAAGGTTTTTTGATGCTCTTCTATAATGCTATTACCAACAACTTCTTTAGAATAAAAATGTATTGACATAAAAATAATAGATAAAAGACTAACTATTTTTATAAACTTCATAATTATGCTCTTTAAAATAAAAATATGACTTTAAATTCAAGCTCCCCTAAGTTATTAGTATTATAACAAAAGAACTATCTTTTGCCAAAAACCTGACCTAGCTCTCTACGCATGAGACTAAAAGGTCTGTTTTTTGGCCTCTCGACTATTTAAGTAGTTCGTGGATGCCAAATAATTCAAATGCTGATGAGCCTTCCTGCTAGCAAATCAAATAAAAAACATAGAGAATCATCAAAAATAGCATAAGAATTATGCTTTTACCCATAAACAATCTAAACAGGACACGCACTTTTTCTTTACAATGATTTTTATGATTTATACATAATAGCCTCTTGAACATGTTTGCTTTGAATTTGTTCAGAAACATCAATATCAGCTATGGTACGAGCTAATTTTAAAATTTTATGATAACTACGCATGCTTAGATTTAACTTTGCAAATGCACGCTCAAGCATTTGTTGTCCAAGTTCATCAACTTTACAAAACAGCTCTATTTCTTGAGCTGACATCATACTATTCGTTTTTTCTAAGTTTCCAAATCGCTGCTGTTGCATTTCCAAAGCCTTTGCAACACCAATTTTTAAACTTTCTGAACTAATCTGATCTACTACCTTATGCTCGGTTGCATCTTGATAACTTACAGCCTGAACCGAAACCCTTATGTCTACCCTGTCAAGAAGTGGCCCAGAGAGCTTTGTTTGATATTTCTGAATCTGCAAAGCCGAACAAACACAGGGCTTAGTATTATCCCCAAAATGGCCACATGGACATGGATTAAGAGCTGCAACCAACAAAAAGGATGCCGGATACTGGATAGACTGCTGAACTCTTGAGATATCTGCAACTCGACTTTCAAGTGGCTGACGCAAAGCTTCTAACACATCTCTTTTAAACTCAGTAAGTTCATCTAAAAATAGTACCCCATGGTGCGCAAGACTTGCTTCTCCTGGTCTTGGAAATGTACCACCACCAATTAATCCTGCAGCGGAAACTGAATGATGAGGACTTCGAAATGGCCTGGTAACTATTAAAGATTTACCAGCGAGTTTTCCACTAATTGAATAAACTTTAGTCGTATCGATAATTTCGTGAAAAGTCATATCTGGTAAAATACTCAAAATGCGTTTGGCAAGCATAGTTTTTCCAGATCCGGGTGGTCCAGAAAATAGGATATTATGTCGACCTGCAGCTGCAATTTGAAGTGCGCGCTTAGCCCAAGCTTGTCCTCTGACATCTGCAAAGTTCATATCTTCTACTTTTTGTGAAGCTATATATTTCGCTATATCAGTTTTAGTTTGCTGAATTTTAGATTCTCCACGTAAAAAATGCACAAGCTCTACTAAGGTTTTAACGCCAAAAACCTCTATGTCCTTAATAAGACCTGCTTCATAAGCATTATCATGGGGCAAAATAATGCGCTTTTTGCCAAGTTTATAAGCATCGCAAGCTATAGCAAGAGCACCTTGTATAGATTTAATCGTGCCGTCTAAAGAAAGTTCACCAATAATTATAGTCTCTTCTAAAAACTTTTGATCAATATCGATCATCTTGCTTGCACATAAAATTCCCAATGCAATAGGCAGGTCAAATAGTGTTCCCTCTTTTTTAATATGAGCAGGAGCAAGATTTACTGTTATTTTTTTCTCGGGAACCTTAAAGCCAGAATTTTTAAGAGCTGTAACAATTCTTTGTCGACTCTCCTTGATAGCTGTGTCAGGAAGTCCAACGATAAAAAAGTTAATTAAACCAAATGAAATATCAACCTCAACGTCAACTTGGTGCGCATGGACTCCAACTGTTGTTGCAGAAAAAATTTTTGTATGCATAAAAATGATCTATTTTTTTGAATTTTGTGTAAACTACCAATATATTTGCTACAAGTACTACACTATAGATTACGATACCACAATTTTACGATTAGAAAAGTCGCAAGATAAAAATAAATCTATGACTTTACTTACAAGAAAAAACAAAAGGACGATAAACAATGAAAAAAAATTTAGCAATTCTGCTGCTTTTATCCAACTACACACACTTTATCAACAGTAAATTAATTGTTGGCGACCCAAATGCAGCAGAAGGTACAACCTTTAGTTTCACCGTAGGTTTTATCAAACATGAAAAAAATTCAGATAATTCCTTCCCTAGATTTTGGACCGCAACCGATGATCCATCAATTGCAACTATGCCCGATGATACCAAAAAATATGGGCTTTCTTTCATTAATCAAGTAGCCTCATACGTCAATCCTTCATTTCAAATCAAAGCAACTCCTATGACTAATAATGGAGATGCTATCATATTTGAAACACAAGATTCCAAGGTGACAACCTCTAAAGAAATGAATCCTATTTGGGGCGCAGCATTTAGTTTATTTGATATAACAACACAAAAACCTATTTTTGTATTACAAGGGCAACTTAATTATTTATATGGTGTTTACAACATTGAACACCATGAAACTGCAGATTCTAAAGAAAATATTACACAGTTGTTACGCTATAACTTCGGCACAGGGGAGCAGATACACGCACTCAAGGGATACCTTGATGGAATATATGCTGCATACAGCCAAGGAACTTTTGGACTCTCTTCTTCCAATATTGCTCTTTTAGACCGCACTAAATCAGAAGATCCCGATCATAAAAACATTACCACTCCCTACTTAAGACTTTTGTCTTCTGCGCCTGTTAACATAAATACAGCGGCTTTAATTGGTGGATCAGACAAGGTACCTCTTGCGTCATTAGGATCGTTTATAGGTATCAATATTGTTGCAAGCAGAGTTTTCTTTTGTACCCAAGCTCAGGCAGGCATAGGGGGAATAGCTTTACCAATTGCACAGATTTTTGTTTCAGAGGATAAAAATAACATAAAAACACTATTATTTGCACCAATAGTTCCCGTAAACCTTATTACACCTACAACTGGAAACACTGTCATATCTGCCCCAAATCCTGATACCATCAGAATCACTGCCACAAGATCAATGTTAACAAGCACTAATTTACAATATATGATTATTGCTCGCGACTCAGGAACTGGCCCGCAAACCATTTATGCTCTTCCTATGGTTACTAGAGGATTTTATGCAGGGATGATTGCTGATTACAGCTCGATTACCACAAAATTTGGACATGTTAAACCTACATTTGTTGATCGTTATTTCACTAATATTTTATCTGATATCAGTCAAATCGAACTCAACAATGCTACGATACAAAATCAAATCAAGGTTGGCGGAACAAGCAATTTACCCATTAATAATGGAGTTGACATACAACAAATATATGTAATTGGCGACAGCGTATATGCAGTATTGGGACAAGAATATAGTAGTTCTGACTCTCCGGGTACCTATAGAAGCCAAGCAATATTTACTCCAGAGGGATATATTATCGGATGGACACCCTGGACTCGCGTACTCGGTTCAGATGCTCAAATGAGTTATAGCTTTGTTGATTACAAGTACTTAACTGGAACATATCTTGCTGCAGCATCAAGCTCAACACCAAAATTTAAATCTATATATCAAACAACTTTTAATACTAACTCAAATTTAGCAGCTTTTTTAACTGCAGCACAAGGTGGCAAAGGCGGCATTCAAGGAATTTTTAATTTCAATCAACAGACTCCCGGCTTTGATAATGCATTATCAATGTTAATTTCAACAGCATTTGGCAAAGTTGCATTCGGACAAACAGGATATTCTGATGGAGGAATATTTAAAATTATGCAAAGCCCTGCAATATTAGAATTTTCTCATGAAAAAATAAATGATCACAAGGCTTTAATTGCTGCAGAGATTGCTCATGACACCGGCCAAAACCATTATATTTTCATTGGTGGATCAACGGGAGTATCGGTTCTAAGTAATGACACAACAGGTGTAAGCTGGAATGGAAATTTAACCTCTGTCAATGATCTAGACAGCGAGCAAATAACTTGGAAAAAAATTGGCAATTTCTCATTTGTCAAAAAGTTACTATCAGATAATAATTATATCTATGTCTTAACAAGTAATGCTTTATATAAAATCAAACTTGATCCATCTAAATTTATATCAAATTCAACTACAGAATTAAATGCAGAAATAGCTATAAGATCAAAGGACATTAGCTCAACTACTTATCTATTAGACGCTATCATTGATGATGGCTATTGCCTACTTGGAACAACATCAGGTCTGTACCGATTAGATAACTCATCGCTCATGCCAATAATTCTTCCAGGTGGACTTCCTGCAGTAAGCCAAATAACTGCAATAACACCAAATAATGATCCACTTCATTCATTTAAAGCATTAAGCAATATCTATATTCTTAATAGTACTTTTGGAACACAACAATCAAAGATCTATCGTCTCGCTATACAAAATGGAATAATATCAATGTTGCCAGACACGTTAGTGGCAGCACCATCTGATCTTTCTAAAGGAATTCCTTCAGCATTCCTAACATTTAATAATTTCATAAGCAGTTATTTTACCGACGGATCTTGGAATACTGCACAATCTTACTATCTTGGACCAAATCAACCAGAAAATAATCCTGCTACACCCTCTGTTATGCAAATAGAAGCCGGTATACACTCTGGACAATCAAGCAGTCAATCCATTATGCCAAAACTAACAAATCTACCATCTCTTCCATTTTTACGATTCACAGGCAATATATTAAATATGGTTAGAGAGACAACCTCTGGTACACTCATTGTTGCTGGAGAATTTGAAGCGCATACGAATTCATAAAAAATTAAAGGAATTTTTCAATGAACATGTATTTACGAATTCTTTGTATCATTGCTTGTAGCCTCAAGGCTATTGCCTCAACTCTTCCTCCAGCAGGGTTATTCGTTCCATATGATATCAACATCAAACAACGAAAACCCGGACATAGAAACTGGCAATTTACTGTATTTGCAGAAAACAGTTATCACATGGAAGGTTATGCAACTGATACACCCAAAGAAGAAAAAACTATTATGGTAAATCCGCTGCAGGTTTACGAACCCATACAAAATATTGTATCCATGTACCAAGGTTATGATGCAAATGGCTCTATTACGCAAACGATCTCTACACCATTTACAGAATTACTCGATAGCATAGCGGCTGGTCCCGGCGGTGGAGTCAGCAATTACGAAAATGGCATTTTTAAGCCAACCGGAAAACTTTCCTGCGCAGAGCTTGCTTTCGGTACTATTTATGGAATTGGCCATGGATTTTATGTCAGTGCCTTCTTGCCTGCTTATTTTGCAAAGCTTTCTGATGTCGACTGGTACTATAAAGGAAATAACGCTTTATTTTCAGATGAAAAAATTCAAAATGAGCTAATTAATAGTTTTTACCAAGATGCACTTGAATATTTTGACCTAAATGTAGGTAATTGGAAACGCAAAGGACTTGGAGATTTAGCTATTATTGCAGAATGGCAAAAAGATTTTCCTCAGGTTCAAAGAAAAACTCTGCGCAATGTACAAGTTAATACAAGGCTTGGCATGACATTTCCTACTGGAAAAAAACCTTTTAATACCATTATTATGCCTATTAACTTTAGCGCTGGAACCATTGGAATTCCATTTGGCGCAGGACTCAACCTTAATTTGGGAAGTATTGTTGAAATAGGATTTTCAGGACAATTTTGGTATTACTGGAGCAACGAGCAAATAAGTCGAATAAAAACATTTCCTACTCAAACAACATTACTTTTGCCAATCTTGACTAACACTCAAAAAGAATTTGCTATTATTCAAAACTTCAATCTTAATGCTGTAATTTATAGTTTTTGTAAAAGATTTGCACTAAAAAGCTTTTATCAATACTGGCGCAAAGGCGAAGATAAAATAATTCCACTAAGCAATAATTTTAGTTACACTACCGTTAATTCAGACTTAAGCCTTGCTGAACAAACAAGACATCAATTCTGTTTTATGCTTATGTATTCGCCACAAAAAGATGATTTTAAAAAGATTATTCCCCAATTTGAATTTTTTTGGAAAATATCTGTTAATGGAATGCGTTCTGCTGTAGCATCAAGCTATGGTGGACAATTCTCTTTAATTTTTTAAGAAAATCTAAATTAGGCATAGTCAATTGACTATGCCTAATTTTTTTCACATCATGCAGCAAGAAAAACAATAATTTTTTACTTTTTGATTACAACAACAGCAATTACAACAATCACTTTTTTTACACGCAAATAACTCGAGCTTAAAGCACGGACAACAGATTACTGATATAAACATAATCTCTTCAGTGCTCTTTGCAGTTTTTTGATCTAAATCATCAGGATTACTTAAATATAAACTACTTGTCTGCCTCAACGAATTACGCAACTGATCTGCAATAACTGCTGAAACAGATGAGACTATTACAGGATTACCCGTAGCGTGAAAATCAACTTCTTGTAAATTATTTTGTGATGAGGATGGAGGAATTTTTGATTTTTCACACAGCATAGTATCAACTTTAGCTACGCTTGATATATTCTCAACAACTTGAGAGGATTGCATATCCACATACACAAAGCTAACCCCAAAAATAAATAATATTTTTTTGTCCATACCTATCTCCCTATTACATGAAGCGCGCAACGACTTAAAATCGTTGAAATCACACGCGTAATTTTTCATATCTTAGACCCACTGCCCTTATTTTGTAGAGTTCTGCTTGCTATTAATCCAACAGCTTAAAGGCTATAGTTTTTTAACAAAGTAGAATAAAAATTATGTAAGCATAGATACAAAACAAATGCAATTTTTTAAAAACTTAAATCTTTTTAAAATCATTTTGCAAAAAGCACAATTAATCTTATGCTCTAGTTAAAACAGGACAACATATATCACGACAGGTTTTCAACTTACAGATTAAGTGATCCCTTTTGCTTATCATCAACTGCTCCTGTTCTTCTAGTGTTGTCAAAAGGAGTGGTTTTGTTTGAAGATCATGAAGCACCTGTGCATAAAAATCCTTTGACAATGTATCCTTAGAAAGATCTACAAAATAACAATATCTGTGTATAATAGACCAACACATATCATCCAATGCATTAGCGTCACACAATACGCTATTTTCTAAACATATCTGACACTCGTGTGCTAAGCGATTACAGCAATACCAGGTCTGAATATCATCCCTTGAAGACCAAATTAATTTGTTTGCGCATATTTCAAAAAATCTCTGCACATCTTTTTTAATCTGCTCCACTTCAATATGTTGCTGTGTAACACTTTGGCTTGTTTGTTTTGCAATTTGCTCAGCAAGAGAGCTCATAAAAGTATCTGGATTTTTCTGAAATACATTAAAATAACGCGCAAACATTTCACTTAATTTATTTTTTAAAACAATTTGCATTTCAGATAAAAAATCAGCCTGTTTTTTTTCCAAATAAGGCTTAATAACCTTAGGAAATTCTGCCATGAAATTAACAAATGACTCTGCTTCAATATACGGTGCTGCCTTAACTTTCTGTAAAAACATTTTAATCACTGACGCTGCATAAGCTTCATTTTGTCCTGATTCAATTCCATATTGCAAAAATTGAATCATATGAGAAAAATTATAAGGTAAATAATTAATATATTCTGGATGATTATAAATATACTTAAAATAATAAGCTATACCCTCTGGTGTAAATTCAACTGGTTTGCAAAAATAAGTAACCAGATCAGCTTCATGACGAGTCAAAGGAGAACTATTACTTTGCTCTTGTTGTTCAATAATTACATCATCTTTATTTTTTTCTTCTTTCTTTTCAGTTTTGGCTATTTTATTTTTTTCAACTTTGACTTTTGAAGTCGGTTGCGTTACAACAATAGTAGTATATGTAAAAAAGAATGCTATAAAGACAAATACATTGCATTTAATCATAACATGGTACCCCTGAATATTAAAAATTTATGTATACATTAAGATAAGAATAAAACTTAAATTTTACAAGATTTCAAATTATAAGGGCAAGGGATCTCTTATATGGCACTATACTTTTACAAAGCTTTATCCAGAGATGGAAAAAAAATAACAGGATATCTCGATGCTTCTTCATCCGAAGCAATAAAAGGTCAACTTGTTGCCAAAAATCTTTATCCAATTGAAATTAAATTAAGCTCTGGATCAATTAAAACGCCATTTCTTAAGACATTGTTCGAAAAACCTGTTGCAACCAAAGATCTTATTTATTTTACCAAGCAACTTGGCGTACTTTTAAAATCTGGTGTCCCGCTCATGCAATCACTTGAACTTCTTTCTGAGCAATTTTCAGGACAACTCAAATCTATTATTATCAACCTAAAAGATGGTGTCAAAGAGGGTAAGTCATTAGCTGATGGACTCATGTTGTATCCAAAAACCTTTGGTAAAATTTATGTACAACTCATCAAAGCTGGTGAAGCAACAGGTAAACTAGAAATAATTTTAGACAGACTTACACAATATCTTGAGCGTCAAGACGAAATACAAAAGAAAGTAAGTGGTGCATTAACATATCCAATGGTACAAATTGGAGTAATATGCATAGTTGTAGTTATTATCATGGTTGCAGTTATTCCAAATCTTAAAACAATGCTTAAGTCTGGTGGCAAAGAGCTTCCTTTTGCAACACAATTTCTTTTAACGGGATCATACCTGTTAAGCAATTATTACATTCCAATTATCTTAATTTTATTAATAATCACCGTAATATTTCAATATTGGAAATCAACACCATCAGGAAAAGAGACTATCGACCACATCACGCTAAAGCTACCTTTGATAAAATATTTTGCACGCACAAGTGCGAAAACACTGAAAGATGCTCGCGACAAAATAGTCAAACAAGGTAAAATTACACCTTTCTTAAAAGAAACTGGACTTTTTCCTCCTATGGCAACATATTTAATAAATACAGGAGAACAAAGCGGCAAGCTAGATTTTATGCTTCTAACTGTTGCAAAAAATTATGAGTCCGAACTCACGGAACTTACTGATAAAATTACTGACAATATTCCTACGATTATGACTTTTGTTATGGCCGGAGTTGTTGGATTTATTATGTTTGCTATCATGGGACCAATATTAGAAATGTATAATATGTCAGGTGTTTAATAAGCGAAGGGAACATATGCTTAAACAAAATAAAACATTGCAGCCAGGATTTAATTTTATAGAGCTTTTAATCTCTATAACAATTATTGCCTTGTTTATAGGGTTTGTAGGGCCAAAATTCATGAGACTGCTAGGAAAAGGTCAAAAAACTGCTACAGAAAGCACTCTAAAAGGCATAGCTGCAGCTATTGCTGAATATAAAATGGATATCGGAAGATACCCAAATAATTTAGAAGAATTAATTAAAAAACCTGAAAATGCTACAAATTGGCAAGGGCCATATCTTTCTAAAAATGAAAGTGATGTTGGATCTATTCCTCAAGATCCATGGGGTCAACCAATTCAATATAAATTAAATGATCGCGGAGTAAATCCTCCATTTGATTTATACTCACTTGGCGATCCAGAGAAAGAAGATGCTCGCATATCATATGCAAAATAATCAGTCAGGGATCTCATTTATTGAGATCCTTGTTGTTTTACTTTTAATATCTATTGCAACATCACTGTTTATTCCAAGATTTTTATCCAATAAACCAAGATCAGCTCAAAAAAAATTTTTTACAGAATTTACGACCTTAATTGCTGATACAGTTTTTCAGGCAGTTAAAAATAAAACCGTCTATCAAGTTTATTTTGATTTAAATAAACATTACATTGTGGTCAAAAGATATAATTCTAAAATAGCAACTGATAACAAACATCTTAAATTTGAACCAATGCCAATAGATATATTTTTAAACAAAATAAATGTACCTACAGCCTTTACGATACAAAACTTTTTTGTTCAAGGAAAAGATGAATTCACACCAGGAATGAAAATGAATGAGGCATGGTTTTATATCATGACTGATGGAAATAGCCAAGCATTAATTCTGAATATAAATGATGACAGTGATAATCAAGAAACAAAATTTAGTATTACTATTAATCCTTTTTATAGCCAGGTAAAACTTCATGATACCTTTCAAAAACCTTAAAGCCGGATTTTCATTCATAGAAATCATTGTAGCTTTAACTCTTTTTGCTATTTTTGGATCATCACTTTTTCTCGTGCAAAGTAATATATTTTCAAAAGTACTAAAAACACATCAAATTCTATTTTTTAATCAAGACAACATCTACCATATCATGCAATTAAAAAATAAAATTCATCATGCTGTCGCAGAAAAACAATCTGTCGATACCATAAAAATTAAAGAAAATAAAAAAAATCCGGACCGCTCAATCGATTTAAAACTTATAAATATTTCAGACCAATCAGAATTAAAAAATTTTTCTTCAAATGTTCGTATTGTTGAGAGCTCTGTCACGTACCATGATAATCGCACTATAAAATGGTTTAGTTTTGTGTATATTCCTGAGATTGCCCAAGATAAACAAAAAGAAGAATCAAAAACTCCTCAGGCAAAGATAGGGTAATTATGAAATATTACTTAAAACCAGGATTCTCTATCATTGAATTAGTTATTGGGCTTATGATATCCTCTATTTTTTTAACCGCTGCCCTTACTATGTATAATCAGATCAGCAAAAGCTGTAATAAAATTCAAAGCATAACCTCGCAAGATCTTTCTATTATGATTCTACAAAGAAGAATGACTCAAGATCTTTTAGGACTTTCTCCTGTATGGTTTACACAAGCTGATATAACCAAGAAGCAAAATAAAAACTCTGAACAAAAGAATCCAGATATAAAAGAAAACAACTATTTTTATGCTCAAACCAAGGATGGGCAATTAGATTTTATGACCTTTGTCACCACCAATACACTTCAAGCTTATCCTACAGCAGAGCATAGAATTGCAAGAATTGTATATATATTAAAAGAGGATTCCAAGAAAGAGAATTTTTTTATTTTACAAAGAAAAGAAGAGGGGCACATATCTAATGAGTTTAATCCAACAAAAATCAAGGATGGAGCATTTTATACAGTTACTGAAAATATTAAAAAATGTAAAATTGAATATGGCTCTATAGAGACATCTGAAAAAGAATGGAATTTTAAATGGGTAGAACAATGGACCGAGCAACAAGAAAAAGAAAAAAAGGATGAAAAAGAAAAAGAATCTAAATTGCCTAACATTATTCGTATAACAATTCTTTTACAAGAATCTGCCTTTAAACCAGAAACTCAACATGTTTTTTATTGTATGATACCGCAAACAAAAAATGTTTCGTTAAAATCAATTGCAAAAAAAAGATACGAAAAAGAAAGTGAAGCGACACAAACAAATTTATCTAATGCAAGTTCTATTATGGATCGAATACAAAATGCCGCAAAGCAAAGCGCTATAGGATCTACTCATGCATAATAAACAGGGATATATTCTTTTTTTATTATTTGGAATTTTATCTGTCTGCTCTGTGTTAATATCACTCTGTTTTTCACGCACCATTGTATATAGACAGTTCAGCAAACTCATCGCGCAAGAACAACAATGCCAGGAACTCGCTTTAAGTTCTATAAGTCTTGCAGAATCGCTTTTCACTATAAAAAAGAACGAAAAAAATACTACGAAGAGTTCATTGCCACAAAATCAAGAACAAGAAGAAAACTTAGAACAAAAAATTTTAAGTGCTATCTTTCCTTATTTAAACAAGGAAAGGCAGTTTAAATTAACTCATGCAATAGACCACTTCGATGCAACTATAAGCCTTAGCATTCAATCTGAGCATGGTAAACTTAATATTAATAGCTTGTATGATTTTGATAAGAAAAAATTTCTCAACGAAGGAAAACCAAATGATTGCAAAAAATTATGTACCTGGCTATTTGATAGAATTTCAACAATAACAGGAAGGCCTTCTTTGATGAATGCATTTGAAAATATATTAAAAAATAGAAAATCAGAGTTTAATGATCCTCTTGAACTATTAGCAGATAAAGATTTTAATCAACAGTTTTCCGATACAGCCTTTATTGATTTTAGTAATAACAATAAAAAATTATTTTTAACTGATATCTTTACGGTTTATACAGACATAGAACAAGAGCCTTTAAAAATTATTAATCCATTGATGTTTTCAAATTCATGGTTAACTCTTTTAGATTTAAAAATTAAAGAAAATCTCACCAAAGAAGATATTCAAAAGTTTTTAGAAAAAATTAAACCCTATATAAATCGAAAAGAAGATACCTCTACTTCTAGTGTATACAGCAGCACTTGGGACCATTGTTTTAAAGATTTTTATCAAAAAGAATATAAAGATTTACCACAAGAAATAAAATCTATATTGACGACAACTTTTGAAGTTAATATATTCTCCTTGTTGGTCAAAGCAAGAATAGGAGAGACAATTTCTTCTATTTTTACTATAGTAAAAGCAAATACCAAGCAACATTTGACCGGTTTTGATATCCTTAAGACAAGTCAAATTTAAACGGAGAATATTTTGCAAATTAAAACTGAAACTAAAGTTGGCTTATTTGTAATAATAGCCATTGCTATATTTATTGCGATGACGATTGGAATTGGTGCATTTAGATTTAGCTCAACAGGGTACGTTCCTTATAAAGTCTCATTCGATGATGTTTCTGGTCTTTCCAAAAAAGCAGAAGTTAAAATTTCTGGAGTCAAGGTTGGATGGATTGAAAACATAGAGCTTTTATCGAATGGTAAAGCACAAGCAGACATCATGGTTAATAAAAAATATAATCTTTATGATAATGCATACGCAATCGTACGCCAAGAAGGTCTTATTGGAACTAAATATCTCGAACTCGTTCCTGGTGACCCAATGCTTCCAAAGCTTCCTTCTGGTAACGCACTTGCAAGACCTGGACGCGAAGCAGTTTCTGTGGATGAACTTCTTTTTAAATTTAAAAACATTGCAACTCATGTTGAACAAGTAACTGACAGCATTAAAGAAGCATTTACTGGTCAAGAAAAATCTGAACAATTAAAATCATTAATTGAAAATCTTGCAAATGCATCTGCAAAAATTGATCGCATATCATCATCGCTTGATCATGTTTTCACTGATAATGAAGATAACCTTAAAAAAGCTATCCAAAATATCAGCTCTGCTACAATGACACTTAAAGATGACCTTCCTGCACTTAAAGATAACTTAACAACATCTACAGAATCACTTACAAAGGCTGCTGATGAAGCACATCAAACATTTAGCAGTATCACTTCAATCTCTCAAAAAATCGATGATGGTAAAGGATTACTTGGTAAGCTCATCAATGAAGATGATATGTATCGTGATATAAAAACAGCGGTCAACAGTGTTAAAAATTATTTAGCAAAAGTTGAAAACATGAGCGTTATTGTTGACGCCCATTCAGAAAACATGCATCGCCCCGTTGATCAATTTAAATTTACCGACAGTAAAGGTTATTTTAATCTAAGACTCTGCACAAATGGTAACTCTTTTTATATGGGACAAATTGCAACATCTGAAAAAGGATTTGTAGAACGACGACATATTTATAATACCTATATGAACTCAAGAGAAAACACCTATGAGCCGATACCATACGATGAAATTCCAACAGATCCAGAAAATGGCTTCGCTTCATTTAACCGTAGAGAATTTTCACCATATATCGTAAAACAAGAGCGTAAACAATTTGCATATGGTTTTCAATTCGGAAAAATTTATAATAACTTTGCAATGCGTGTAGGGCTTTTTGAGGGAACATTTGGTGTTGGAGCAGATTACTTTATACCGCTTTCAACTGAAAAATTATCTTGGATAACCTCTCTTGAAGCATTTGATTTTAAAGGTCAACAACGTCTTGAGTTCTTAAAACTTCGCCGTCCCCATTTAAAATGGCTTAATAGAGTATTTATATTTAACAATATTTATACAACATTTGGATTTGATGACTTTGTAAGTCAAAATGCAACAGCATTCTTCGGATTTGGTATACGCTTTGCAGATAATGATATTAAATATCTTATCTCAAAACTTAATTTAAGCTTTGCTTCATAAAAATAAAAAAGCTTTAAATGATGTCACTAAAGATATTTAAGAAACCGCAAGAAAAGTTTTGTGATTTTATATTATAAGTTAGCTATGCTATTCAAGTTATTTGTAAATATTATCTATAGCGTAATATAATTATATTACTATTAAAAGTTTCATTCTAAATAAAACGTATACTTTAAATTAGTATCCTGCCAACTTAAATAATTTTAATTATTTGTCTAAACCTTAAACTCTGATTTATCTAAAAATTTCTCGCACTCCACCAACTTCTCTAGTTTTTACTTCTGATTGATTAAATAAAAAAAGAGATCGTTCCTCCTTTTTATTTTTAACTTCTCTTGCACATCTATTCAATTCCTTCTTCTTTTCAAAACTTTGAGTTGAAGCCATATAGTGCGGAATCTCTTTCATTTTTTTTCTTGCACTAGTTGGCCTACTTGGAATCTTAAGAACCGATAAATTAGATGCTCGCGCATATACAATAACTCGAGAAAAATCGATAGAGTTGGCACAAATATTATTTTGTTTTACTTTTTTCTCAACAGGATCACAAATATCTGATTGCTCATTTGTAATTATCACTCGCCCAATCACGCTAGAAGTAGGCCTAGTTGTAGATATCAAGCTATTTCTATCAAAATTACCACTATCTCCATTCAAAAAAGGCTTTGTTAAAAAAGATCTTATAGCGTTGTACACTCCCCGTAAATCATTTTCATGATCTACCTCTAGATCATTCTGCCTATCTGAACCAGTTAAAAAAAAAGGAAATAAAATATAAAAATAAATATATCTATTTTTAATCATATAAGCTCCTTAAAAAAGAGATTAAGGATTTAATTTACTCCTAATAAATTAAACCCTTAACTTAAAACATAATCAGTTAATCATCTTATTTTAAAATCAATTCCAACGCTGAGTCCACTGCATTGGCTCAACAGCAACATTATTAACCCTAATTTCCCAATGCAAATGATCACCACTTGCATAACCTGTCATACCCATACGCCCAAGAGGATGACCCTTTTTAATTCTTTGTCCAACCTGAATATTATCTGCATAATCAAGCAAGTGACAATAGAGACTTAAAATACCACAGCCATGATCAACAACAACTGTGTTTCCAGTATGAGTAAAACGATCCTTTAAAACAACGATACCATTATTTGATGACCAAATAACACTTTTAGGATCTGCTACCAAATCGAGCGCTTTGTGAACTTTTCTACCACGCTCTTGAGATGTACGTATTACTCCAAAATCAGTAGTAATGCCCTTCATTGCTATTGGAACTTCAAAAACACCTGTCCATAATTTTTCACCAGAAGAAGCTTTTGCTAATTTATCCATAATTTCTTCTAGATCTTGTTCCTGAAGCTTTGTAAATTCAAGTTCCGTTTGAAGCTTATTTCCTGTAATGTTAAGATTTTTTCTTTTAAATGGAAAACTTATGACGTGCATTTTTCCTTCTAAGATCAGAGATGCGCCTAAATAATCTATAACTTCAACTGTATATGGATAATCTCCAGGCTCTTGCTCACATTCAATAGGAACAATCGCCTCTAAGATCGATGAATTTTTATACTCAGGAAAGAACTTATATTGATTTTGCAAAATATTAATTATCGCACTGCGCACAGGTTTATTAACTTGCAGTTGAATATATAGACAGCGTCCCTGTGATGCCTTACTTGCTGAATTTAACGGAACAAGTGAAGCTTGTAATGGTAAATTATCTGTGTAAAAAGTTTTTTCAACAACTGTAATATTTTTATTCTTGGTTGCATCAACAACCTCAAATTTAATAGTATGACGACCGTCTGTAATAGATTTACAAGGTATTGATATTGGATGATCAAATTGCTTTCTGTTAACCTTAAATTCTTCATGCATAGCTGTACCATCAAGCCACATTGAAACATGAGAGATTTTATATTTAGAACTACCCTTTATTGATCCCTGAACGTCTCCACTGTACCCCTTTTCATCTTCAAATCCTTGGATTGTTACAACGGGTGGCGTAGTGTCAAAATAATAAAGATACATTTTGCGACCAACAAAACCAGTAATAGATAAAAATATAATCGCAAAAAGATAGCGTCCTTGTAAAAACATTAATAATCCTTAAATTTTTAAATAATTTTTTAACCAAAATAAACCATATAAAAGATTTTTATATAATTTATTGTAACAAAAACTAAAAAGAAAACATTGCTTTTTTTTATTTACTTTTTTATATATTAAAAAAATATTAAAGGTAAATACCGATGAAGCAATTATTGCTATTTCTCTCTCTCTTTTTTTTAACTATAAATATTTATGCAAAACCTCAAGGTAGTACCAAAAATTTAACATCAAATGATAAATCTCCATCACAGATATTCTATTCTTCACCACTAACATTTGAAAACCAAAAATCTATAAATAATTTAATAGCAACGGTTCCTAGCTATCCAACCTTTGGAACTATTGAAAATAAACAAACCTTATATCAAGGAATACAGAACAGGCAAAATAAAGCTACAGTTCCACCAAAGATTAATAATCTTTTACAAGCCTCCAAATTAACATTGCTTAAAACTGCTCCAGATGCATTTAAGCACTATCCCAAAGGAATAGAGATCTTTAAAAACTATCCCGAAGTTGCCGAAAAGTTTGATGCCATGATTAATGGCTTTATAGCTAATCCTGATTTTATTCCGTTATTTAGAAAAGTTCATATCAATGTTTTAAATGAACTATATCATTACCTTATGGGTATCTTCATGAACTTTAATTTGCACCATCCCGGAATAGTTCAAAACTCAAGTGGAGATTTACAAGTTAATATATCAAATTTCATTACCTCAGAAGATGATTATGATATGAACAAAAAAACAATGATCATAAATCATTTAATTGCAATCATTGAATCACAATTTAACAGTGCCATCAGAAGCTATACGCCACATATACCACAATCATTTGCTACCTATATTGGTAAAATCGCAATTCAAAATGATTATAGTACCAACCTCACGCACCTTATCATTGAACAAATAGAACCAGAACTACAAAACTTTAAATCATCTTCATTGCGCGCCCTTGCAAGCTATGTTGAATTTTTTCATCTTATGACAAATTATCTTAATAAACAGAACACAAAAGGATCTACGAATTTTTCTAGTTTTGTTAATATGGCAGAAGATATTAATAATTTTTTATATGCAGATACGCAAAGCAATCAAAGCATCATTGCAGAGATGAAAACAAAAACTCCTTCTGTTCATTTACAAAAAGACCTAGAACTTGCTAAGCAAAAATTCGCTCCCCATTTAAAGAATACAATAAACCCAATCAAAACAGCACCTTTAAAACAACTGCAAAGCACTTCACAACTTTTTAGTGATGATAATTTTTTAATTGCACTAAAAAAGATGAATCCTCCTATACTAAATTTTCGCTATGATGATATGCGAGCTATCAAAATAATTCCATACTTAGCAAAAAAACTTTCTGCTCAATCTAAATCAATCAAATGGCCTGAACATATTGTTGAAGCTGCAAATGAAGGACTCATCTATAATCCTCATGAAAAACCACACCCAATTGCTTATTTTAAAACAAAGGACAACTTGGTTGTCAAAAACTATAACAATGATCAATCTTCTGACTTATATATATGCATGAGACTCGGCGATAATATCTTTGAACAAATTCTTATAGCACAACCAGATTGGCTTAATTCCTGGGATGGAATATTTAAGATCATGCGTGCATGTTATGGTGATTTTACAGCCATTGCAGGCATGGGTATATTAGATCCTGTCATGGAAGCCTTGATTACAAATGTTCAACTTGTACAAAAAGGCAAAGATCCGTTAAATTCAGGAGTTGTTTATCAAAAGGCGCAAGACTTAATTAATACCTGGAAAGATACACCAAGAAAATCCAATACAGCTATTGCCTTTGGGTCTACAAAATCTAATGAACCAACTTTATCTTCATTGCCAGAATTATCACAAAACTCTTTGCCAAACATAACTGATTCTCTTCTTGAACAACCCTAAAAAAGGGAAATTATGAAATATAAAGTATTTTTTTTATCTATTTTTATATCTACAGCTATACACGCAAACATGATGAAAGACATGGCACTTATGGTCGGTGCACAAGTAGGTGCAACTCAAGCGAATAAGGACATCACTAACGAATTTTCAAATACTTTTAATGATATTCAACAGGAACAAACCAATTTAAATAACGATACAAATTATTTCTTTACAAGCACTTCAGAAGCACAAAAAAATCTAATGTCTAACATATCTTCTATTTTTCAAACAGCAAGAAAACAGGTCTCTATAATTCAAGATAAACAATCAAAAGAGGCCGAAAGTACACAATCCTATATACAATCAGTCACAAGCCTGCAGGTTCCTGCACAAAATTATCTTGATAATCCTATTTTATATGACCAATTATTTGCTAACGGGACCATGTATACACCACAAACAAGGGCATGGAAAAATATTTTTCAAATAGGTGATTGGGAGTTTGATGAAGAAACGTCAAGTTTTTGGCAGTACGAGGCTATACCATTCACATCAACAACAGATCAACATCAAGATGCATTTAAAAATTTTATTTTTACAGAATGGAATACACATAAAAGTTATGAAATTTTTTGTGACATTACTTTGTATAAAGTTTCTTACCCATTTTATGTTGGAATTATATTCAATAAGGCACGTTGGATATCTGGAGATACCTATGGACTTGAAAAATACCGCACACTAGGAATCTATGCACGCAACAACAAAAAAGTCTCCTTATGTTTTGCACAGTCAGTAATGCAATCATCAAAAAAGAAAAATTCATCTAAAGAACAATTTATAACTCCCCTTGAACAGATTTCTCAAAATCAAGGAGTACAGAATTTTACTATTAATCAAATGGCCTTTCAAAATTTATCAACTAAGCCAATAACATTTCATATAAAAATTAAACCAACTCCAAATTCTGTAGCATATAAAATTTGGGATCATGGTAGCGCAGAACCTTCTGAATATACAAACATTAATACCGGAACCATAATCTCTAATACTATTTCAAATAAAAAAAATAAATCTAAAAAATATCCTGCCGCAAACTACAATGACCTTTTCTTGTATCATGGAGTTGGATTTTTATCACCAGGAGCGATTGCTCAATTTAATCTTAAAGGGCCACAAGAGCTATTATTTTCTCAAAATAATATTGATAATTTTAAAAATGAAATTTCTAATTACTTTAAAGATCAACAATATAAATTTACATCTCGGCAACTAGAAAGTTCTACCACTAAAGGTGTATAAATATGTTTCAATATTTATTAATTCTTATAATCTCTTCTTGTACTTTTTCATCTACTCAAGAATCTACAAAATTCAATGACCATGAACCTGTACACATACTTGCAGCAATTAAATTTCCTGTCGACAACATAAATCCACAAGATACATTTACTCAAGAAATTTTTAAGGATATTGAATTTTCATTTGGTGCAAAAGGTATCAATCTTGATAGTTATCAAATAGAACATATAAAAAAAACATATCTATATCTAATATTTTTAACCAAACTTGAAAAAGTTACAAATAATACAGCATTACAACAAAATCAGACAATGTTTACCGCACTTCTTAAAAACACTTCGGATACGTTACCTTTAATCCCAACTGCAGAACTTTTAAATTCTAAAGAATGGCTCGAAGTAACTATTGATCGAGAAGATATTGCCAATTCTAATATGTGGCAGATATTCTGTAAATCAATGATTACAGATATCAATGCGTATCTTATTATTGGTATTAAGCTTATTCATAACTGCGAAAAACAGGAATTTAATTATATTCCTCATTTTGAAACTTCCTATTATAACCAGGATTATGTACAAATAAGAAATATCAATGCTGTTGTTCGCATCAAAATTGAATTAGAGCAACAGGTTCAACAGCGGTATCTTCAAATTTGTAATGATTGGAAAAAATTTTCACAAGAAAAAACAAAATCTATATCAAAACTAGAAGCACAAATAAATTCATTTCAAAAAACTACTTTTTATCAAAAAAGCCACAACATGCACAACTTAATGGGAACGCAAAGTAAACTCAAAGCAAACCAAAAAATTACTCATCAAGATCTGCTTAGTGCTTCCACAATTCCAAGTCCACTTAAGGAATATGTTTTTGGCTTCTTTTTGTTATATGAACTATATGGACAACTTACAAGCTTTATGCACGAAGAAAATCTAGACCAAGTTCTGACTATCTGCTCTAGTTCAAATCTATATCCCAACATTTTCCCCTACAAACCTGATGACTATGTTTTAATATCAGAGCTTTTGTCAGGAAAAAATGTACTTTTAGATAAACAACCCAACTCCGTACATCCAACAATACAAACATTTAAACCAGAAGACTTAAGAGATATTAAGGATTGGATAAATCCTACTCGACGTCCGACCGATCAATATATTAAACAAAAATTTCCCATACAAAAATCAGTGGTAGCTCAAGCATTTTTTAGTGATCTTTTAAGTGATGTTGGACACGACATAAGCAATGGCTGGAGTGACATTAAGCATGGGGTAGAAAAAGCAACTGATGCCGTAAAAGATTTAGCCGAAAGTGTTGGTTATGGCATAGCGGGATTTACTCTTAATGTTTTTTCAGATACAGACAAAGGCAATGTCTTGATGCAAGAATCAACACAAAAATTAAGAAGAGCTACTCACGATCTTGAATCATCTGTTGATGATTTTGGAAGTGCTATTAAAGATGGAATAATTGCTCCCGTCGCAGAGCTTACGGGAGATATTGCTGGTTTTATCACTGACGATAAGAAAATTGGTGCCGACATCGATACAATTGTAACCAGCTGTGATGATGCTTTAGTTAACATAGCAGAACAAGCACTTAATACAGCTATCGTAGGTGCAATGTATGTATATAGTCTTCCTGCGCAAGTATCGAACGCTCTTATAGAAACGATGGTTGCGGCTGTTGTTTCTATTTGGAATCAACAAGCAGCTTTAAATATTTGTCACAGCATTTTACGCTCACTGGTAACCACATACATGATGGTTGCTCAGATAACCACAAAAGATTTCCATGTTATCATGAGTGCACTTGGAACATTTATGAACTCTATAACCACCCTATTTAATGATTTAATTCGAGAAATCACCGTCGTTGTTACAACTGGTGGAATAGGGTTAATTACTAATATAGCAAATGCTGCAGGCGCAAATATCACAACATTTGATTATGCAAATAAAGCGGCTGACACAGCATATAATACACTCAATCAGCATAGAGCAATCATAAACCAAGTTGTAGGTGTTGCAATCATGATCGGTGCTGATGTTTTAACAGGAGGAGCGGCAACTGCTGCCGATGCTGCTATGGCTGCAGAACTTGAAACAGATGCTGAAGTAGAAGCTGCAGAACAAGCAATATCAGATGCAGAAAATGAAGTTAAAGAGGCCAAAGATGCTTATGAAAATGCACCTGAAGATACTAAAGCTGCTGCTAAAGAAAAGTTAAATGCAGCTAAAAATAGATTAACAAAGGTTAAAGATGAAAATAACCCCATTATACAAAGTGCTAAAAAAGCAGAAAAGGATGGTCAAGGCACAGGGGCTAAAGCAACCAAATCAACTAAGCTTAAACCTCCATCAGAAGATACAGGATCTATACCACTCAAACAAAAAATTTCAGATAAATTGGACGATGCACTTGATTATATAAAATCTAAAGCAAAAAACTTTAAAAACTTCTTTAAAGGTAATACAAAGGCCGCAGAAGATGCAGAAGCAGAACTAAATACACAAGAAGGTGAATTGCGCAATATGAACAAACAACACAATAAAGAAGAATCTGATTTAACAACACTAAAAGAAAAAAACCCTCAGGACAAAGAAGCAATACAAGCAAAAGAAAAAGAGATTAAAACAACAAAAGAAAAAATCAAAACACAAGAAAAAGATGTTAAAAACACACGACAATATGCACGTGAACGAAAAAATATAGCCGATGAAACCGGAAAAGGAAAGGCTGTTCGTTATCTAAAAAATGCTTTTAGCCCAATCGGCATGTTTATGAATATTGCGTTTAATTTTACATCAATCATTGGCGGTTATAATCAGGATCAAAAAAATCTACTACAACAAAAAGAACAAGAAAAAGCTATTCAAGATTTATGGAAAGCAAATACTGAAAGTAAATTATCAACCGCTCACATGGATATTGCATCGCTTGACGAAATAGTTGAAAAACAAAAAGCATCTATTGGTAATCAAATATTAGGACTATCTCTTTCAGAAAATTATAATTTTTTAAATATTGAACAACTAAGTCAAACAATTAAACAGACTCTTGCTATGATTTACAGTATAGAACTTCACCAAGATCCTAACTCTGAACTTATTCCTGCTAATATTGGAACATCCTGGGGATTTATAACTAATTATCTAAATCTATATCCATCTGAAGGCTTTTATGCAACAACTGCAGGCAGACCCAATTTTCCATACTCACAAGAGATTGCTCAAGCTCCAAAATTGCTAACTCAAGCATCTAAAACAAAAACTAAACAATGGTTTAATCAGCGCTGTACGGCAATTGATGCCCTACATAAAAATGGTACAAAAAAAGAGCCCAATGATCCACTAAGCGTAACGATTAATTTAAAATTTTTATATACCCTTGAATCAGAATTATACGCCGGAATCTATATGGGTGGAAACTATTATGACTACCTTAGTCAAACTTATCTTGCTGCATTGTTGGCAACGACTATCGACAAATTACCAGAGGCATATGAAAAATTAAACCAAGAAAAAGAAAAATATAGTTTCAATTTAAATTTAATCGATATCAACGAAACCTATTTAGCAAAAATGATTGTATTGTATAAAAAATCTCCTACAGATCCATTAAGCTTAGGTATATATGAACACAATTTGACAAGTAAAGAATGGATTTTAACACAGGCTCTTACCATAAATATGCAACTTGACCAAGAGCATGTTTACACTATACAAGCAACTCTTAATCAAGACGTATTAAAAGTAAATTTAACTGTTGACGATGATCCACAAACAACTATTTCTAAAACCGTATCCGTTACCCCTATAAAAAATCAAAGAACTTATGGAATCATTGCATCAAGCGCCGCAATTGAATGGAATCAAACAGATCCAACACCTGAACCTCAAATAGCTACCAATATACGCAAAACACCTACATTAACACTTGAAGTTGAACGCAATAAAAAAAATAAATTAATCATGCAAGAAGCTATAAATCAAATTTTTGGTGGTAAATCTTTAACACTTATATCACAGCATCGTGCTCGCATCTTTGGTCAATATATCTACGCTTCAGCACAAACAGATATAGTAAAAATTATTCCAAAATCTCCCGTTGACCTATTAATATTTGCAACAAATACTAATGGAACTATCACCAATCTTGGAAAAGCACCCAATAGCTTTAAAGACAGTGCAACTAATGTCTTAGTCAGTTTAATAACTGGACATGTATTTGATAGTAGCTGGAATTACATTTCAACGGTTCAAGATATTTGGAAAATATATAGTCAGTCAGATTATGGACCATTCTTAACAACACTTAACAATAACATTACAAAGCAACAAAAATTAGCTTTTTCGAAATTACAATATATCCACTTTAAACCATTTGATTTAAACGCTATAAGCTTAGCTGCTCTTGAGGATGGAGTTTATTTATACACCTGCAATCAAACGTTAACTGATGCATCAGGAAAACCATTTACCGATTATGTTGTACTAGCTCCAACTATCACTCAACAGCAATCGAATATTTCTCTTGGACTTGCACCAACTGCTCCAAATGCAACAACCATGGTTAGTCTGATTACGGGGAACGTCTATGAAAAAAATAGTACTTTAGTTGCAAATACATTACCCATACCGATCATGACAATAAGTAGCCTTGATATAGCAACCTATTTAAAACAAAATCTATCAAATTATGGCTCAATAATATTCAATCAAACTCAAGAATATAGCACTATAAAAGGTCAAAAACAGCTGCCAGCTTTAAATAAAAATATATTACCAGCAACCAGTGGTGCATCTTTACAGCCTAATAAAAATTGGTTTGTATCTGGAGAAACTTTCCACCTTAAATTCAATCGTCCGCCATTAGATTTCGCCCATAGACAAAGGGATGCCGCTGGAGCATATCCAATGCAATATAATTCTACCTTGAAAGTCGCAGCAAAATGATGTTACGACCTAAAAATTTACCAAAAAATCCTGGTGTTTATATTTTTCGCAATAAACAAGAGCAAATTATTTATATAGGTAAGGCAAAATCAATTGCAAAACGAATAGCTTCTTATTTTAATAATCCAGATGAATTCAAGGTTGAGATGATACTTCAAGAAGCGATCACTCTAGAAACTATTCCTGTTTCAAGTGAGCTTGAAGCTCTGCATCTTGAAGCAGAATTAGTTAAAAAATATAAACCCAAATACAACATCCTTCTTAAAGAAGGAAATCCTTTTATCTATCTATTTTTTTCTCAAGGACAGTTACCCGTACTAACTATTGTCAGAACAAAAGAAAAAAAGGGCACCTATGTTGGACCATTTTTAAGCAAAAAAGCTGCTCATTCTGTTTTTAATTTCTTGATTGAAACATTTAAGCTTAAATTATGTAAAAAGAAAATTCCTCATGGATGCTTACAATATCATATTGGAATATGCGCTGGATATTGTTCAACTAAATTTGATTTTGAATTCTATAAACTCAGACTTGAGCTTGCTAAATTTTTAGCTACCAAAGAACCAGAGAAAGCAAGTTTAATTATAGATGAAGAAATAAAAAAATCCTCGCAAGAACTCAAGTTTGAACGTGCAAAAAAATTACTTGAATATAAAAAAAACTTTGAAATATTTTCACAAACAGTACAAAAATTAGCGATTATGCCAAGCAGAAAACAAAAACAAGATGATTCAAAAAATTTAGATATTCTTATTGCTATTCAAAAAAGATTGGGCCTAAAACATGTCCCCTATGTAATTGACTGTTTTGATATTTCACATTTACAATCACAAGCAATTGTTGGAAGTTGCATTCGATACGTTGATGGAAATCCAGAACCAAATTCATTTAGACGCTTTCAAATTAAAAGCCTAATCCAACAAAATGATTACGCAGCTCTGCAAGAAATTGTTCAACGCAGATACAAAGGTAATAAAAACTATCCAAATCTTATTATTGTTGATGGCGGCAAAGGACAAATTAATGCTATAAAACCCTATGTCGGAACAGCAGAGCTTGTTGGCTTAGCCAAAAAAGAAGAAACAATCATATCTTCCAATTTATTAAACTTTATCAAGCTTGATCATCACCGGACTGAAGATCTATTGCTACTTCAAATCAGGGATAAAACTCATAATTTTGCTATTGCCTACCATCGCAAAAAACGCTCTAAGTCTCTAAATTGATTTTTTTAAAAATGATATCAGCGTATAATTATTTTTTTAAAAAAATATTCGATAAGATCCTATAGAAATGATAAAGATATATAATGTTAACAATAAATTTTTCTATAAAATTTAAACAATAAATACTTATAAATATATTTTTATCATCCAGAAAAAGTTTACTCAAAAGGAAAAAACAATGAATAAAATCTTACAAATGTTACTCATCGGTTTTCTAATACAGATCAATAACAATATATTGACTGCTTATTGGTTTGATATAATTAATTTAAAAAAATTTTTATCTAACAATCCCGAAGTTATCTATATCCCTTGCTCTGATGAACTGTTTTTTGAATACAAAGAGTTTCCCCTTTCAATTAATCCTGCAAACCATCCCAATATTGGTAATTTTGATAAGACTTATATACTAAAAATTCCCAACGCACAAATTCAAGCTCATTGTGGATTTGTAACATATAAAAATCAATTCATCGAAGAGTTTATTTGGAAAAAAATTTGGTCACACCTTCAATATCTCTTTGAAATTCCCCAAAAAGAGGTGTCCAAAATAAATGGGAAGGTCGCTGTTATTTCACAAGTTGCATATTTTAATTATTGGCATTGGTTAAGCGAAATTATGTGCAGATTGGCACTTCTTGAAATTCAAGGAATTGAATATGATTATTTATATGTAAATCAAGATTCTAAATTTATGAAAGATACCCTAGAGCTTTGGGGAATTCCTTCTTGTAAAATAATACATCCTGCAAACAATAATTTTGCTATAACCGCAGATGAAGTAATTTTGCCATCTCTTGTTTCAAATGTTAATTTTGGACTTGCACTATTCTCCTGTTATGGACAACCATATCTTTTAGAATATGTACGTAAAAAACTTCTAACGGCTGCACTACGACAAACCCCTACAAAGATATTTTCAAAAAAAATATTTATATCTCGCAAAGATTCAAATATTAGAAATATCATAAATGAAGATGAGCTCTTTCGTGCTCTCAAGCCTTATGGCTTTGAGCGTTATGAACTTGCAAAATTATCTGTTGTTGATCAAATACAACTTTTTAATCAAGCAGACATTATTGTATCACCGCAAGGTACAGGACTTGCAAATTCTATTTTTTGTAAACCCAATGTAAAGATTATTGAACTTTTTCAAAGTCTTAATGATGCAACATTTTGGTACCTATCTCAAGACTTTAATTTTAACTATGCAGCTGTACAAACGGCTCAATTTATAGAAAATTATATTACGGCGTGGCAATCTCCCACTATAATACCACTTCAAGTAGTTGATCTAATTAAACCCTTGATTGAATAACTGGAGCTATTTAAATATTCCCTTTAAATTTAAAAAGTTGTTTGTTATGAATATAATAAATTATTATTCAATAATAAATATCAGGGGAATTATGAACAGCCAAAATACAATAAAACCTTATGAATTACTTGAAAAGTACTGCCAAAATATCACAAAACTTGCCCAAGAAGGAAAACTTGATCCCGTAATAGGGCGACATGAAGAGATTCGCAGGGTTATTCAAATTTTATCACGAAGAACTAAAAACAATCCTGTTCTTATTGGTGATCCAGGTGTTGGTAAAACTGCAATTGTAGAAGGGATCGCTCAACGTATTATCAATAATGATGTACCCGAAAGCCTAAAAAATAATACTATTTTTTCCCTTGATATGGGATCACTTATGGCTGGAACTAAATATCAAGGAGAATTTGAAGAACGCATTAAAAATATTTTAAAAGCTATTCAAGATTCAGGTGATCACGTAATACTTTTTATCGATGAACTTCATATGCTTATTGGAGCAGGATCAACTGGCGGTGGAATAGATGCTTCAAATTTACTCAAACCAGCCCTTGCTCGTGGACAACTCCACTGTATAGGTGCTACAACAATTAAAGAGTATAAAAAATACATAGAAAAAGATGCAGCACTTGAAAGACGATTTCAAAAAGTTTTAGTTGAAGAACCAACAGTTGAAGATGCTCTTTCTATTTTGCGCGGCCTTAAAGAAAAATATGAACTACATCATGGAATTAAAATCACAGATGATGCACTCGTGCAAGCAGTGCAACTTTCCACTAAGAATATACCCGATAGATTTTTACCGGATAAGGCTATTGATCTTATCGACGAAGCTGCCTCTATGGTGAAAATGACCATAGAATCTAAGCCAGAAGCCGTTGATAAGCTTGAACGAAAAATACGGCAACTTGAAATTGAAAAATTAGCTTTAGCAAAAGAAAAAGACAACCAAGTTTCACAACAACGCCTTAAGGATCTTGAAATAGAACTCGAGCAATTAAAAAAAGAACATCAAGCCCTTATGACACAATGGCAAGCAGAAAAAGCTCCCCTTGAAAAAATTTCTCAAATTAAAGAAAAAATAGAACTTGCAAATTATGAATTTCTACAAGCTGAACGAATGGGAGATTTTGCACGTGCATCTGAAATTAAATATGGAAAATTAGTTAAACTTGAAAAAGAACTCACCGATCAACAAAAAAAATTAAAAGAAACTGGCTCAACTATGCTCAAGGAAGAGGTTACATCAGATGATATAGCCAAAGTTGTTGCTCGTTGGACAGGAATTCCGGTAGCAAAACTTAAAAATATTGAATCTGAAAAACTTCTTGATATGGAAGCAACTCTTAAAAATCGCGTAGTTGGCCAAGATCAAGCAATTGAAAAGATTTCTCATGCTATCCAAGTACACCGCGCTGGACTTGCAGATCCGCGCAAACCAATTGGTTCATTCCTCTTTCTTGGGCCTACGGGCGTTGGGAAAACAGAGATTGCAAAAAGTCTGGCTGAATATCTTTTTAATGATGATAATAAACTTATTAGAATTGACATGTCTGAATATATGGAAAAACATGCTGTATCGCGATTAATCGGATCTCCTCCTGGATACATCGGATTTGAAGAGGGTGGGCAACTAACTGAAGCTGTTAGAAGAAATCCGTACAGCGTTATTCTGTTTGACGAAATTGAAAAGGCTAATCCAGAAGTATTTAACATATTTCTTCAAATACTTGACGATGGTCGCCTAACTGATGGACAAGGTCGCACGGTAAATTTTAAAAATTGCGTTATCATTATGACATCAAATATCGGATCTGAGCTAATTCTTAAAACAAAAGAGATCAATGAAGAAATAAAATTTGAAATTGAAAAACTTCTTCACAAAGCATTTAGGCCTGAATTTTTAAATCGTATTGATGAAATTATATTCTTTAATATGATCTCAGAATCTATGATTAAGAATATTGCTAAAATTCATATTAAAGATTTTGAAAAACGAATGACATCAAAAGAGATTAAGATTGAAGTAACCGATAAAGCTCTTGATTTAATCGCACAAGAAGGTTACGAGCCAGAATTTGGAGCACGCCCGCTTAAGCGAGCTATACAACAACTCCTTGTTGTACCAGTGTCACGTCATATTTTAATGCATCCCAATACAAAAAATATAACCATCGATGCAAAAAATAATAAAATAATCATTTCATAAAAAATTAAGGAGAGTAGCAATGAATTCTACTCAAAAATATTTATATCAAAACCATTATTATACACTTGAGGATTTAGAAAAAAATTTTGAAACAAAAATATATTTACTTATCATTGGTAAAAATAAATCAAACATTGATTGTAATGTGCATCTCCTATTTCTAACAGCTATACAATATTTTAAGAAAATACATAATGATTGCTCTGCTCAACTACAAGAAATAATTCAAAAATATCAAGATGCTGAAAACTCTTGGTTTTTCAATCGCAATAGCAAAATAATCTCAGCAATAGAACTTGCTCGATTCTATACCATCACTCTATGTGAAAAGGATTTAATCTATATTCCAAGATATAATTTTTATCACCATCATCACCATCACAAATACACGCGCTAATTTTAGTTATTTAAAAGGGAGCACAAAATGTTTCAATATCAACCGAATGATCAAAATTATTGGAATATCTGTTGTCACAAGGCTACTAAGTGTACACAGGATATAAATACTCAAGTTGCTATCATAGGTGGTGGAATAGCTGGTCTTTCTGCTGCACAAGCATTTGCAGCCAAAGGGAAAAAAGTTACACTTCTAGAACAATACTATTGCGGCTCTGGTGCAACAGGAAAAGCTGGTGGTTTTATAACTCCCAACGCAGAACTTTCATTCTTAGATATTTCACACAAAAAAGACATAAATGCTGCAAAAAATATTTGGAATTTTATCAATAATGGACTCGAAAAAATTAGAAGCAATATTTCAAACAATGGTTTTTCTTGTAATTATAAAAATGATCCAGGACTTTTTGTTGCAACATGTAATCGTACCTTGAAAAATCTTTTAAAAGAGTATGAACATATTCAAAAACTTGGTTATAGTTCAGATTTTTTTGATGCCCAACAGATTCAATCAATAATTGGTACCAAAGATTATTATGGTGGCATGACCTATAATAATAGCTTTGGAATTAATACTCATGCCTATTGTCAAGAGCTTAAAAAATATTTAATAACACAAGATGTTGATATTTTTGAAGAAAGCCCCGTATTATCCATAGATAATCATACTCTTACTACTCCTCATGCAAAAATAACAGCTGACTTTATAATAGTATGCGTCGATAAATTTCTACCAAAATTTAATATTTTGCCCGAAAAAATACACCATATTCAAAATTTTGTGATTATCTCAGAACAATTAACAGATCAAATAATTCAAAAGATTTTTCCACAAAAGTCTTATATGGTTTGGGACTCTCACCTTATTTATAATTATTTTAGACCTACCCATGACAATAGAATTATTCTTGGCGGCGGTGATCTAATATCTATTTACAGCACAGAAGAAAAACATAACTATATACGCGGCTACAAAAAACTTGCAAATTATTTTTCTAAGACATTTCCACAAATTAAAATCAATTTTGAATACCAATGGCCAGGGCAAATAGGAATATCAAAAGATTTAGGACCTATAGCAGGACCTGATAAAAAATATCCACATATTTACTATATAACTGGATCTGCAGGACTTTCTATTGCAACTGCATTAGCCACTTACAGCCAAGAACACCTGCTTGAAAATAGACGCGATCTAGATAAATATTTTGATCCCTATCGCAAATATTTTATAAATGGAATTACTCAAAAATTACTCGGAAAAAAATTATCATTTGCTCTTAATAATTTCATGGTGCAACAAACACTAGGATGTTTCTAATCATAAAAATTTATATTTTTTAAAATCTACTAATTTCAAATATAAGCTATTATAAAAAATACAAATGATATAAAATATTTTTTATAAGTTAAATTATAAAAATATTTCAAAGAGGAAAAAATGTTGAGACTATTCTTTGTTATGATTATTACGTTATTTTATCACTCAAACAATACCGCAAGTTCAATCTCATCGAACTGTATCACATCAAGTAATGCTACAAATATATCAGTTCTTCCATCCTCAAATAAGAATATACTCAAATGCTTATCTGCCATAAGTCAAAGTCTGCAAAATACGGAAAGGGAGCAGAATGATTTTCAAAGATTAATTGAACACTACACTGAAACAACAACTGCAAATGCTAATAGCACATCCATGAATTCTCGTTTTTTAATAGAAATTTTAAGAGATGCTCTAGACAGCAAAAAACCAACAGAAGAATCCACCGACGATAATTGCAAGGCTCCAACCACAGAAAAAGCTGATAAGGATATACCAAGCTGGATATTGGTTGCACTTAATGATCAATCCGAGAAAGTTGAAAATTTAAGAAGAAGGCTAATAGCAGAAAAAGCAAGAATAGCAGAGGAAGAGTCCATGCTCGCATCAGCAAAAGAAAAAGGTGACGAACTAATGAAACAGATAAAAACAATAAGATCTATAGTTAATGCAAAAGCAGCTATAGATCAAGAAGAAGCTTTAGCTATTGCATTAGCTACTGCAAAAACTAAATAAAAAACTTTATCTATAGCTGCTTTTTTATCATTTATTTAATTTTAGGATATACATGTTACACATATTTTTTATTTTCATTATTACCTTTTTTTATCCTGTATGTAATACCGCTAGTGATACAAATAGTAATCCACAACAATTCGCAAAGGAGGCTTCTTATCTTATAAATAGAATTAATATGCTTAATATAGGGTTAGACAGAAACACAAAGGCGACATCAGAACAAGTAAAACCTAAATTATCTGAACAAGCATCTTTGGCACAACAGAGAAATTTTTTCGTGCGAGATGCTATAAATGCACTTCCTGGGTCTGTTCACAACGATAGAACAGCCTTTATTCAATATTTAAAAAGCACTGTCCCAGCATGTTTTCTTCTGACACTTACCGCTTTATTTCAAGAAGAAGATAGTCTCTCCAAAGAACTCGATGCTCAAAAAAGAAAAAGGTCTGACCTCAATAAAAATAGAAACGATGTAAATGTTAACAATCAACGCCTATTTGCTGCTATAAATGAAGCAGAACAAACAATCCCTCCAACCGATTACAAACAAATATTGCAGAAAGCAAAAGATATACTTGGTCTCAGAGAGCACGCACACTAAGTAAAATAACTCATGATCAATAACATCATCTACTTAACTCAAACAATTTATCGGCATAAAGAATTTATTTTTCCTCTGCTATCAACTTCATTTGACATAAACTCCTTATGCCGATTTTTCCATGCTCACGACCAATTCCAGATTTTTTATAACCTCCAAAAACATCCTGTGGTATCACATAATTTGCCTTATTAATGCCTATATTTCCTGTTTTTAATTTTTGCGCAACACTAAAAGCACGTTTTTTGTCGCTGCTGAAAATATATCCTCCTAATCCAAAAATTGTATCATTGGCTAAATCTATCGCTTCTTGCTGAGTTTTAAATGAAAGAACTGCAAGCACTGGACCAAATACTTCTTCGGTATAAATTTTCATGCTTTTAGAAATATTTGTAATAATTGTTGGCTCATAATATGAGCCCATTAGATCTTCTGGCTGTTTACCACCACAAATAATTTTTCCGCCTTTATATATCGCATCAGCAACCTGTGCTTGGATTGTTTCAAGCTGCTTTTTGTTTACAATTGGGCCAAGATCTGTTGTAATATCTAAAGGACTTCCAACTTTTTTTGTGCTTAATAACCATTGAAGCTTGTCTACAATCTTATCAAAGATAGATTCGTGAACAATCAAGCGCTTTAAAGCATCACAACTTTGTCCACTATTGGCAAAACGGTATACATAAATAAGATCAATAACCTTATCAATATCAACATCTTCAAATATAATACCAGGAGCCGAGCCACCTAACTCTAAGATAACAGGAATAGCTTTGCTTGCTGCTACTTGATACACATGATGCCCCGTCTGAGTACTGCCAGTAAACCAAATCATATCTACATTACTGTTAATTAAATAATCACCCACATCATGTCCCTTGCCATACACAAAATTACAGACCCCTTCAAGTATATGTGATGCAAGAAAAATCTTTTCTAGTAACTTTGTTGTTAAGACACAGTTTTCCGAATGTTTCAAAACAATAGTATTTCCAACTAATAAATTTGGAATAACGGCCCAAATAAAATTTGTAAATGGAAAATTCCAAGGAATACTTGCAGCAACAACACCAAGGCCTTCAAAAAAAACAGTATGTCGTTCTGTTGCATTTTCAAAGACTATTTCTTGCTTCAACCAAACTTCAGCGTTATCTAAATAACCCTGAAAATAATTAAGCCCTACTCGTATATCAATCTCGCTACAAACAGAAATAGGCATTCCCATCTCTATTGCAATTAATTTTGCAATTTCATGCCTTTGAATATCAAATGCTTTAAATAATTTCTCTAAAATTTTAATACGTTCATGAACAGAATATTGTGACCAAATTTTAAAAACTTGGTGCGCAAGCATAATTTTTTGATCAATTTCCTGAGATGTTGAAGCCTCAATTTCAGCGATAATTTTATAATTATCACCAGGATTTATAACTATTATTTTTTCAAAATTCATATCACGGCTTTCATGCTATTCAATACCTTTTTTATTTTTTTTAGCATAATAAAAAAGCAACATCAATTGATGTTGCTTTTTTTATTTAAATAGAAATTATCTCTCTAAACATTTGTAACTTTCTTATAGTTTATTTTTTGTTATCTTTTTGAGGCAAATATTTTAAACCATACAACGTAAGGTCTTTCTCTTCTACTTCACCCGGTGCTTTCATCATTGCATCATAACCTTTTTGTGTTTTAGGAAAAGCTATAACATCTCTGATAGATTTTGATTTAGTCATAAGCATAATAATACGGTCAAGACCTAACGCAAGACCACCATGAGAAGGACAACCCATTTCAAGCGCTGTTAGAAGTGCTCCAAACTTTTCCTGCATCTTGCTTTCATCGAGGCCTAAAAATGCAAACATCTGTTTTTGAAATTCAATATTATGAATTCGTATAGACCCACCACCAAGTTCATATCCATTAAGAACTACATCATAAGCACGCGCTTTAATATTACCAAGTTGTTTATCCTGCCATCCTGATTGTGGACTTGTAAATGGATGATGCACGGCATTCCAACGTTTTTCACCTTCGTCAAATTCAAACAATGGAAAATCCGTTACCCAACAAAAACGATATTCGTCATCATTAATTAAATCCAATTCTGCTGCAAGTGCGCAACGAAGTCTTCCAAGAAGCGTCCAGCTTTCTAAATATTTTCCTGCTATCAAAAATAATGTATCGCCAGCCTTAATCGTTGGAATAATGCTTTGTATTTGCTGTAAAAACCCTGTTGGCAAAAATTTTGCAACAGGAGATTCAACTTCACCAGTTTCATTAAAACGAATCCACAAAAGACCCGTTGCTCCCATATTCAAGGCTTTATTTACCCAGCCCTCAAGCTCTGATCTTGTAAACTGTTTTTGATTAACATGCAAGGCTCCAACTTTTCCACCTTGCAAAAGAGCTGTCTGTAAAAATTTTAATTCTGTTTTTTCAAATAATTTACTTACATCTTGAATTTTAAGCCCATAACGTAAATCAGGTTTGTCACAACCATATAACGCAAAAGCCTCATCAAAAGTAATTCTTTCAAACTTTTGTGGAATATCTAAATTCATTGCTTTTTTAAACACTATGTGCAGTAAACGCTCAACTATTTGCATTACCGTTTCTTCTGTTGCATAAGAAATTTCAAGATCAATTTGTGTAAACTCTGGTTGGCGATCAGCTCGTAAATCCTCATCTCTAAAACAACGGGCAATCTGAACATAACGATCAATACCAGATGCCATTAAAAGCTGTTTATACATTTGAGGAGACTGAGGCAATGCGTAAAAACTACGTTCATGAATTCGTGATGGTACTAAAAATTCACGCGCACCTTCTGGGGTATTTTTAGTTAAAATAGGGGTTTCAACTTCTAAAAATCCTTCCTGTTTAAAAAACTCACGCATATAAAAGGTAACATCGCTTCGCAGTTTTAAATTACGGTACATCTCTGTGCGACGTAAATCTAAATAACGATACGTTAATCGAATCTCTTCTTCAACACCTTGTGCTTCATCAAGCGTAAAGGGCAATGCTATTGCTTTATTAATAATTTCAAGCTCTTCAACCTGAAGTTCGTACATTCCAGTTGCAAGATTTTTATTGACTAAATTTGAAGCACGCTCAACCACCCTACCCGTTACAGCAATAACATATTCACTGCGCAATGTATGTGCAAGTTCATGTGCAATCTTGTTAAAATCAGAACTAAAAACAACCTGCATTACACCTTCGCGATCTCGCAGATCGACAAAAATAAGTCCTCCGTGATCACGACGACGATGGACCCATCCAAAAAGTGTTACAACCTGATTTTTATATTGCTCGCTAACAAGACCACAATAAGTTGTTCTTTGTTTCATATTAACTTCCATCAATAATTAGAAGAGATAAGTAAGACCAACGTTTCCAACATATGCAATATCACTACCAGAAGGAAGTTTTTCTTTTCCAATAGGAGTACCACACATATCTTTATACAATTGACCAGGAATTAAAACTCCAAAATATGTATAAAATTTCAATTTATCATAAAAAACTGCGCTTAACTCAGGCGTAAGTTCGGTTCCTAAGAAATGTGAAGCCGGACGAAGTTCTTTTTTATCAGAATCGGAAACTGTTGCCAAATAATAAGGTACAGCTGGTTGCCAATATGGAATAATATTAAGTGCTACATTAAATTTATATTTTTTCAATATAGATGGTTTCCAATCAATACGACTACCAATAAATGCAATATTGGTCATTTCGTTAATCGCTTGACTTTGTATTACGCCGGTCACATTTTGTCGCGCTACTTCAGAATTTGGATTCTTAACCACAAAACGGGGTACTCCTGAATTAAAAATAACCAAATGACGCAAGCGCTTACCTTGATATACTGATTGTAATGGTAAGAATCCTTTAAATCTTTCATTCATCAAACAATCAGAACTTACCTTATTAACATCCTTTTGTTGATCTATGTCACCAGATGCATAACCAACGCCAAATGAAGCGACCAAATCCTTTGGTATAATATCATAAGAGCAATCTGCTACCGCAAAATATCCTCTTAATGTTTTTCTTTGCTCAGGACGAAAGCGATCAAAACTATTATAAATACCTACAGTATCACCATTTTCTCCTGTTGAAACTTCTCCGATTTTTTTACCATTTAAATTAGTATCCTTGGGTGAAGACTTAACCACATCTGATATAGCCTTAGTAACTGATGCCAAAGACGGCTTATCAACAATGCTTGGATCATCAATATATATCTTTGTATATTGCTCTATCAAGTTAGCCTGAACAGAATCTTTTACTATTTTAATTTCGTTACGATCCCAGGCTAGAATATCAAACTCTCCAAAATTAGCTGCTGCATCAAAGCCCCAACTAAAACGATTATAGATACCTTCTACCGCTAAACCCGCTGTTCCTAAATCAGAATTAATATCATTGGTAAATTCTAAATCTTGATCCGGTGCATGTTGTATAACAAAATATGGCTCAACATTAATTTTCTTTTTATCTTTTTCAAAAACTAAAACATCTGCACGTAAAGCTGCAATAAATGATTGACGCCCAAGCCCCCTGTTAGGATTACCATTAATTTCATTCGCTCTAATTTTTTCTAAGTTACTATCTACGCCAGTCTGCTTATTCTCTGTTAATGCAATATATCCATCAACAATTAAACGATTTTTAATTGGATTAAAACTTAAAACTGCTCCTGGCGCATATTGATCAATAGACCAACCAGGAACAAAGCCCAAGAATCCCTGCGCTTCATATGCTGCACCAAGAGAAATACCACGACCCACTTGATAAGGAACTAATCCCAACTGAATATAATGATTCAAATCTGACTCACCAAGTTTAATCTTAAGCCAACCTTCACGCATCCAAAGAACATGCTTGTTTACAGGTGTACCTTTTACTGATTGCTCTACATCAGCTATCTTAACTGAACTATTTTCGTTCTTAGTCTCTGTTGACCCGCCCCATTTAAACCTAAAACGAATGGCATCATAAAACATAATTCGTGGATTCTTATATTCCCCATAAGCCATAGAGAAAAAATAATCAGCGGTTGTTCTCAAGTAAAATGCACTATCTGCCCAATTTGTTTGATTTAATGTTGCCATGTTATGACTAAAAAATGCCTCTTGCACACATCTTCCACCCATATCAAGCGTTAAGTTTTCAGATTTAAATTGTATTATTTCTTCCTGAACTGAAGCCTTTTGTTCTACTGCAACATTGCTTTTTTCTTCTACTTGCAACTTAGTCTGATTCAGCTTTACTTCGAGTTTGTTTTTTTCATCTGCCAACAAAACACCGTGTAACAATAATGTGGCTATAAAGAATGAAAGAATTTTATATGAAAACTTATTATTTTGGGTAACAGATAATGTCATAAAATATCCAACATGATAATTAGTAAAAAAATGAATTTATATATTAAATATCGCCGAAAAGACCCATCTTGTCAACGAATTTGACACATATGAAAATCATTATAAAAAAACTATTCCTTATAACTTCTTTAAGAGTAAAATAGCTAAATGAATATTTTTTAAAAATTGATAAAAATCATAAGGTCTATATGAAAAAAGACATATTAATAGGATCACATCTTTCTATTGCTGGTGGTTTCTGGCAAGCTCTTGTTCGTGCTCATAGCATTGGTGCAACATGCGTACAAATATTTACCAAAAGCAATCGCCAATGGGCTGCAAAAAAAATAACTGACGATGATATAAAGAAATTTTTATCAATTAAACGAGAGCTCAATATTAAAACTATAATTGCACATGCCTCTTACTTAATAAATCTCGCTTCATCAAAAAAGGATGTGCAAGAAAAATCAATCAAGGCCCTTGTTGATGAAATAGATCGATGCGAAAAACTCGAAATTCCCTATCTCGTTTTACATCCAGGATCAAATTCTTTGGAAGCAACTTCTGATGCTTGCACGTTAATTGCCGATAATTTAAATAAAGTTATTTCATTAAGTAATCCCAAGCGTACCATGATACTTCTAGAAACCATGGCAGGACAAGGCTCAACTATTGGTAAAAAATTTGAAGATTTAGCAAAAATAATAGGGCTCATTAAAAATAAAAAACATATTGGCATCTGCGTAGACACTTGTCATATTTTTGCTGCTGGTTATAAATTTGATACAGAAATATCTTATCAAGCTCTCTGGAAAAATTTTGATGAAATAATAGGCATAAAAAGAATTAAAGTTATTCATATGAATGATTCAAAAAAAGAACTTGGTTGTCATATCGATCGACATGAACATATCGCAAAAGGAAAGATACTGCCCTTAGCATTTAAATTAATAATGAATGATAAGAAATTTGCAAAAATCGCAAAAATTCTTGAAACGCCTAATTCAAGTCAAAATCCAAAACAAGATCAAAAAAACTTAGACACATTAAAAAGCTATATAAAAAAATAAATTCGATGATGAATTAATGCCCCCTAACCAATCAAGCAAAATATTCACCATCGAAAATAAGCAGTTCTCCAACCATACTACCTTACAATTAAAACAAGGAAGGAGATGTTTATAGTATTGCGAATATTTTTATCATAATCAAAAATAATAATGCTTATTAAAAACTAACAACAAAAAAAGGCCCTATAAAAAGGGCCTTTTTAATAAAAATGCAACAAGAATAAAAAATTGCAACAATTAAACTACTATCTCTGTATAGTGATAGACAATATCACCCTGTTGCCAATCAGTAAATCCATCTACAGCAAAAGCACAATCACTTCCTTCTGACACAGAGGAAACTTTGTTTTTATCTTTCTGTAGAGTTCGTATAACCCCTCGACCAACAATTTGTCCATTGCGAATAATTTTAACTTTGCCGCCCTGTTGAAACATACCAGATTCTATTCCTGCTCCAGCAATAATTCCGACAGACTTAATTTTAAAAATGGCTTTTACTCGTCCAACGCCAAGATCTTTTTCTTCAGTGCGCTTAATACGACTAGCAAGAAGTGCCGCTTTTGCATCGTCAAGCAATTGATAGATGATATCAAAAGTTTTAATAGTTACACCTTTTTTAGTAGC
>JACPFN010000006.1:0-33050 GCA_016183005.1 Candidatus Babelota bacterium | reverse complement strand
CGCAGCTTCTTTATGAATTTTTACACCAAGTCCATAAATGATAGACCCTGTTGTTAATGCAAGCTCAACATTGTTTTCATTAATGTCACCAACGCCGATATCTATAATTCGTATTTTTTCTGCCTGCTCTTTATTTAATTTTACAATACTTGCAAGCAACGCTTCCTTTGAAAGGATCGTATTTGCTTTCAAGATAACATTGATACTACCAACACCTTCTTGTTGTTCATGTACTAAAACCTTCGATGAATCCATTTGTGACCTGATCGATGATAGTCTTTGGTGTTTTTTAAGTGCGCTTGTATCAGCAGCAAACTCAAATACGTCGCCCGGTTGTGGAAGCTCAGAAAATCCTGCTATTTGCGCTGGAATCGAAGGGCCCACTTCTGTTAAAATTTTACCTGCATAATTTTTAATTGAACTAATTTTTCCAAATGTATTACCACAAATAAAATGATCGCCACGTCTAATTGTTCCTCGTTGCAGAATAACTGTTGCAACAGCCCCTCTTCCATGTTCCATCTTAGACTCTAAAACAAATCCGCGCGCAACATCTTTAGAATCTGTGCGCAAATCCATCATATCTGCCTGAAGTCTTAATATCTCCAAAAGATCATCTACGCCTTGTCCTGTTTTTGCTGATATAGCAACACAAGGGATTTGTCCGCCCCAATCTTCTGGTAATAAATCCTGATCAGCCAATTGACGCTTAATAATTTCAATTCTATCGCTAGAAACTTTGTCAACTTTATTAAGAGCCACAACGGCAGTTGCTCCAAAGTTTTTAATAATTTTAATACACTCTATAGTTTGAGGCTTCAATCCATCATCTAAGGCAACCATTAAAAGAACCAAATCTGCTATCAATACACCCTTTTCACGCATCAAAGAGAATGCTTCATGTCCAGGCGTGTCTACAAAAATAAGATTGCCATGCTTTGTTGCAACTTCATATGCAGCAACCTGTTGTGTAATTCCACCCTTTTCACTCTCAGCAACTCGCGATTTTCTTATGTAATCTAAGAATGTTGTTTTTCCGTGATCAACGTGACCAATTACGACTACAGTGGGCAAACGCTTTTCTTGACCAGAAGAGCTTTTTGCTTCTATAAATTTTTCTAAAACTGCATCAGTATTACGCTTCAGTTCTTCATGAGGAATATTTAAAGAATCTAATAATTTTACAACTTGATCTTTCTTTAAAACTTGATTTTTATTTGCAAATACACCACGTTTTAAAAGCTGCACAATTAAATCCGTTACAGCGCATTGCAGCTTTACAGCAAGATCACCTACAGTCATATCATGAATAATAACTTTTTGTTCATCAAGGAGCTTATACTTAAAAACTTTACCGGTATCAACAAGCGATAAATGCTTTTTCAAAAACTCAATTTGGTCATTTGATAAGATAGATAAATCTTGATTATTTCCAACCTTATGATTTTTTAATGTTTCAACAATTTCTGAAATTGGAACATTATACTGCAATGAAAAATCTTTAATTCTCATGTAATGTTTAATCTCTTTTCGGATTTATCCTATGACCCATAACTTATTTATTCTAATGAATTTCCAGAAGAAACTAATTCTATATCCAAACCAAGCAACTCTGAAGCTAAACTAATATTCTGACCATTTTTACCTATAGCTAGAGCTCTTTGGTCATCACTTACCCAGACTCGCGCCTTATTATCCGCTAAAATTTCTACTCGATTTACCTCAGCAGGACGAAGCGCTAATCCAACGAGCTCTTCCCTAGAATTACTCCAAGAAAAAATATCTATTTTTTCTCCGTTAAGTTCTTTCAAAATAGGTTTAATGCGACTACCACCAACTCCTATACAAGTTCCGACAGGATCAATATTAGGATCGGCTTGAGCAACAATTACCTTGCTTTTATAGCCAGCTCTTCGAGCAATAGCCTTAATCTCAATCAATCTGTCATAGATCTCAGGAATTTCAAATTCCAAAAGGCGTGCTAAAAATTCCGCTGAAGATCTATCTAAAATCAATTGTCCGCTACTGCGATATTCTTTATGTACTGTTTTAAGCAATGCCCTAAGAGGACGCCCTGCAATATATTTTTCGCCAGGAATAGAAAGAGATTTAGGCAAAAAAGCCATTGTATCTCGAACTGTTACCAGGGTACCACTATACTCATGCTTGTGAACAACCCCTTGCACAATAGAACCAATTTTATCTTCAAATTGTTTATATATAGTCTCAGCCTCGATGTCTTTTAACTTTGCTGCAATAAGTTGGCGTGCTTTTAGTATTTCAACTCTTCCTATAGGCTCTTCAAATGAAATCCAAGCTTGATCTCCGGCCTTTAAACTTTTATTTAAAGCTACAGCTCTTTTTAAAGAGATTTCAGTATCTGCATTTTCAACGGAAGATACAACTGTTTTAAGTGTTTCTATTAAAAGAGATTCTGTTTTTTTATTGATACTTACTCTCAAAGTGAGATTGGGATACTTTTTAGCATAGGCGGCCTGAATACCTTCGCAAATAATATTTTGAAGTAACGCTTGATCTAAGCCTTTTTCGTCAACTAGTTCCGCTATAACTTTATTTAACATGTTTTGATTCAAGCCCCATTTAGAGAGTTTATATAAAATTTTTAAGATAATTTACAAATAAGAATTATATATCATATTACCAAAAAAATAAAAAATTAAAAGTTTAAGGCCCGATTATTATTTCTTTATATCTTATTATTTATTTAATAAAGAGTAATAGGTTTTGGGTTTTATGTGGATAACTCATTATCGCTATCTATCATTTTGTTTGTTTAATGGCTTTTTCAAATAAATAGTTAATGTGGATAACCTGTGGATAAGTGGTGGATAAAATCCTGTCGCTAGTTGAAAGAGCTGATTCAGTCGATCGTTTGGTTGTGCAGCTACTCCTCAAGAGCCTCCTGTAGGCAACTTTGAGAATTTGTAATTATTGGATTTAGACATAGGGGGTAAAAGTTATCCACCACTTATCCACAGGTTATCCACCACTTATCCACAAGTTATCCACATACATAATTGGTTGTTTAGCCGTGTATGTATTTATTTAAAAGTTTTAACCATTGATTATTTATGGCAAATGGCGATTTGCTGTAGCTCGCTATGATGTTATGCTCTGGAAAATATATAGAAATACCTTGAGCTCTTTTTAATTTCGGACCAACTTTGTTTTCTATTATCAGAGATTGGATAATGTTTAACCCTTCTGAGATTAAGGTAAAGAGTTGTGACTGTACCCTTTTTTCAAGCTCTTTGTTTTGAAGTGTTATATGTGAAATATGTTGAAAAAGATTACAATAGAAATCCGCTAGATCTATATAACTTGGCTCGTCAAAGCATGTGCAATATTGTGTAGACTTACACTTTCTAATAGTATCTGAAACTCTTTTATTTTGTTGATTTTTTAATGCCTCTATAAGAGTGTTTGCTAAATTATCAACATTTTGTTCTAGTAGATGATGCTTGTCTAGTTCCATTGCAGAAAGTGTATAATCATTAATATGTTTTTGATAGGCTCTTTCGTATGAAATTACTATATGCTTTGCAAAAGATTTTGGATCTAAATTGTCATGATTGAATTGTTCAAGAACTTCATCATATTTCCATCCAGCTCCATATTCAAGTTCTTGTGATCCTACGAAATATTCAGCATAATTTTTGCAAATTGATGAAACTTCAATCATAGACATAAGGCATGCATCAAATCCTATGAGAGATAGTTTTTTTCCATGAAGAACTTTATGAATTATTTCTGATAATGCTATCTCAAGATCATGATTGGATATATAGGATTTAAATGAATCATCGAAACATATTCCTCGCTTTTTATCTGTTTTTATATGCTTATACATTTCACTATAAATTAAAGAAACATAACTAATGCCACGATCTATTTCGAATTTATCATCTGTGGGATTTAGATAAAATAGATCAGCTGGATTTATTGCTCTTCCAAAATATGGATCTATTGCGCCAGTTCCATGGTTCCAAAGAATTAAGGCATAATTATTTGCAGGAAAATTTTGAGTTCCCCATGTTACAAAATTAACAAGGGTATGATAGGAACCGCTATTGAGTTTTTCTTGTAGGTTGGTCTGTTCTTGAAATAATATTCTTTTTCCCTTTTTAACCATATATCTCTTGGTAGTGTTATTTCCCTGAACATTAAGCTGCACAACAATATTGATATTTTGATTTGATCCAACAAGCTCCATTTGTTTAAGATTTTTCCAGGCAAAATAGTTAAGATCGTTGTCTGCAGCCATGTAAATCATAATAGTCCATGATTTTTGAATATTAATCGATCGTATTTCTTGTGGAGTTTCAGTTTCAAGCATATCTCCTTCATTTTCAAATTCTGCTTTAATTTGAAATAGTTCTTCTGGCGAAATAAATCTTTCATCAATATTTGCAGAGCTTGCTGAAGAATAAATAAAGAGAATAAAATTTAAATACAAAAGATTAGATATCCTTACTTTCATTTCTTGTCCTTTTTCTAAATTTATACAATAAAGTTGTTTTTATGAATTTAAAAAAAGGGGTATTTGAAAAGCAATTATTTTGTGCCATTTAATATAAAAAAGCCATATTATCACTGCAGTAATTCCAAAACTTAATTGAAAATCAAGGAATAGCACACAAAAAGGATTATAGAAGACTACAATTGTTGTTGTTAACAAAAAAGCATGAATGCTTGAATATATAAATCCATTAAATTTAGCAAACATTTGAAAGAGTATCATGAGTAGCGATCGTATAAAGGATATACTTGTTATAGAAATATATGCATATAGCAATACTAAAATTCCATAAATAAAAAAACGATATCTATGAAATAATCTTAGATAGTGAAAAATAGCAACAAATAGACCTAATATTGTTATTAGATGGATGCCTGATCGTGCCATATGATGAGCGATACCCCAATATAATGATTGATGCTGGATACTTAAAGATAAGGGGTCCTTTTCTTTTTTACCTAAAAACAAAGGGTTATATAAGTGACTTGTTTTAGATTCAAAATAATTAGAAAGTTGTACAAAATATTGTTGATACCATGTGATGTATGATTTTTTTAAAATATAAAAATTTTCAGATGAAATATAACTAGTTGCCCAAATATTCTCCTTAATAAGGTATGTATGATAAGGACTTTCTGGTAATGGTTGAGTTAATTTTATTTTAAAAAATTTTATACATCGCCCTAATTCTAGTCTTTTAGATCGCTTGTATGGCAATTGAAGCAGGATAGTTTTATTTATTGATAAAGAGCCAAGTTCTTTATTATAGACAATGAGATCTTTGAGTAGTATGGTAGTTGTTTTTTTATCTTGTAAATTATGCTGAATACTTTGAATAGTTCCCTTGGCAATAACCTCTTTATTTAAAAAATCAATATTTGAATTGTGGCAAAATTCTTTTTGTTGTATGCGTAAAAATATAAAGAATGATGAAATGATACAGATAGTACCGAATAAGATATTACGACAATATAAAAAACTAAGAATAAATATTATGCACGATAAAGTTATGGATATGATAAATAATTTATGTAATATTAAAAAACTGCTTATAATTGAATATATGGAGCATATTAAAAAGATGCGAGTAAGAGGTATTTGAATTTGAAGATTTTGATTAACCATAATATTAAAATTGTAGCAAAGTTTAACATTTTCTCTATGATAATGTTGTTATTTTTAGAAATAAATACAAAAAGTATTGAGTTTATGAGTATGAATAAAAAAGTTTTTAAATATGTTATTGAAAACGGTCTTACTGTTTTAATCTGTCCTAAGAAAGATTCTGCAAAAGTGGCTTTGCAGATGTGGTATAATGTTGGATCTAAGCATGAGCAACCAAGTGAAAAAGGCATGGCACACTTTTTGGAGCATATGATCTTTAAGGGTACCGATAAGCTTTTAAGTGAGACGGATATTAATGCAATGTCACAGAAGCTTGCTGCGTATGCAAATGCATTTACCTCATATGATTATACAGCTTATGTATTCGATGTGCCGGTTGCTAATTGGGATTTATTGCTACCTATTTATGCAGATTGTATGCAAAATTGTTCATTCTTGCAAGATCATATGAACTCTGAAGTAAAAGCTGTCATACAAGAATTAAAAATGTACCGCGATGATTTTCGCTGGGCATTGGCAGATGGTCTTATTGGAAACATCTTTGAATCGCATCCATATCATTTTCCGATTATTGGGTATAAGCAGGATTTATGGAATTTGAAACGTGAAACATTTTTAAAGTTTTATCATAAATATTACGTTCCAAACAATGCAACATTTGTTGTCGTTGGTGATGTTGATCCAGAAGAGGCATTAAAAAAAATTAATAATGCATTTGGCAATATTCCGCGAGGTCAAGAGATTGTGCATCCAGAATTTTTCTTTAATGATGAACTTCAGTCAAAAACATTTACCTTATATCGAGAAGTTGATCAAGCTCATTGTATGATGGCATTTGCGCTTCCAGGTGTTCATGAAAAAAAAGATTTTTTATTTGATATTATTGCAACGCTTCTTGCAAATGGAAAAGGATCTATTTTATATAAAAAATTAGTTGATGAATTATCACTTGCTGTTTCAGTAAGTGCTATGACATATGATTTATTTGATAGAGGAATATTTTTTATTGAATTTAAGCCGCACAAAGAAGAAGATATTGAAAAAATAAAAAATATTATTTATCAGGAAATTCAAAAGCTTGGGCGTGAAAAAATTTCAGATGAACAGCTTCGTCGTGCAATTAAAATAACCGAAATTGATTATCAGCATTTACTTGAGGATGCCCATAAACAAGCTAGTGCAATTGGTAAATCATTTATAGCCATAGGCGAAGAAGAATATCCATTTAATTATTGTAATTATAATCCAGATACTATATTAAATGATATTCAGATTTTATTACAGAAATATATGCGCTCCTCCTTATCATATTTTGGGCAAGTATTATGTGTTGCGCAGATAGATAAGGATATATTAAAGGCGCTTCAGGAAGAATCTGATCGACTTGATACAAAAATATTAAGCGGTAAAGAGCGCGATACGGTTGTAGAGCCTGGTAGATATGTTGATACAGTAATTGCAAAAAAGTTTGAAAATAAAAAATTTCCAATAGCAGAAACTTATCAACTTGCAAATGGGTTAAGGGTTTTATTGTATCAAACATCTTCTGTTGATTTGATAGAATGTGTTTTGCGTTATAAAGCTGATCAACAGTGGGACCCTAAGCAGCAAGCTGGTATTGGGTATCTAGTTTCTAAAATGATGCTTGAGGGCAGTAAATCATATCCAGGACTTAGCTTTATTCAGGAAGCGGAATCATATGGTATAACATTTGATACGGCTCCTGGCTTTATAGAATGCTCTATGCTTTCAGCTGATATTAATAAAGGCCTTGATCTTATGTCTCAAATGATACAAGAAGCATTATTTGACTCTCAGGATTTTGAACGCATTAAAGAAAAAACAAAAGCTCAATTAATACAATTTTGGGATACGCCCAAACGCGCTATTAATCAGGTAGCTATGGAACAGGTTTACAAAGATCATCCCTATGCGCATATGGCGCTTGGCAGCCAAGAGACTCTTGTTAATATATCTATTCAGGATGCATATGATTTTTATAAAAAAATTATTACACCAGAGGAAGCTGTTTTGGTGATTGTTGGTAATTTTGATAAAAATTCTTTAAGGCTAAAAATAGAAAATTGTTTTTCAGCATGGACTGGTCAGAAAATAAATGATTTAGATTATCCTGAATTGACGCCTGTAGCTAAAGGATATGTAGATGTATTTAAAAACAGAGATCAAATTGTTTTAGCTTTTGCAGGATTGTCTGTTGGGCGACTTGATACAGAATATGATGCGCTTCAGGTATTCAATCAACTGCTTTCTGGAAGCATGAATTCATATCTGTTTGCCCTAAGAGAACAAACGGGATTATTTTATACTATTGGTGGCTCATTGGTCATGAATGCAGGCAAACAACCGGGAATGGTATTTATTAAAACAATCGTTTCAAGGGATAGGCTTCAAGAAGCAGAAGAGGTTATTTTGCAGTGCCTAGATAGCTCTATTGATATGGTTCAACAAAAAGATTTTGATGAGGCAAAAGAGATGGTTATTAATAGCTTTCCTTCTATGTTTGAAACATTTGAAGATAGCGCACAAACCTTTTTGTTCTTGGAAAAGTATAAACTTCCCGAAGATTATTGGACTAAGAAAATAGAAGAGATTCGCGCTATGAAATTAGAAGATATGAAAAATATTGTTAAAAAATATTTGCATAGTAATAAGTTGGTTTGCGTGCGAATAGGAAGAATTTAACAATAAATATCAAAATGACTTTTATGTTTAAGGATTTAACAATTGATAAAACATACTCAAATAAAACAATAAAAAATTATTTAATTGCGAATAGATTAAATAATTTAAAAAATTTCTTGCAAATAAAGGTAAATTTTTTTTACAGTAAGTGGTAGAAGTAAAATTATATACTTTATACCAAAGAGGGAAGTATGAAAAAAGTTTTAAGTTTATTTGCACTTTGTGCAATGTTTGCTTTTGCAGGCTGCGCAAAAAAGAAGGGCGAAGAGAAGCCTAAACACATGAAAAAAGAGCATGTAAAAAAAGAAAAAAAACACAAAGAAAAATCAGAACACAGAGAAAAATCAGATAAAAAATGCAGATCTTGTAAACCAAAAAGAGAAATGAGCAAGTAATTTATTATTTCTTTAGGTTTGACTTTAAAAAGCGCTCATTTTATTGAGCGCTTTTATTTTTATGGTATTAATTAACAACAGAAGAATGATTTTTTTCTTGGTTCATTAGTAGTTAGAGATGTTTGATTGTAATGATTTGGATCAAGTGGATTTTTGGCTTGTAAGTTCTTTAAGGTATCTATCTCTTTTTGTAATAGTTCTAAGTTTTTTGCGGCTTTTCTTATACCTTCAGCATCCTGGGTATCTTTTGGTAATGATTGAAGGCAAAGCCTTATGCTATCAGCCATTTCGTGTAAGAAACCATGAGTCTCTTCTTGCTGATCAATGATGGTTTTATTTACTATATTTATTATATCAGCATCCTTTTCGCTTCTTTTTGCGTTATAATTATCAAATATACGATTTATATTTTCTGTATATTCTTTTTTACTATCTTCTAGTTTTTTTTCTAATTTTTTTATAATTTCTTCTAATTTACGTTCAAATGTTTGTTCAAGCCTCTCTTGATCAGCTCTGCATCCATAATGTAGACCATTTAAAAAGCGACCTGTCCAATAGCTACCAGCTATAATAGCCGCAATAAAACCAACGGCTTTTGTGGTGCCAGCAGCACCAACTATGTCGCCAGCATCTAATAAACCTCTTTTTGGAGTTTTGGTGCCACTGTAAAGAAAAAAGGCTGTTGCGCTACTTGTTACAGCAAGACCTGCTGGAATAAGTAGCCTTGATATTAATGAGTTATTAGAATCTTGATCATAATCTTTTTGGGCTAAATTATTTTGAAATTCAGAACTTAGTTGTCCTGATGTTGTTGTTAACTGGATACCGTTAGAGTCTGAGCACTTATTTGCAGTAAAGACAAATATTATGCAGATTAAAAAATAGTACATATTTCCCCCTCCGTTTTTTTATTTTGAACTATTATCGTCGGCTGCTGATGCATTTGGTATTTTTTCATGAGAGAAGCTTTCTGAAAAATTTCTTTTTTGCATCCCTTGAAGAGTTGCGCTAGAGAGTGAATCGGTTCTTTTTGTTGATTTTTCCATTTCGGAATCGATCGCAGACCTTCTTCTTGTTGATCGTTCCATTGAAGTAGACAGACGGCGCTGTATTTCCATAACTTTAGCCAGAGCAATTGCTCTTAAATTTACAGGATCAGTTTTTTCTTCTATTGTTGAAGCAATTGCGCTTAAGCTTACAGGATCAGTTTTTTCTTCTGTTGTTAAACTAGATGCATCAAATGCAGCGCTTGTGTCCACAAACACAATAGGAGTTCTTAAGGATTGCTTTGATTGCCTTTGAGAGGTTGAGATGGTTTGAGTAAATTCTTCTGAACCGAAAATCATGGATGTAGAAAATAAAAATAATAAAATTTTATAGTGGTACATAAATACTCCCCTTTTTAAAGTATTGCAATGATCTATGAATAATATAATTTAATCGCTTAACATAAAGCAATAGTTCACCGTCTTCTTTGTATTTTATGTAAAAGATGTATACTAATGTTATTGTGTAATCACTGATAAAGAAGTATGAAAGACAGATCAACCCTTTATATGCACTATTTGCTCGATCTTGCAAAAAAACCAAAAAATTACGGGTTATTAAGCAGATCGGATTTTTGTTCTCATCAGGTTAACCCGTCATGCGGAGACTCAATGGCTGTATGTGGATTAATTGAAGAAGATAAGATTTGGCAGGCTAGATTTGAAGCCTCTGGGTGTGTACTTAGTATTGCTATGGCTTCTCTTTTGACTGAACATATTACTGGAATGACTGTGCAGGATGCTTTGTTATTAAATGATCAAACAGTTGAGCAATTACTTAAAATACCCCTGGGGATTAATCGTTTACAGTGTGGGATGTTATCGGTTATTGCCCTACAGGCAGGTTTACGCAAATATAAGGGGTTAGTGTAACCTTATTAAATTTGAATTATTGGCTTTCTTATGCTACTTTAATAGTAGTGTGTTGTTTTATTTTTTTTAAACATTTTGTAGTTTTTAGATAGATAAAAACTATATCGTAAAAATATGTCAAAAGAACGTATAAAACCATCTCAATTTGCTCAAGCATGGCTTATTGGATTTGATGCAGATTCTCTTCTTTCAGAAGAGCAAAAAAAATCAATTCAAGATTTATATGACAACGAGGTATCAAAGTATACCGGTGGTCAGCTTGTAACAGGAAGAGTGCTTGGTGTTGATTCAGATGGTGTCCTTGTCGATATCAAATATAAATCTAACGGGATAGTTCCATTATATGAATTTTCAGAGCAAGAGATTAAAAATATTAAACTTGGTCAAGATATAGAAGTTATTATTGATGAGCTTGAAAATATCAATGGTGATGTAGTTCTTTCTTATGAAAATGCAAAAGCAGTTCGTGCTTGGGACAGAATTACTAAATTATTTGAAGAAAATAAGCCTGTTGAGGGTATTGTTACTCACAAAGTTAAGGGTGGGTTAAGCGTAGACATAGGCGTTCCCGCATTTTTACCTGGTTCACAGGTTGATTTGTATCGCGTAACTGACTTTGATGCTTTTGTTGGCAAAAAATTAGTTGCTGAGATTGTTAAGCTTAATAAAAAACGCGGTAACGTTATTATTTCATGCAGAAAGTATCTTTCAGAGTGTCGCGATAAGTCACGCAAACAGATCCTTGATACTATCGAAGCTGGTCAAGTTATCATGGGCACCGTGAAAAATATCACTAATTATGGTGTATTTATAGATGTTGGTGGAGTTGATGGCCTTCTTCATATTACCGATATGACCTGGGGACGAATTTCTCATCCAAGCGAACTTGTTAAAATTGGCGATACTGTAACTGTTAAAGTTTTATCAATCGATAAAGATAACAACAAAATTTCTCTTGGTATGAAGCAGCTTGGTGATAATCCATGGCAAGATGTTGATAAACAAATTCGCGTTGGATCAATTATTAAGGGACATATTGCAAGCATTGCTGATTATGGACTTTTTGTTGAAATTAGAAAAGGCGTTGAAGGCCTTGTTCACATTTCAGAAATTTCATGGACAGATCGTATCAATAACTTGAAAGATCGTTTCAAGGTTGGCGAAGAGATTGAAGTGCTTGTTGTATCTCTTGATATTGAGAATCGTCGTATGTCATTGAGCATCAAGCAACTTACTAAAGATCCATGGTCAACAGTTCTTGAGTCTTATAAAAAAGATGACAGAATTAAGGGCAAAATTACTAACATTGCAGATTTTGGAATTTTTGTTCAAATTATTCCTGGTGTTGATGGATTGGTGCACGTTTCAGATCTTTCATGGACTGAACATATTGCTCATCCAAGCGACCTGTATAAAGTAGGACAAGAGGTTGAAGCTGTGATTCTTTCTGTTGATGAAGAGCATAAAAAAGTAGCTCTTGGTATTAAACAGTTAACGCAAGATCCATGGAAATTAATTGAAAAAGAGATGCCCGTTGGTTCACGTGTTACAGGTACTATTACCAAGATTGGTAACTATGGTGCTTTTGTTAAGCTTTCAAATAAGGTTGAAGGTTTAATCTATAATTCAGAGCTTGAGCAGCAAAAGGATAATCCAGTTGAAGTTGGACAAACACACGAACTTCGAGTTGTTAATATTAATGCATCTGAGCGTAAAATTGGCTTAAGCTTGAAACTTGAAGAGTCTAAGGCTGAGCAAGAGCAGGTTGTAGTTGAAAAAGCGAAGAAAAAGCCTGCAAAACAAGCAGAAGCTGTGGAGCGTATGCCAGCTGCCCCTAAAATGAAATCTGCGCTTCAAATTGAACTTGAAAAGCATGTTGCTCGTCAAGCTGAACAAGAAGCACAAACGGAAACAAAAGAAAAGAAAAAGGCTAAGAAATAGTTAGCTTTATAAGGTATGATCCCTGCACGCATAGTGTGGGGATCTATTTTTTAATTAAAATTATCAAAGGGTTATTTATGATAGAACAAACATTTGCCATTATTAAACCGGGTGCTGTTGCGGATAAAGTAACGGGAAAAATTAGCAGGATTTGAGATTATTAATATGGATAAAGTTATAATTCCTACTGAAATAGCAGAAGAGCTTTACGCTGAACATAAATCAAAATCATTTTTTGGTGAAATGGTTGCATCAATGACTTCATCGCCTGTAATTATTTTAAGATTACAAAAAGAAAATGCGATTATAGCATGGCGTGATTTGATGGGCGCAACTAATCCAGCAAGTGCAGCAGAAGGAACTATTCGCAAATTATTTGGTAAAAGTATTGGCAATAATGCTGTACATGGTTCAGATTCAGCAGCAAGTGCAGAGCGGGAAATTGCAATATTTTTTGGTGACATAGATGATGAAGATGAAGAATGTTGTGAGAATTATTAAAATATTTTAATAAAAATATAAAATAAGGTACCTAAAAGTACCTTATTTTTTTTTAAGCGCTGAATCATTTATTTATCTTTTTATATCCTTTTTTTAGGAAAATAAAAAGAAGGATATTTTTATGAAAAATATTAAAATTATTTTTTTATTGGCATACCTGCCAATACTTATGCAGGCGAATATTTGGGATACTATAAAACATAAAGCGCAAGATGTAGCAAATACTATCTCTGCTGGCGCGAAAGCTGTCGGGCATGCAGCTTTCTGGTATAGGATTAAATTTAGATATTATTCAGGTTGTTAATAATGCGAATAATCCAATTCAGATTATTTATACGTAAACACGTTTTTTAAATTTCAAGATTTCTCGCGTTATTCAAGCAGATTGGTTTGATAGTTTTAAATTGTTGACCTGGGATTTATTAAAGCCTAGCCTATTTTTTCAGTGAACTCTTCTAAAAATTTTTGAGTATTACGTGCTTTTTCTGGAAGGCGTCCATGGCGCGCTTCTTCTGATAAAGTGAGCGGTGTTTGGCGGTAAATAATAGATAAAAGAAAGCTTGTCAAAAATGAGAGTACTGAAGAACTTCTTGATTGTCTTGCAATTTCTTCTGGGCTTGAAATTCTTTGTTGTGCGGGACTTGTTTGACTCAATAAAGGATAAAGAATTGTTGAATCTGTATCTGAATTACGAAGATTTGGTAAAGCATTTTGTGGATTATTATCCAGAGCGGAGGAGGACATATTTGTTGGCCTGTTTTGAGCTTGACTAGTTAGTCCTAGTTGACTTGAATGATTGTGTATTGATAAACATAGTAATGAAAATGTTATATATTTATTGTGCATGATATGTGTCCCTATATTTTTTTTAAAAAAGTGAACAAGGTTTTATACCTTATAGTAATAAAGTATAGTTATAAAGGCGCCTTTATTGATATACAAAGTATACTGAGTGTGCGGAGTAACATTTGCATTTGGTGCCCAGAAACAAGGAGTCATTGTGATTAAAATGTCGAAAGAGATATTCTTTTTTTGTGTGATTACTCTGTTTTCTGAGTTTACAGTGTATACGAGGTCGGCTTGTATTATTATTCATGGAACTTGGGCAAAAAATGAATCATGGTATCAGCCAGAGGGTGATTTTTTTTATGAGATTGAGATCGCAAATCAGTATTTAGGTTTAGTTGATGAAGTTGTTTCTTTTTCTTGGTCAGGAAAGTTAGGTGACTTGGCTCAAAGAGAGGCTGGACAACAATTAGCAGAAAAAATATTAGGATATGATTTTGTAATTTTAATTGGTCATAGCCATGGAGTTACAGTTGGTATACAAGCATCATTGTTTCTTGGAAAAATAAATACAGTTGGAAAAAATTTTTCAAAAATCAAAAAATTTTACGCGCTTGGGGTACCGGTTGACAAGGTAATCCAAATGTATCCTGATATGTCAGTGGTTGACAATTTTTATAATTTATTTTCATTTGGGGATCTTATACAATGTGTCCATGGATTATATGATCGTTGCTTTAAGGCATCTGATAATATTACGAATATTGCAGTAAGAATTGATGATCTGCACCCATCTCATAGTCAACTACATCACCCTGTTATTGCAAAACATCTTTTAGCAATACCTGATTTCTATCAAAGAAAAAAAATTGGAAATTTTGAAAATTTTATTAATAATCACCCTGCTGAAATTTTTTTCTTTTCTAAGAAAAATCTATATTATCAATTTCAGAATGATCAATCTCAAAGATTAGAAACAGATAAATTGGCATTTGAATTAATGCAATATGCTTTCTTTAGGTCAAAAAAGAATTTATTTAAAGATTAAATTTTTTTTGAAAAATATTGATATTTTTTTTAAAAAGCAATTTTCCTTAAAATGAAAAGTATAAAAAGAAAATTAAAATTATTGAGTTTCATTTTTGTTACTATAATGACAGAAGTTAATCATCCTATTTCATTTAATCAATTAGTTGGGGCTTCAGAATCTTTTCATAAAAATATATGTAATTTTCCAACCATTTGGAATCGTATTTTTTCTGTAGCAAAAACCGAAAAGTTAAAAATAAAAATTGAGCAACAGGCAAATTTTGTACAAATAATTGCAGATCCTGGTATAAAAAAATTAGCACATGAATTTTTAGAAAATAAAAAAAGATTTGGTTCAGTTGTTGAGAAAAAATTTTATAAAAAAATCTCTATTTTAGATTTTTTACAAAGGCTTATAAAAAATCGTCCTTTGGTTTTTTATACTGCAGATGATATTTATAGATTACAAGAAAACAATAGCAAGGGAAGTGGTTGTTTTGAAACAATAGGTACCAATTGCGAATCTGAACCCTTGGTTTTACGTGATTATCTTTCATACGATGAAATGCAAATCTCTGCCCTTTTAGGAGTAGCTGTTCCTACGTTTTTTATCAATAATGGAAATAGGTTTAATAAAGCATTACCCGACATTTCTAACAATTTTGAGCATGAAGGTATTTATGTTGGATTAGTAGGTGCTCGTTTTGAAAAGCCGGGATTAATGGAGTGGCAACATATGATTATAACTTCTGAGCAAAATATCATAAAAAACGGTTATGGATTACATAGAAAAACTATGACTATTTGGGAGGAATTTTATGGTGAAAAATTTCCAACTTTTCAAGAAGCACAAAGTTGTGATGAGTTTAAGTATGTAAAGATATCAGAAGATCTTTATTTTAATGTTTCTGTATATAAGAAGCGTCTTAAGTTGGTCATACGTCCATTTTTAAAAGAAGCAGAGCGATGTGCAATTTTACAAAATAAATCAGCATATTGTCGAGTTGTCGGTCTTGGTCTTGGCGTTTGGAAAATGTCTGATATGCAAGAAGATTGGATGATTGAAGCATATAAAGAGATTTTAGAAGAAGAGCGATTTAAGAATATATCTAATATAGAATTTTTATATTTTAATAAAAATTTTTTAAAACTTTCTAAAGAAATATCTATCGCTACTTCTTTTTCTAAGGCGAACCCTGCGGATAAACTCTTGGGCCAACATGAAAATAAATTATTAGTTGCTATGTATGCATGGGATGGTAATTCATATCCTGGAAATGAATACTGGAATGGTGTGCTTACCGCTTCAGGGGATCCTGCGGCTGCTTGTTGTTCAACGATTGTAGAGCTTCAAAACCCAATTATTAATCCAATCGTTCTAGAATCATGCAAAAAATTGATTTAGATTTTTTAAGATAGGGCAACTTTAGAGTTATATGTTTAGTTTTCAGTTTATTTTTGAATTGCGCAAAAATATATTTCTTTTTTAAAAAATAGTATTTATAAGCTAAAGAATAGTATTTATTTTGTATACCGATCTTACTCTTTATACATAATAAATCAGAAAATGTTGATTTACTCTGTACTATTTGTTATTCATTGTTTTTAAGTGAAAATTGGATAAAAAAGGATCTTGTTATGAAGATAATTGCGATTATGAATCAAAAGGGTGGTGTTGGAAAAACGACAGTGACGGTTAATTTTGCAGCAGGTCTTGCACGAGCGGGACGCAAAGTTTTAATAATTGATGCAGATTTGCAGGCAAATACAACAATTGCGTTTGGCGTAGAGGTTAAGTATAAAAATGATAGCGCTTGCGATCTTTTATCCGTTTTGACACATACATGTAAGATAGAAGAATCTTTATTGATTCGCCCTATTCAGGTTAAGAATAAAATGTCACAGATTTTTATAATACCTGCAACCATAGCGCTATCTGGCTTTGATCAAGCTGTGCGCGCAATCCCTGCAAAGCAATTACTATTAAAACAATTATTATTTGAGATTGAAGGTGACTATGATTATGTATTAATTGATTGTCCTCCAAGTCTTGGATTAATGACTATAAATGCTCTTGTTGCTGCACATGAGGTTTTTATACCAGTACAACCAGAATTTTTTGCGTTACAAGGAATATCTCAGCTTCTTGATACTGTTAAATTACTGCAAAAAAATTTAAATACTGGCTTAAAAATAGGAGGTGTTTTGTGTACTCGCTTTAATCGTAGAAAAATTCATCAAGAGGTTTTATCTTGCCTTGAAGAAAGATTTAAAACAACGTTATTTGCAACCAAGATTCATGAAAACATAGCAATTGCTGAAGCTCCAAGCTTTGGAAAAACAATTTTTGAATATAGTCCACAAAGTAATGGAGCTTACGATTTTGATTTATTAATAAAAGAGTTTTTAAATAGAGAAGTTCGTCAAATGACCATACCTACATTACAGCAAGTTTTTAAGCAAGTAGAAAAATAAAGTTTAATAAAAAGGATTTATTATGAAAAAAAGATTAGGTACAGTTCCTAGGGGGCTTGAGTGGATATCGCAAGAGATTGAAGAGCAAGAAGTTGTAGTGCCTGCATCTAAATTAACAGACTTATCTATTCCTGCTGCAAAGCGTGGTTTACAGCAGGATTTAATTCGCGCAACATTTATTATGCGACAAGATTATTTAGAAAAAATTAAAGCATTTGCATATTGGGAACGAATTCAAATTAAGGAAGTTGTTGAAGAGATGTGTAATCAGTTTTTTGAAGGAAAGAAAGTACGATCTATTCCTCAAAAGCATAAAGAGTAATAAATTAGATTAGGAATAAATAGTGATAATAAGATCGCTGTTTATTCCTAATCTAATAATCTTTTTTTTGATAGAGTTGAAATAATTGACTCAGATAATCTTAAATGAAATTTTATATTTTCTAAAAAAAAAATACGCAATTAATTTGCTTAAATAGAGCAGTCGAATAACTATTCTTCTAGAGGTGTAGATATCTTATGTTTTGCAGAAATTTTATCTAAAATTCCATTTACGAATTTATAAGCATCTTTTTCTGAAAAACATTTTGCAAGTTCAATTGCTTCATTAATGATGATATTGTGTGGAGTTGTTGTATATGCAATTTCCCAAATTGCATAACGAAGTACTAAAAGAGTACATTTGCCAATGCGTTCAAATCGCCAATTTTCAAGAAATGGTATTAAGGTTTGATCGAGTTCATTTCTTTTTTTTGCTATATCATTAACTATTATGACGATGTCGCCATCTACCGGTATATCAGTACTGTATTCATCATTAAGTTTCTCTGCGACTTCAGAGGCATTTACATCATAATCAAATGCATCAACAGCGTATAAAATATGAAACAAAAGAGAACGAAATTTTCTGCGAGACTTGATAATTTCATCAAGAGTTTGACATGCATTTTCTGGCTGAGGAATAGCATTTTCAGTTAACTGTGAATGATTATTATCGTTTTCCATTATTTATTAATCCGTTCAATGTATTCATTGGTTCTGGTATCAATTTTTAAAATATCACCTTCATTTACAAATAACGGAACTTGAAGCACAAGACCAGTTTCAAGAGTTGCCGGCTTGGTAGCTCCACCTTGCGCGGTATTGCCACGTACTCCAGGAGGAGTTTGCGTAACTTTAAGTTCCATAAACATTGGAGGATTGACCGCTATTGGGCGATCATTAAAGTAAACAATATTAAATATTTCTTGTTCTTTTAAGAAGTTTAATGCTTCTTCTATTTGATCTTTATTAAAAGAAAATTGTTCGAAAGAATCAGTGTCCATAAAATTATAAAGACCGTTATCTTCGTATAAATATTGCATGTTCTTATATTCTAAGTCAGGTTGTTCAAATTTTTCACCTGATCTAAATGTTTCTTCGTGTACCAATCCAGTAAGCATATTTTTCATTTTAGTTCTGATATATGCTCCACCCTTTCCAGGTTTTACAGAAACATAATCAAGAACCATATATGGCTCATTGTTAAAAAGGATTTTTTTTCCTTTTTTAAAATCGGTAGTTGATATCACGAGGATTGACTCCTTAATAGAACTTTTTTAATTTCAATATAAATTGTTATAGAGTATACAAAAAAATGTTTAAGTTGTAAATTTTGTCAAAAAAAATTAAGGGCAAAAATGGCCTATTCAAAACTCTTTTATCTTGTTGACCAAGAAAAAAATCGACAAAAAGAGGGCATTAATTTAATAGCGTCTGAAAATTATACACCAAAGATTATTAGAGATCTTGTAGGATCTGTTTTGATGAATAAATATATTGAAGGAAAGCCTGGTCATAGATATTATAGTGGATGTGCATTTATAGATCAGATAGAACTTGAGGCGATAGAGTTATTTAAAAAATTATTTAATGCCGATCATGCAAATGTTCAACCTCATTCAGGGTCACAAGCGAATTTTGCTGTTTATTTTGCATTACTTCAGCCTGGAGATATTATTTTGAGCATGAACTTGGCTTCAGGGGGACATTTAACTCATGGCGCTAAAGTTAGCATGTCTGGTTCATTATATAAAATTATATCTTATGGGGTTGATCCTAAAACAGAGTTGATTGATTATAATGAAATTCAAAGATTGGCTTATGAACATAAACCTAAATTAATTATAGCTGGCGCATCCTCTTATGCACGAACGATTGATTTTAAGAAATTTAGTGAAATAGCTTATGAAGTACAGGCTTATTTTATGGCTGACATTGCCCATACAGCAGGGCTTATTGCAGCAGGTATTTATCAGTCACCTGTTGCTTACGCAGATATTGTGACATTAACAACACAAAAGACATTTCGTGGTCCTCGTGGTGGAGTAATTTTATGTAAGGCAGAACTGGCAGCTAAGATTGATCGTGCAGTGATGCCAGGTATTCAGGGTGGTGCATTTGGACATGAAATTGCTGCTAAAGCATTGTCATGCCATTTGGCTATGAATATAGATTTTGTGGATTATCAAAAAAAAGTTGTAGCTTGTGCGAAAGCTATGGCTGCAGAATTTTATCTATTGGGATACAAGGTTGTTTCGGGCGGAACAGATACGCATCTTTTATTATTAGACATTAGAGCCTTGGGTATTACGGGTAAAGATGTAGAAAAAATATTAGAAAAAATTAATATTTTTGTGAATCGAAATGCTATACCTTTTGATACGCTGCCACCTTTGCAGGCAGGTGGAATTAGAATAGGAACTGCAGCGATAGTTTCTCGTGGGGCAACCTTAGCTGACTGTATACAGATTGTACAGATTATACATGGAGTACTTAGTAATATGGGTAATAATGAATTGCATGAAGAGCTTAAGGCTCAAGTTAAAAAAATAACTAGTACTTGGAATGAAGTTTAAATAGGGAAAAGTAATGAAGAAGATTTTTTATAGATTATTTGCTGTACAGATATTATTAAGCTTTGAATTAGTCACAAAAGAGTATACGTATTTTAGCAAGAAACATAAAAAGTTTACAGCGAAAAAACAGAAAGAAGAGTTGTTTGAAAACGTTGGCTGTAGATACAGTAATAGTATGGTTATAGATGTTGAGGTTGATATGGTTCCAGCGCAAAATTCGGAGTATTTTCAGAATAATCAGGACCGGATTGTTTCATTATCAAGTCAATATAAAAAAGATGTTATCAATAAAACCTTGGCTCCTATGTATTTAAAATTTGTATCACCTGTTATTGGGTATGGTATTTTTGCGGCTGCACCTATAAAAAAGGATGATTTTATTGGGGTATATACCGGTAGATTGAGAAATTTACATTGGGATAAACCAGATTTTCATGAAGATGTAGATTATGCATGGTATTATACAATTTCTGATAAAAAAAATAATTATATGATTATTGATGGTAAGTATGAAGGCAATGATCTTCGGTTTATTAATCATGCAGATAATCCAAATACAAAACGAATCGATATTATTGTGGAAAATCTATTTTATGTTTGTTATATTGCCTGCAGGGATATTGCAATTAATGAAGAGTTGACGGTAAGTTATGGCAATGGTTATTGGACCTCTCGAGGAATAACGCCAGAAATATCAACAAATGCATCCAATTAACTAGAGTCATTTTTTGAAAGTAAATAAAAATAAAGATCAGATATAATATTTTTTCATGACAACTTTCTTACTTTCAATATAGTTAGTTTGATATTACAATAAGATGCTTAGCATATTGCAAAAACTTATATATAGATAAGCATAATAAAATTAATGAAGAAGTATTGTTAAAATATTACATGTAGATCTTTATGATTGATATACTGTGTAGCAATATTTTATCTTGAATTTAAAGAGGACTTCTTTTTGGGCTTTTTAACAGAGAGGTCTTTTTTTAGTTTTTCATGACGTTGTTTAATTCTTTTTGGAGAGTTTAAAAATTCTTTTGCTAGCTTTGATGAAATTTGTAAGTGCGTTCCTGGCTGATCTGACCATGTAGTTGGTATCTCTTTTATTTTTTTATTAAACAGCTTGCACAGATAAAGCATTTCAAGATCAGCTGCCCAGCCCTTTTCTTCCATATAGGGGGTAATTTTTGCAACGGTATCTTTGCTAAAGATTTTAGCACCACATTGAGTATCTTTAAACCCTATGCCTAATCTAGACCTAAGCATCCAGTTATAAAACTTTCCACCCAATTTGCGTAAAAAAGGTCGTTTAGGGCTTATACGCGCTCCTGATGCATAGCGGCTAGCGATTGCTCCGTCGCTATCCACAGAGGCAGTGATTAAGTCATAAAAGTATTGAGGCTCTGTTGCCATATCGGCATCAACGAATCCTATAAGATCAAAAGCTTTATCTAAAGTCCATTTAAAACCTTCTTTGATAGCAAAGCCCTTGCCGCCTGGTTTTAAATCGAGGTATAGGATATTTTCATGATCCTTTTGAACCTTTTTAACGACACTAACGGTGTCATCTTTGCAATTGTTTGCTACGACCAGGAAGGTAGTTTTTTCTGATTTTTTATTAAAATAATTAGCAAATGCTCTAAGGGTTTTTTCTATGCGATATTGTTCATTGTATGCTGGTATTATGATACAGACGTGCTTTGTTGCCAGTGACGGTAGTGTAATATGTGATAAGGCAATAAGCAGAATGGATAAAAAGATCGTAGTAATTTTTAATGTTATTTTTTTAATCATATAGTTATCTTTGTTTTAAATTATATAAAATTAAGTATAAATACTGTACCAGAAAGCTATTTTTTGACAAAAGCCATAGGTTGTTTTTTATTTTTTTATAAAAATATTTTATATGTTATACTAATTTACAAAGTTCATTTGGTAATTATTAGGAATAAATTATGGATAAACTTTATGCTCCATGGCGTGATCAGTATGTAATGTCGCATACAAAAAATGATTATAGTGGAGCATGTGTTTTTTGTACTTTGTTTAATAAGCAAGAATCTGACGAAGAGCGTTATATTTTGTATAAAGATGCAATGGTTGCAGTTATATTAAACTTATACCCTTATAACGCAGGACACCTTTTGGTGGTCCCTCAAAATCATGTTGAAAATTTATACGAACTTTCAGATGAGTTGCTTAGCAGAATGATAAAAATTTCTGCAGTTAGTACTCAAATTGTTAAGCAAGCTTTGGCCTGTCAGGCTATTAATTTTGGTGCAAATTTTGGAAGAATTGCAGGTGCGGGAATTCCTGAACATGTACACTTGCACATAGTTCCTCGCTATTCAGGAGATACAGGTTTTTTTACAGTAATTGGTGATGCAAAGCCAATATCAATTGATTTAAATTCTGTATATAAAAAAATGAAACCTTATTTTAAAGAAATCTCATTATAAAAAAATTAAAAATTAGTGGATTAAAAATTATGAAATCATTAGAACTTCGCAAAAAGTTTTTTGACTTTTTTGTTGCACGTGGACATGAAAAGGTTGCATCATCTTCACTTATTCCTGCGCAAGATCCAACAATTCTTTTTACTAATGCAGGAATGAACCAGTTTAAAGACCTGTTTTTAGGATTGGAGCAAAGAAGTTATAAGCGAGCAGTTTCAATTCAAAAATGTGTGCGCGCTGGCGGAAAGCATAACGATCTTGAAAATGTTGGATTTACGCAACGGCATCTTACATTTTTTGAGATGATGGGAAATTTTTCTTTTGGCGATTATTTTAAAAAGGAAGCTATTGAGTATGCTTGGGAATTTTTAACAAAAGATATTGGATTAGATGTTAATAAATTGTATGTATCCGTGCATTTTACAGACCAAGAATCATATGATATTTGGCATGAAGTGATGGGTGTCGCGAAAGAAAAAATATTTAAATTAGGGGAAAGTAATTTTTGGCAAATGGGAGACGTTGGTCCATGTGGCCCTTGTACAGAAATTTTTGTGGACCGTGGTCCAAATTATGGTTGTGGCAAAAAAGAATGCGATCTTGCTTGTGGCTGTGATCGTTTTATGGAGGTTTGGAATAATGTTTTCATGCAATTCAATCGTCAAGCAGATGGAACTGATATTCCATTAAAACAGACAGGCGTTGACACTGGAATGGGCCTTGAGCGTTTATGTACAATTGTTCAAAATAAGGATTCTGTTTTTGCAACGGATCTATTTTTATCTGTATTTAAAAAGATTGAAGAGCTAACTGGGTATGAGTATGATACTGCTTCTGATGAGATCAAAGCTTCATTTAATGTTTTAGGTGATCATGTTCGTTCATCAACATTTTTAATTGCCGATGGATGTGCTCCTTCAAATGAAGGTCGTGGTTATGTGTTGCGAAAAATTATTCGTCGTGCAGCATTATTCGCTCAAAAATTGACTGATCAAAATATTTTTCCACAAGTTGCGCTTGTTTTAATTGATGAGATGAAGACGGTGTATCCAGAATTAATGACAAGCCGAGACTTAGTAGTCTCTGTTTTAACTTCAGAGATTGAACGTTTTTCAGAAAATTTAGTTCGTGGCAAAAGAATTTTACAAGAATATATGATAAAGTATCCATCGATAAAAATTATTGATGGAGCACATGCTTTTATGTTGTATGATACTTATGGTTTTCCACTTGAGGTGACTAAGTTAATTGCATTTGAACATAACAGAACTGTTGATGAAATTGGGTTTGAGCAGCATATGCAAGAACAGCGCGAGCGTTCAGGTAAAAAAATGAAAGAAGCAGCATATACAGTTGCTCTTTCTCAGGATGTAGTTACCGAGTTTACAGGATATCAAAGTTTATATGAAAGTTCTGAAGTAACCGCTATTTTATTGGACGATGTTTTAGTTGATTCAGTTGATTCAAAAACAGAATGCTGGATTATCACACGAAAATCTCCTTTTTATGTTGCATGCGGCGGGCAGGTTAATGATCAGGGAAGTGTGATTATTGAAGGTAAAGAAACGGAACTTTTAGACCTTAAAAAAATGGGTGATGCAATCTGCATGAAGATTGTAGCGCCCGTACATTTAATGGTTGGTCAAGTTGTGGAGTTGCAAGTTAATCAATTCGTGCGTTTTCATACTATGAAAAATCATACAGCGACTCATTTGCTTCAAGCAGCACTTCAGAGGTTATTTGGAAAAACAGTAAAGCAGGCTGGTTCTGTGGTAAACTCAGAATATTTACGCTTTGATTTTACTTATCATAAGCCATTAACGCTCGAAGAGATTGAGGCTGTTGAAGATTTGGTTAATGAAAAGATCTGGGAAAATATTTCAGTAAATATTACCAATACAACATATAAAAACGCGGTGTCACAAGGAGTCATTGCGTTTTTTGGCGATAAATATAATCCCGACAATGTTCGTGTTATTCAGGTCGGAGATTTTTCTGCAGAGCTTTGTGGCGGCACTCATGTTCGTGCAACTGGTGATATTGGAACCTTTAAGATTATAGAAGAGATTGCGCTTGCAGCGGGTCAACGTCGTATGGTTGCTGTTACTGGTTTTAAGGCGCTTGAATTATTTCAACAAGATTTTAATATTGTAAAAAAAATGAGCCAAGATTTTAAAGTTAAAGCAGATCAATTATTTATATCTGTTCAAAATTTACAACAAAAAATTAAGGATCAGCAAAAAGAGATTTCTTTGGTACGTGCTGCATTAATTAAGTTTCAAATTTCACAATGGTTACAGAGTGTAGAAATGGTTAGAGCTGTGCCGATATTAGTTTTTGATGCAAGGGGATATAGCGCTGAAGATATGCGCCTTATTTGTCAAGAACTTCAAAAGCAAAAACCAGGATTTTATTTCTTGATAGCAAATCAAGAAGATAAATCTGTATTTGTTGCATCTGTGGATAAAGCATTTGTTGAAGAGATTGTTTTTGCAGAATTAAAACCATGGTTATCAAGTGAGTTTGGTTTACAGGGTGGTGGTAATAATCTTGTTATGCAGGGTGGCGGATCAGTTATAAATATTACAGAATTTAAGAAGAAATTGATTTCATTTATTTTATAATTCAGGATTAACGATGAAGAATAGGTTTTTTATAGTTATAACACTTATTTCTATGTATGGTAATTTTTTTCAAACGAGTTATTTGTTAAGTTCTGATTGTAGCTTAGATTTAAATAATGCATCAAAAAATATAAAATCATCTATGGTTTTTTTATCAATTCCAAAACCAAAATCTAAGCAAAAATCTTTGAAAGAATTACGCGAGGGAGTATCTCTTGATATTTGGAATAATCAAGAATTTATAACGCCCGGATCATTTGCTGCTAAGGCCTTGGAAAGAGAGGCGAGCGAGTACAATAAAGACATAAGAGTTCTTGTGCATGGTTTTGTTTCTCATTAAATTAGATTGCAGTGTTAATAATATTTACACTATCTTTATGTATGTTTTTTTCCTTAGGAGCATCCGAAGATAGTCTGTCTAATTCAACGCCAAGATCATTCAATACACCGCCCAATCAAGATTTTTTTGATAATGGAATTCTTGGTGTGGGATTTGCTCGTAAGTCTCAAGACTCTATAAATCGAGAAAAAATTTTAGAAAGAATAAGAATAGAGCATGATGTAGTTACTCAGCAAGATGAAGAGAATAATTCCTATTTAGAGAAAATACTTTGTGGAATTAAAGATCTATTCGTTTATATGTTTTTTTCAGAGCATGCTCAGGATAGAATTAATGAAAGCTTTTTTTGCAATCCTGTTATTAAAGATTTAATAGTAAATTCAGATGATGCGAAAAAGGCGTTTGGCGGACAGGTAAAATTTCGTAGCCAAATGCATGGCTTGCGCGAATGGTTGCGAGTACTTCATAAAACCGATACTAATGAAACAATTTTATTAAAAATTCAAAATAATGATCATTTGTCTGGTATGCAAAAATACTTTTCGCAAGGAAATTTATCGCTTGTTGTACATTATACGGATAACCATGTAGTTATTATAAATTATTATCAGCAGAGTGATTGCTTAGAGTATAGAATACAAAAAGGGGTAAAATCTATTACTTAACGCTTTCTAAGATTTTTTGAATTGATTTATCGATAAGCTCATTAACCTCTTGAGGAGATTGTTGGAATTTTTTAGTTACAAAGTTACCAACCTCAACTGGATTATCGGGACGCCCAACTCCGCAACGAAGACGCAAGAAGTTTTCTCCACCGTAAGAAATCAGTGATCTTAGACCATTATGTCCTCGGGCGCTACCGCCAACCTTGAGTGAAATTTTTCCGAATGGAAAATCTATTTCATCATGGATGACAAAAATATTTTCTTGCTTAATGCCACGCTTATTAAGGTATTTTAATATTTCTCCAGAGTTATTCATGAATGTTTGTGGCTTTATAAGAAGTAGTTTTTTATCATTGATTATTACTGTAGCCGTAAGCATATTGTTATCTTCAGACCAAGTAGCATTATAGAGTTCTACAATTTTATCTAAGATTAAAAAACCAATATTATGTGGCGTAAAAAAAAAGATAGGACCTGGATTACCCAGGCCTACCAATGCTTTAATATCTGAAGGAAGTTCTATTTTTGTGTTATTTTTTTGCATTTTTAGGATCGGATTTTTTTTCAATTGCCTCTTTTTTTGCCATATTTAAAGCTTTTGTTTTTTCATCTAAAGCTTTAATTATAACATCTGTTTGGTCTGTTTTTGAAGCAGCAAACATTACAGACTCTTTCATTAATACGATTTTCCAACCTCTTTTTTTTGCTTCTTCTTCGATAGTTGCTTTTACTAAGGTATCAATTTTTGTCATTTCATTTTGGTAAAGCTCATTCATTTTCATTTCAATTTTTCGAGCATCAGCTTGAAGTTTTGTTGTATCACGCTCAAATACTCTTTTTTTGCCTTCAAAATCTAAAGCCTTGTCTTGGAGTTCTATTTGTTTTTTTTCTCGAGCATCATTGGACATTGTTTTTGAATCATTTTCAAATTTTGTAAACTCTCTTTGTAGTTCTTCTTGCAATTCTCTTAGAGTTTTTTCTGATTTTATTACTTCTTGTTGCGCTTGTTCTAGTGGCTGACTTACTTTTTTTTGTTCGCGTTGCAATTTTTCTTGCATTGCTTTACCCGTTAAAGATTCAGTCATAACCTTTTGTCCACTAATAGTTACTATTCCATTGTCATCGATAGATGTTGTTATATTTTCCGTAAAGTTTGCATGTGAAAGAAAAACTGTCAGAGATAATATTATTTTGTTTAATGACGCGTTGTTCATTTGTATCCTTTTTAATAAAGTATGGATAGATATTTTGATGCAAAAATATAATATTTTTATCTTATTTCGTCAATTCTTTTTAGTGTTTTCATGTTGATTCTCAGATTCTTGTAAGAAGTTTTGTAATTTTTCTTCCGCTATTTTTAGTCCATTATGAAGTAAAATTAAGGTAGCGAATGGTAAACAGTTTGGACATTCGACAAATATTGCACAATCTACGAAATACTTTGCTGCAATTAAACCAGCTATATTGGAACAGACGCTATCAAATTGCTTATTAGAATCAAAGTTGTAAGTACATTTTTCATGGCAATGTTTACCTATTTGGCATGCAAGTAATGAAGATGCGACAAAAGATGCTTCAATGCAAAAATCTGGGGGCAACATGGTAGTTACAATTGTAGAACAACCCATGCAACAAGTTCCAGCATAACAGGTTAAACAATTTTCAGAGTCTGCTTGAGCGGTAAATATTTTTGAACTGCATAGTAATATTAGCAGCGCTTTTTTCATTCTCATTATTCCTTATTTTCGAGAAGAGATAATTTTTTGAAATTTTTCAAGCGATCTTTCTTCGTAGATAGCTTCAATGTTTTTAATAAGCAGAGACCAGTGTTTTTGGTTATTTACGAAGTGATCTATGGATTGATAAAAATATGCGATATCAAGTGGGTTATCAGATTGAAATATGATCTCTAGGTCTAACTGAAAGCTTATTAGTCTAGACAGTAGAGTGAGTGTATCATTGCTTACTTCAAGTCCATGAAATTTATAATTAGAGACAACAAAACAAAGAAGATCGAATTGATGATAAATCGTAGATGCGACCATAATAAAACCAGAATATATAAGATCTTTATAATTTGTGCTTGAAGTTACATTCTTTAAGTTTTCTTTGCTAAAATAAAGATTATCTCTGAAGTTTGGACTTTTTATTTTAGCGAAAAATTCCAATTTATATATCATCGAATTCAAAATAATGATATATGTTTTTGATTTTGAGTCATATATTGATTTGGCTACATAATTAACATTGGGATTCAGTATAATTTCAATGTTTGAATTTGGAATATATTTGGCAATATTTTCCTTTAAAAAACTAAGAAATGAACTGTCGATTTCGTCTTCTAAAACCGTATTGGGATCTGAATATATCAGCGACAATTTTTTTTGTTGATACGAATTAAATTCTTTTAAAATGGTATCATTTGAGCATATATCAAGTAGCTGCTCTATAGACATATCAAGATCATCTTCTATTTTAGAAAAAAAATTTGAAAATCCTTTTATTATTCTTTCTTGCCAATACATAAGAAGCAGAAGATGAGAACTTTGATTTTTTAATGTTATTTCTGAGTTGTCTGGAAAATAAAGTTTAGTTGGTCGTTGTGGAAGGTATAAATTATAGAATTGTTTTTGAACATTAGTAGAAAAAATAAAATTATGAAAGAAGGCTAATAAAAATATGATCTTTGATTTTTTTGAAAAAAACTTTAGCAAGATACATCCTTTTTGGGAATAATTATTATCGTAGATATTTTCGAATAAAAATAGATATTGGTGGAGGCGATGGGAATCGAACCCATGTCCGCAGAAAGTCAAGTTAAGAGTACTACATGCTTGTTTTTCATATATACGAGCATACTACCCAGAAAACAGAGGTGTTGTATGCAAGTCTATTTTATATACATCTACTTTAGTAAATAGCTAAACTTAGAGTAGATGGAACTAGTTTTTTTTAATACTTAAAACGCTAAAGAAAGTTCGTTGTCTTTACGGCGTCTTAAGAAAGCACCCATGCCTGCAAACATTGCGAACAATGCTGCAAAGAATGAAGCTTTAACAGAATTGAAAGATTCTGCATTTATTGTTTTAGTTATTTGATTAACGAGTTTACAACTAAAAACTCGACATGCACTATCAACTATCATGACCACGTCGAAGCCAGTACGCCCCCGGATTCGTTTTCAAAGATTATAAACAATATACCCTATTTTGAATAAATTAGTCAAAGGGATGTAGTGATTTTATACATATGAGACTAAATCATGCTGTTTTGCCTCCTTGATTTTCTAAGTATCTTGTGGGGGTTAAATAATTTAATCGCTTGTACTGGTTTTATATATACAAAGCCGAAGGCTTTTTGTCTTTTTTTTAGATTTTTGATTGAATTTTGCTGTTCTTCTTTAATTTTTAAAAAATATTTTAAATTTCTTTAATTATTATTGGGATCTATTTTTTTGTACTTTGTTGGGTGCAATCTACCTAGGATTGGTAGCATCTAAACCCCCTATTAATGCAGTTATCTGTAAAATTAAGAGCTTTTAGTTTCTGCATGCTGCTCTTTTATAAAGGCCAAAACAGATCAAAAAAATGACAAATGGGCGATATTTAGTACGTAAAAAGGATTTACCCTATTTGACTTAAGCATTTTAGCCTATATACTGAATAATGTACTATTAATTTTGATATATCGCGGGATGGAGCAGTCTGGTAGCTCGTTGGGCTCATAACCCAAAGGTCGTTGGTTCGAATCCAGCTCCCGCAACCAAATTTAAAAAAGGAACCTATGTAAAAATAGGTTCCTTTTTTTTGTTAATATAGTTTTACGGAATATAGTTATTGTTGTATTAATTTAGAGGTTATTGTGAATAGGGTATTACAGTTCTTTTTAGTTTTTTTTATGATTTCTTCGTTTAATTTTATTTTTTCTTCGAATAACAGTAGCAATAAGTATGGTAATCTGCGTAACGGTAAATTTCGTAATCCTTTATCCCAGAATGACTTTGTGGGTACTTTTTATTTAAATGAAGAAACCAAGATTGAATTATTCAATTCTATCGGTCGTATGATTAATGATGAAAACTATGGATCTAGAACACTTTCTAAGCTTACATTAAATTCTTGCTTGGAAAGATTACAAATGAATGATGGTACGATTTTATTTAAATTTCTTGAAGAAAATAATTGGAAGCTTTCTAAGGAATCGCGAGATTCTTTAGTTAATCATTATCGTCAAAGTTATAATAAACAACAATCTTTATTAGGAAATAAAAATAGAAATCATGAAGAATGGATAAATGATAGATGGGGGGCAGTATGTGAGCATCTTTCTGATGATAAATTTAGAAGAAGTTTAGCTATGTATGCTAAGTGGAACTATGATCATAGTTCACAGCGAAGACTTCCAGCAAGACCTCGTTATTTAAATAACTTCTCAGATAAACATGATTCTGATAATGCTTGGAATGATATGCTTCGAGCTATTGAAGATAAAAAATCTCAATAATAAATCAGCAAGTAATACTTTTACAGGGGTTTATAAGGATATTATTTTAGGCATGACAATAAATATTTAAGTTTATGTTATTTATAATAAAAAAGACTGTTGCATTAGGTTGTTATACATTGTGTTGTTGAAGTATAATAAAAAATAGAAAAATATTTAGTGAAATTTTTAACGCAAGAAAATGGCTGCAATTATAGCCCCTTTTCTTGCGTTATTTTTTTAATCAAAATATGAAAGTTTTAAATTGAAGAAATTCCTACTTAAATATAGTCCAATTAGGTACATTAAGCAGAGTGGTCCAACCCAGAACCATATCCCAAGTCCATGTAAAAAATCTTCAGGAACGATGGTAAGCCATGTTACATGTAGTTGAAAGTTGAGTTGAGTTATGAGTACGCAGCCAAGTCGATAGGCAAACCATAAAGCTGCTGAAAAAATAGTAAGCTGTGTAAGGTAGCTTAATATAAATTTAATCCATTTTTTTCCAGACCATGAAAGATTAAGGTATTTCGATAGAAAAAGTGTTAGTAATAACGTTTGTATTATGGCTGACAATGATGCAGCAAAGGCTACGCCACTTGCGCCATAATAATTTATTAAATGCTCGCTTAAGCAGTAGTTAGCAGCGATTGCAATAATACTTGCTATCATTGGTATCATAGTGAGCCTGAGGGCATAAAAAATACTTAAGAATATTTTATTTAAAGAAAAGGATAGTAATCCTATCAGGTAAGCGTTAAAAATAGATTTCGCTAAAGCAATTTTTGAAAGTGCTTGTAGGTCTCCAATAAATAATGTTTCAAATATGTGTTCAGAGAATAAAAATAACATAAAGCATATAGGCATCGTAGTCCAAATAGTAAATTTGATTGCTTCAAAAAGATGATCTTCAACCTCTTGAGGGCTTTCAAGATGAAGTTTGGAAAAATGGGGTAATAGTACTGTGACCAGTGATGCTGTAATAATTCCTACGGGAATATTAACGAATTGAAAACTTGAGCGAATTAAGGTCATTGAGCCGCTTGCAAGATATGATGCAAATCCAGTATTAATAAAATGATTAATTTCACCTATCCCTACACTTATAATACAAGGAATAAGCTGTAAAAGAATGATTTTGAATTCATGATAGGTATCTTTTGTTGGTGCTTGCAGTTTATAATTATATTTAAAGTATGCTATTACGTGTAATAAGAAATAGATTACCGATGTTGCGATGACATACCAGCAAAATGTGTCTATGGATAATTTAAAATATAGACAGATAATCAGTGAAGATATGTAAGCAATATTTAAAATAGATGGAGCAACCGCTGGGATAAAAAATCTTTTTTGGGATTGTAGGGCTGAAGCAATAATTGCACCGGATGAGATAAAGAGAATGAATGATATTAAGATACGAAGCAAATGGGCTGTCATTGCAATTTTAGCATCAGAAAAACCTGGAACAATAAGTTTAATTGTTGCAAATGACCAGTAAAAAATAGCGCTGCAAATTAAAAAAATAATGCTTTGTATTATGAAAAGGGAAAGAGTGGTGAGTTTATTCAGGCCATCATCACCCTCTTTTTTATGAATACTAATGCAAGCGGGTACAAGGATTGAAGCAAGAGCGCCTTCTGCAAAAATTTTACGCATAGTATTTGGTATACGAAATGCAGCATAAAAAATATCAGAGGTGTCGCCAACGCTAAAATATTGAATAAGCAACCATTCTCTGATAAAGGCTATACATCTGCTGATTAATGAAAGAAATCCTATTTTAGAGCTTTGTTTAAGAATTGATTTGGACATAAAATCTTTCGGATATGAATTATTTTTCTTTACACTGATGTTATTATTATCCTACTTGAATAATTTTAAAAAAAAATAATTTTTTACTTTTATGGTATATGCTTGGTTGATTTTATTGCAAAATATAAAGATTTGTAAATAGCGATATTGATTATTCATACCCAGGAAATAAAGACTTCCATCGTTCTTTGATTACAGGTTCTTCTATAATTATTTCATTAAGCACGAGCTGGAAACCCTAGCTTTTTAAAGCTGGGGAGGAAAGCGAGGCTGCTGTGGACGCTAAAATCAGCCGTCAACGGCTGATGTAGCGGAAGCATTAAGATATCGGTATACTATGGATTATGTATAATT
>JACPFN010000001.1 GCA_016183005.1 Candidatus Babelota bacterium | reverse complement strand
AATTATACATAATCCATAGTATACCGATATCTTAATGCTTCCGCTACATCAGCCGTTGACGGCTGATTTTAGCGTCCACAGCAGCCTCGCTTTCCTCCCCAGCTTTAAAAAGCTAGGGTTTCCAGCTCGTGCTTAATGAACCAAAACCTAAAAATTTAATCGCCGCTATTACTGAAAAACTAAGTTGGGATATTAGCATAAATGAATACAACCGGGATATCAGCATAAATAAATACAACCTAGATGATCTGATGGAAATAGGTAAAATCTTTAAGGACGACAAATCATATGAATCTTTATATCCAAAAGATTACCTAAGCACTGCTTTATTTGGAATCTTAAATAGTGAAAATAATAGTTATTTTCCTCCTGAAGCAATTCAATACTTGAATTTTAATTCCATAGATGCCAAAAATTCTTACACAACTTTAGACAAATTACTTAGCAAAGCTATAAAATATAAAGACACATTGCCGAGTACAAAAGAAAAAATTTTAGAAAATATAATTAATGCAATTCCTCAACAAATACTTAAAAATTGTTCGGAAAAGGAATTACAAAATATACAGACCAAATTTTTTGTAACAAATATACCTAAAAAATTAACTCAACAAATTAAAGATAAAGTTGAAAAATTACAAAAAGAACCTGATAAAAATCGAAAAACAGCTCATAGCACTTTAGAAGAAATTACCAATTATACTTTAAAAGAAATTACCGATTATATTAACAGCGATCCTGAAAATTTAGATGATGAAAAACTAGCCCAATTAACTTCAAGCGCAATACAATATATCCCTATAAAAACATGGGAAAAGTACTATAGAACAGCAGCGCTTCAATATCACCCTGATCGCAATAGTACCAACACTGAAGATATTAAAATAAAACTTGAAAAGATGAAAATACTAAACAATATAAATGATAGAATCCGCGATAAAAACTAACGAAACTCTCTAAAAACTGTAATTACTTTATTTAATTTCTATAGTCAAGCTTAACACTAGGTATATCAATTTAAATGATGACAATATTAACAATGGAAATAAAAATATAATTGAAGACGCTTTAAACGTTACTCCTGTCGATGATTTATTTAATATACTTACAAAAGCAGTTTCTACAAAATTATTTCTGATGGCCCAAAAAGAATTCGCAAAAAGACTCTTAAGTAATTTCCAAGACGAGCAACTAAAGCCTACCAAAAAACAAATGGATGCTTATGATGAAATTTTTGCAAAAATGGATACTCCACTGTAAGTCAAATTAATCAAACACAAAAAATATTACGATTAACAACAAAAGAAGAGATCCTCTCAGAAATTGAGAGGATCTCTTCTTTTCCTAAGCTTTATTATTTTTTCAATAAAGATTTAAGCATCCATGTAATCTTTTCATCCATTTCAACTAAATCTTCAAGTACTTTACGCGTTGCTATGTCGCCTGATTTTTCAAGATCTTTGACCGCTTTACGCATATCTTCAATAACTCTGTGATACTGATCATGCAATTTTTTGATCATCACTGAAGCTTCTGGGGTTGGGCCATTATCTTCTTGGATCGACGCTGTATCTATAAAATGTTTCATAGATGCTGCAGCTTTACCGCCAACTGCACGCAAACGTTCAGCGATGAGATCGAGATTTTTAAAAAGCTCGTGGTATTCCTTATCAAATAGTAAGTGATAATCATGAAACTCTTTACCCTCAACATTCCAATGGTAGTTCAATGTCTGATGAAGCAGCACCGCGTGATTTGCCAACGTTCTTTGTAATATTTTTTGACTATGTTTAAATTCAGGCTTTGCATCAAGCAAGAGTGAAGAGGCAAAATAACTGACAGTTAACACCAAGTACATATTAAAATTACGTCTCATTAAAAAACTCCTTTTTTATTTTTCGGTCAATGATCGAAGCATCCAGGCTGTTTTTTCATGCTGTTCTATCAGATCTTCAAGCATTTTGCGAGTTCCATAATCCTGTGTCTTTGCCTCAAGCGTGCCGATACTATCACGAATATGCTCAATCATCTTTTCATACTGAGCCAAGAGCCTGATAATCATCTGCCTAGGTTCTCGAGTAGCTTTAGTATCCTCTTTGATTATAGCAGTTGCTAAAAACTCTTTCATGCTGCCTAAGGCTTGACCCTGAATTGCTCTGATACGTTCTGCGATAAGATCCATATTTTCAAACAGTTGTTTATACTGGCCATCAAATAAAATATGGTAATCATGAAACTCTTTACCAACTAAATTCCAATGATAATTCAATGTTTCAAACAACAGTACACCATGATTTGCTAACATCTCTTGCAAAACCTTTTGACTGATTTTAACATCTAATTTTGCCACAATGTTCTCCTTTTTTTAAGATTTTTGATATAAATAGATTTCAGCTTTTTTAAATAGTTCAATATTCAAAACTTTTAAATCTGACAAAAACTTTTGAAACTCCTTTTCAACAGCATAATTATGTTCAAGCGCATGCACAAAAAGCTTTAAGCAGTACTCAACACTCTGCTCAAGAGAATCTACTGTTATTTCATACAGTAATATAATTTTTAAATAATTTGCATACAAAACAACAAAAAATTGTACTGGTATAGTCTCTTGATACACCTCAACAAATTCATGTAAAACTTGATGATACCCATGATCAAGATAAAATTTAGATAATTTAATAAAGGCCTGTATAAACCCTACCGTATCATGACACAAGATATATAGATCCAAGAGCTCTTTTAAGATTATTTCATCCTCGACAAACAGACTGACATACTCATAAACACCGATCGCTTGTCGTATTTTTCCTGTTCTTTTATACAGATCAACCGCTTGATGATACCGCTCAAGAGCAGCCATATCATCAAAGGCAAGTAAAATATCTCCCTCTAGCTGTAAAGATATCGCTGGATCTGATATAGAATGCATAAGCAAGGGATACATATGAAGAGCTCGCTCCTTTTCACCACGAGCTATAAAATCTGCTATTTTAAACCATGCAACTGTAGAAGATTCCGATGCAAAGGTCTTCATTACCCTAATCCTTTTAAAAAATAAAATAATTCTAAACTACCCATTATCATACACAACGGGTAGTCTATGCAATTTTTAAAAATCTTAAAGAGGCATTCAATCTTTAAGGTATTTAAAATCTTTAGATCATCATAGAAATATTGACAATTATCCAAAAAGCCGTATCATAAAATACGTATTGATCAAAATTTTCAATTATTCTTCAAATAAGATTCAATTCTTGAAATTCTTAAAAAAATATGCCCAGGTAGCTCAGTGGTAGAGCATGCGCCTGAAGAGCGCAGTGTCGATGGTTCGATTCCGTCTCTGGGCACCAATTTTTTTCAAATAAACATTTCATTTTCGTATTTCAGTTCGCTTCTTTATATTTATATATTCTAAAAACACCTTTTAAAAATTTTTAATAAACCAGCAATCGGTTAATTATTATGCTCAAAACATATAAATATTGCTTTATATTAAAGGTTATTGTATATTTTCAATAAAATAAAAAGCCATTTAAATACGCGAGAAAATATGAAAAAATTAAAGTTATATATTACTTTGATCGCCACAATTTCTTATTCCATAATAAACCGCTGCAGCGAATTATCTATTCAAACACCGGGAACTGAACCAACAAACTGCTTTATGACAACTCAAGATGCAAAAGATCATGTTAATTCTCATAAAAAAAGTGGGTTTTCTGAAAAAACGCTAAGAAAATTAAAAAACATGAGTGAATCTAATCCTGATCAATCTCATGAAAATCAATCTCATGAAAATTACTCACAGAATCGATTATATCGGTTACTTATCAAGGCCATAGAAGAAGAAAATTTAGCTGTTTGTTCTTTGATTCTTGATATACCTAACATCACAGCACTAACAAGCATAGCTACAAACACAACGATTCTTGATATCGCAATCCGAACTGAAAATAATGCTATTATCGATTGTATCTGCAAAAAAATAAATGATGAATTCAGTCCGTTCAAGGATAAAGATAATTGGGATCTTAACTAATTTTAGTTTTATTATCTGCAAATTTGTCATTACACCATACCTTTGATACCATAAGAATGGTTATCAATAAAAAATCGTAAAAAGATAATGGCAATAGGACATTCATGAAGTTAAAAAATTTAGAATCTACCCAGCAAGATCTTCTAAAAAAACTACAGGCAATTGAAAATGATGCTGAACTTGAAACATTTCGACTTGAATATTTATCAAGACAGGGTCTTATTGCACAACTCTTTGAACAACTCAAAACTTTAGATGCCCAAGAAAAACGTGAAGTTGGTCCGCACCTTAATGATCTAAAAAAAGAGATTCAAGCTTCCTTTGATCGTAAAAAAGAGGAGCTTTTTACTCAGACATTAGAGCGCGCAAATCAGAAAAAACAGAATTTTGATGTTACGCTTTCAAAAAAACATCGCAAGGGTAGCCTTCATCCCTATACTCATTTAACCAACCAAATTGAAGATATCTTTATCTCTATGGGATTTCAAATTGCAGATGGACCAGAACTTGAAACAGAATTTTTCAACTTTACTGGTCTTAATATTCCAGCAAATCACCCTGCGCGTGAAGATTCTGATACATTTTGGATTAACGATAAACATTTGATACGAACTCAAACATCAACGGTACAGATTCGCATGATGCAAAACCTCAAGCCACCTATGGCGCTTATAGTTCCTGGCCGCGTTATGAGAAATGAAGCTACTGACGCTTCTCATGATTTTATGTTTATGCAACTTGAAGGAATGCTTATTGCTGAAAAAATATCGGTTGCAAATCTACTTGCAACACTTCAAACATTTTTAACTAAACTTTTTGAAAAAGATGTAAAACTTCGTGTTCGTCCTGGATACTTTCCCTTTGTCGAACCAGGTCTTGAGATCGATGCTTCTTGCCCATTTTGCAACCAAGGTTGTTCAACTTGTAAAAAAACTGGTTGGATAGAACTTCTTGGTGCCGGAATTATTCATCCCGAAGTCTTAAAACATGGCGGCATTGATCATACAAAATATTCAGGCTTTGCATTCGGCTGCGGACTTACACGCCTTGCAATGCTTAAATATGGCATTCCTGATATCAGATTACTGCACAGCAGCAACCTTAAATTTTTACAACAATTTTCATGAGACCGATCACCAAATTAGTTATACCAGCAGCAGGACTTGGGACCAGATTCTTGCCCATCACAAAATCGATTCCTAAAGAGATGTTGCCCTTAGGCAATAAACCTGCGTTACAATATATTATTCAAGAGGGAATCGATGCAGGAATACAAGAGATCAACACTATTATTTCTCCTCAAAAAACCTCTATCATCGATTATTTCTCATATAACGCAACACTTACCAACTTGCTGGCACAAAACAACAAAGGACAGATGCTTAGTGAAATAGATACCATAATAGATCAGGTTAACTTTCAATACTCAATCCAAGATAAACCACTAGGCGTAGCTAATGCATTACTCAAAATTGAAAATTTTATAAATCCTGGTGAGTTTTTCGCTATGGCATATCCTGATGATATAATACTTGCAGAAAAATCAGAGATGGGAAATTTAATAAAAATAGCTCAAGAGCATAAAGCTATCGTCTTTGGACTTATCCAAATTCCTCGAGAAAAAATATCTTCATACGGTGTGATTACCCCGGGCGATAGTATCAATGATCGTCTATGCAAAATAATCGATTTCGTTGAAAAACCAATGGCTCAAGATGCACCCTCTGACCTTGCAATTGTCGGACGATTTGTTTTACATCACGATATCTTTGCCCATATCAAAGAGCTACCACACAAAGAAAACAAAGAGATTATTTGGTTTGATGCTATCAAAATTATGATTCAAAAGGGATATACCGTTCTTGGTTTTAAAATTGAAGGTAAACGCTTCGATACCGGAACTCCTCAAGGCTGGGTAGAATGTATCAATGCATTAAATCAATAAAACTATTTTTCAAAAAATTTTAGAAGATAACTACTACATAAATCTATTGATTTAATAAATATCATTATAGTACGATTATAATCGAAAATTATTTCAAAATAGGGGGAAATAATGAAAAGAGTTTTATTGATATTGTGCCTGATCTTAAACAATGTAACTTACAACTGTAATCTTTGTTGGGATTATAAAATTAAAGACCCTCGCCTGAAGCGTGAAAAGATTAGTCATGATGCTTCTTGTCCCTGTCCGTGTTGGCAATATCCTCACACGCAAGCAGATAATAACTTCTATCGCTGTATTCAGTGCGGACACAGACTTACACCGCCAGACCCATTATCAAAACATGGACCAAAGTATAAAAGGTTTAATGAAGAGCATAAAAATACGGTTAAACCTCAAGTCTCTATTAAATCTACCAACAAAAAAGCCAATCCTATAGAATTTCCATTCACGAATTTGAAAAAGAAATAAAAAAACCTTATATTAAAGATATTCATCCTCAATATAAGGTTTAAAAATGAGTAAACAAATAACCATTTCGTCAAGCAAAATTGGACTTGCTATATTTACGATGCTTTTTGGCGCTGGAAATATTATCTATCCTATTAAAGCTGGACTTACTGCTGGCAGCTCTATGTATACAACATTTTGGGGATTTTTGATTACCAGTGTCATGTTACCGATTATTGGTTTAGTTACTATGATCTTATTTGATGGTGATTATCAAGAATTTTTCAATCGAATCGGTAAAGTCCCAGGATCTATGGCTATCACGTTTTGTATGTTTATCTTAGGACCTTTATTAGTTATGCCACGCTGCGTAACAGTTCCTTATGATATTTTATCCCCATTCTTTCCTCATATCAGCATTAGTATATTTAGCTTAATATTTTGCTCTGTAGCATTTATTTTAGCATATAAAGAATCAAAAATATTTGATTTAATGTCCAAATATATCTGCTGGATATTACTTGGCTCTATTGGATTCATAATTACGGCTGGAATCTGGTTTGCTCAAACAATCACACCACAATCTATGTCTACTCAGCAGATATTTTTTGATCAACTGCTACAAGGGTTTCAAACATTAGATCTTATTGGCTCACTTTTTTTTGCATACATCATCGTTCGACTCATCAAGCTTAATGCAACGACTCAAAATTTAAGCACAAAAAAGATTGCTTTCTTGTGCCTTAAGGGTAGTGTAATTTCTGGTCTATTTATGACACTATTTTATATTGGACTAGGCTTATTAGGTGCTTATTATGGTCATCTTGTAAATCCATATATGAATGGCGCTGAACTTTTTAGAACAATCACTATGCATGTTACCGGAAGCTATGGAGTCATTATTTTAGTTATTGGTGTTTTGATGGCCTGTATTTCAACACTCGTTGCACTTGCTGCGGTATTCTCTGAATATTTACGGCAAAAATTACTCAATAACAAAATTAATTATATTCAAAGTTTAAGCATTACCCTTTTAGTAACAACAGTTATTTCAAATTTTGGATTAAGCAATATTTTAAAATTTGGCTTTCCTGTGGTCAATTTTGGTTATCCTATTATTGTTGTGATCACACTTTGTAATGCTGGCTATAAACTATTTGGACTTAAAATGATCAAACTCCCCGTATTTATAACAACAGTTGCAATGATTTGGATTACTTTTTTAATCTAGACATAATTTTATCTAGTACAATCGTTAAAAAATAGATACTAGCTCAAGATGCTCATCTTTAAAAAGGAATATTAATGCTCAATGAACTACTATTTTTAGGTCAGGTCTTTATTATTTGTATAAGCACACTTATATTTGCAGTTCTTGGCAAAGAAGCTTTAACAGGATTTGTTGGACTACTTTTTGTCATGGCAAATATTTTTGTGATCAAGCAGATCAATCTATTCAACTGGACGGTCACCAGCGCTGATATCTTTATTATCGGAATCAGTTTTAGCATTAATATACTTCAAGAATTTTGGGGTAAAAGTTATGCCCAAAAAACTGTTGTTACCAGTTTTGCTATATCACTTTTCTATCTAATTATTGGGAAATGTATCCTTGAGTACCAACCAGCATTAGTAGATAATGCTCACATTCATCTTGCTTTTGTTATGGAAAACACCTCAAGAATTATCCTGGCTTCATTTATTTCATACCTGATAACACAATTCATAGATATTCAGATTTATAGTTATCTCAAAGAAAAAACGCAGGGTAAATATTTTACCCTGCGCAACTATTTTTCATTATCTCTTTCACAACTAATTGATACGATATTATTTAGCTTTTTAGGACTTTATGGAATTGTAGCAAATATTACCGACATTATTATTTTAAGTTACGGTATAAAAATTTTAACAATTTTATGCATGTCCCCGTTTTTACTAATCAGCAAAAGAGTTATTCAAAGATACCAATAAAACTTACGGGCTTAGTCTTGCACAAAATTCTTCACAGCATTTTTAACACCACGAAATAGCTCATCTTGTTCATGTATTTTGCAACGCTTTACTCAACTAAAGATAAAAACACTGTCATCTTTAACAGCATTTTTCACTTAATTAAAAAAATCTTTAATCGGCGAACGGCGAATTAATTTTATTATCTAAGTAGACAATCAAACTTCCCTTTGAGCCATCCAAAGTAAATCCAAATTTTTCATAACATTTTTTTGCTGCATTATTACTAGCAAAAATAGATAGATACTCATAACTATTGCCCTGAGCAAAATCATATATTCTTTTTAATAACTTTGTTGCGATACCAAATCTACGATAATCTTTATCTACGCCTAAAGCCTTTATATAAATATGATGCCAACATTTCTCAGCTATTAAAAAAGCACACAGATTACTATGTTTTTTATCTTTACATACATAAACTAGATAGTCACTACGCCTAGACAGATAAAAGGATAAATCGTCTACATAAATTCCCGTCTGAGCTGAAATATCAGCACACTTTATTAATAAATTTTCAAGTTGTTCTCTATCAGAGGGTTGCATCTCTTTAATTATTACCTCTTGATTTAATAGTACCGTGGATGATTCTACAAGAATATCTGAAACCAGATCTTGACAACAAGCGGCCATAGTAAAATGGCTCATAAAACATGATACAGCAAAAAGAATATTTAAAAAAATCATAAAAACCCCCAAAAATCTGAATAAGAAGACACTAACAAGATACGCCAAAAGGTCTTAAAAAACAAAAGCCCCAAGCCTTTTTAAGCCTGGGGCTCTATACATGTAAAAATCTTAAATTTTATAAAGTTTCTAAAACTGGAAGCATATGACGTTCTTTTCGATCTTTATCCTGCAATGCATCAATGATTTCATCTAAATCACCAAGCATAATAAATTCAAGCTTTTGAAGAGTCAAGTCAACTTGATGATCAGTGACTCTATTCTGAGGATAATTATAAGTTCTAATCTTTTCAGAACGTTCGCCAGTTCCAACCTGCTCTTTACGAGATTGAGCCTGCTTACTGCGCTGCTGCTCTTGGGCATGTGCTAAAATACGAGCACGAAGCATTTTAAGAGCTTTCGCTTTATTTTTATGTTGTGACCGCTCTTCTTGACAAGCTACCACAGCTCCTGTTGGAATATGAGTAACTCGTACTGCAGAGTCTGTAGTGTTTACATGCTGACCACCAGCACCACCTGAACGATATACGTCAATACGTAAATCAGCTTCATTAATCTGAACGTCTACCTCTTCAGCCTCTGGTAAAACAGCAACGGTTGCTGTTGAAGTGTGCACTCGACCTTGAGTCTCAGTAGCTGGTACACGTTGTACACGATGAACACCAGATTCTTGCCTTAAAAGACCATATGCACCTTTTCCACTTATATGGACAATAACCTCTTTATACCCACCAAGATCAGTATGGCTTTCACTGTCGATTGTCGCTTTCCAATGTTTTTTTTGTGCATACATCAGATACATCTTCAATAAATCTGCAACAAATAAAGCTGCTTCTTGACCACCTGTTCCTGCGCGAATTTCAAGATATGCACTACGCATACTCAACTCATCTGCCGGATACATTAAATCCTCGAGCTCTTTTGCATATAAAACTAAACGGCTATGCAAATCTTCAATCTCTTGAGTAAACATAGCCTTAAGTTCAGAATCAGATTCTTGAGCTATTTGCATTTGAGCATCAGAAAGCATTTTTTCAGCCTCTTTTTGCTGATTATAAATATTTAAAATTTCAGAAATAATGGAAACATTACGTTGAAGTTCAGCACGCTCCTTTGCAGTGTTTACCTCACCAGCAATAAGCTGCTTTTCAAGCTTTTTATACAAAACTTCTAATGGTTCCCATTTTTTAAACATTCAGAATCCCAAATAGCGTTGAAGCAAGAAAATTATTTAGAAAAACGTTTTTTGAATTTTTCAATACGACCAGCTGTATCAACATATTTTTGCTGACCGGAGAAAAATGGATGACAGCTTGAACAAAGAGTTGGGTGAATTTCTTTACGTGTTGAACGAGTTGTAAATGTGCCACCACAGCTGCATGCGACATTAACTGTAAATAATTGTGGATGAATTGTTTGTTTCATATAAGTATACCCTTATGATTATCTAGAAAATACTATTTAAGTATCGCTCAAATAGCTTTTTTTGTCAAAAAAATGTCCCGAAATGAATGTGGCCTGCAACTTGATCTTGGATGCCTTGATTCATCTATTCAATAAAAATCGATATCTTTAAATTTTAGAAATGCTCATTAATCAAAAACGATTGCATAAATAACTACAAATATAGTACATAACAGACCAAAAGGGGGACCAAATGATACTACTAATCCTGTTGTGTATCTATTTTAATAGCTCTAACCAGCTATGCAGCTCAAGCAACAATATACGCATATCATCACAAAATTCTTTATATGCAACTAATCAAATATACTACAATTATACTCTATTAGAAGATCCTCTCATGCAAGAAAACTCTCTTAATAATGATGCTCAATCTTATTCTGTATCTATACCGAACCAAAGAAGATCGAGATTATACTATTATCCAGAAACAGATGATACCCCAACAACCACTCAAGAAGATCCTCATAAGTGTAAAAAGATTATTTGCGCAAGCGCCTTCTGTTCAACATTTATGTATTTCATAGGATACTTAATTATTCATAATTATTATTAACTTTATAAGGGATTAATAATAACATATTAAAAACTTTGATTGAAAAAATATATATACAATTTTAGAATGCATCTAATACTTTTTTACAAAAAGGATTTTTATGATTTTTATAATTCTTATATCTTTTTTAAGTTATAGCACAATAGTACACAGCTCTGATCTCAAAGAATCAGAAAGTCCGCCAGAAATAGTTATTACGCAGCCCAATAGCCCCATGAATCAACTTCCTTTAAATCTGCTACGATCAGATAATCCATCAAATTTACTTGCATATGGCACTTATGAACAGAATCAAAATAATCAGACTCAACGTAATAATCTAAACACAAGAGAAAATCAAAATTCTGTTCATAAAACATTTTTAAAATGCCTATGTGCTTGCACCTGCACAGTTAGTGTTGTAGCTGGAATTACAACAATTATAGCCAAATATACCTAATCTCGAGGCGTATTCTGAAACGAAGAAAAACTACCTGGTATACCTCCAAAAAATTTGCCCTCATCACTAAGATCATCCCAACTTGACATGCTCGCACTTGAAAAAACCGGCGAAGGAGATATTCCTTTATTACCAGGGTCAGATAAACGTCCTCTCTGCATAAGAGCAGAAAAAATATATGCGATTTCTTGAAACTCACGCTGCTGCTGATCAACTATTTGAGCAAGTTCCAAAGCTTGATCATTTTGACAGTGTGCAATATTATCGGCATGTTCAGTCTCTGCCATACTCCATTTTATAGGAGCAAGAGGAAATGAATAATAATTATCCAAAGACCTACCTTCTTTTATACCTAAATCATCATCCCTGTCAGCTGAATCATCCAAATCAGAACCGGAAATAACTCGAATAACACATCTCGTAGCCCTTTGCAATTTCCCACAAGGAGTGCCATGATTAGACACATTCGAACTATTAGAACAAGATACAACATCCTCAAATTTTAGCTCACTAGATTTTGAAGACGAATCATTCCCACTATCTGATGAACAACAAATCTGACTTAAGCAAAAAAGCACTAGAAAAAAAAACGTGGATCTATTCATAATATTTCCCCAATAAATATTAACTTTTAAACAGATTAAAAAAATTAATCAAGGCAAAATATAATTTTTGTTATATTCTGCCTTGATTAATTTCACACTAACAAAATCAAACTATTTACGCAATGAAGCCTGAAGAATTTTTTTGCGTAAACGAATTGAAACCGGTGTAATCTCAATTAACTCATCTGGCCTAATCCATTCCATACATTGCTCAAGAGTCATTGTTCTATGTGGCGGAAGCTTAACTGCTTCATCCGTTCCTGACGCACGCATATTGGTTAATTTTTTAGTCTTACACGGATTAACATCTAAATCATTATCACGTGAATGTTCACCAATAATTTGACCGACATAAACTTTCTCACTTGGCTGAACAAATAAGATTCCACGTTCTTGTAAAGAGTCAAGTGCATACGCAGTTACTTGGCCAGCCTCCATAGATACTAAAGCACCCTTCAAACGTTCATGCATTTCACCTTTGCACGGACGATATCCCAAAAAGCTCATATTCATGATACCGGTACCACGAGTATCAACCAAAAATTGCGATCTAAAACCGATGAGACCCTGTGATGGAATTTCAAATTCAATACGAACGCGACCATCGTGAAGTGGTTTCATGTTTACCATTTCACCCTTACGAAGACCTAATTTTTCAATAACTGCACCACGATATTGTTCTTCAACATCGATGATAACAAGTTCAAACGGTTCCTGCTTGACACCATCAATCGTTTTATAAATAACTTCGGGAGCTGAAACTTGAAGCTCAAATCCTTCTCGACGCATATTCTCAATCAAGATTCCAAGATGTAATTGACCACGACCAGAAACTTTAAATACCTCTGCTGATGATGTATCTTCCACACGAAGAGCTACGTTTGTTTTAAGCTCTTTTTCAAGACGTTCACGAATATGGCGTGATGTCAAAAGTTTACCTTCTTTACCATTAAACGGAGAGTCGTTAACAGAAAAATACATAATAAGTGTCGGCTCATCAACCTTTACATAAGGATGAGGAAGTACTTTTCCTACAGCACAAATGGTTGCTCCAAGCTCTGGCTGCTGAGTAAATCCAGTAAAGCTGACAATATCACCATATGATGCTGATTCAACTTCAACTTTGCTTACGCCCAAGAATTGCCAAATTTTAGTCACGCGCATTGGCTGACTAACCTTACTGTCTCTACACATGACAACTTGATCGCCAACCTTCATAGTTCCACTAAATACACGACCAATAGCAATTGGACCAAGAAACTCTGAATGACTCAAACTGGTAATCAAAAGCTGTAAAGAATCTTCTTTTGGCTTTGGAGCTGGAACTGTTTCAATAATTGTATCTAAAAGTGGCTTAAATGAATCAGTGGTAACCTTTGGATCCAATGTCATAAATCCAAACCTTGATGATCCATACAATGTTGGGAATTCCAATTGTGATGCATCAGTTGCTAAATCTAAAAAGAGATCGTAAACTTGTTGGCTTGTTTGCTCAATTGCAGCATCTTTTCGATCAATTTTATTAATAACAACAATAGGCTTTAACCCTAAAGACAATGCCTTTTGTAAAACGAAGCGAGTACCCGGAAGAACACCCTCTGCAGCATCAACTAAAAGTAAAAAACCTTCAACCATCTGTAAGGTACGTTCAACTTCTCCACCAAAATCCGCGTGACCCGGTGTATCGACGATGTTAATCTTAAAATCTTTGTAATTAATACCAGTATTTTTTGCAAGAATAGTAATACCACGCTCTTTTTCAATGGTATCTGAATCCATAACGCGACCAGCTGCATCTTCAATCGTTCCTGACTGTTTAAGCAATTGATCAACAAGAGTTGTTTTTCCATGGTCAACGTGTGCAATAATAGCAATATTGCGAATATGAGAACTGTTTGACATATATAAACTTTACGTATTTTTTAAGAAATATTTCGGATATAATAACAATTTAAATATAACATAAAAAATGACTTTTTTCAAAGCCACCCTACAAAGACGTAATAAAATGGTCTTTTTACTCCATTTTTTTTATTACAACGTCTGATTTGTCAGAAATAACTACAGTTGCACAAAGCCCAACCAAAAAAAGAACCTCTTGAGGACAAGTACATGCAGAAAATAGACATAAAGCTGATGCTAAATAATCACTCCAATGCTATGAAAAATCCATGTTTAAAGTAGTATCAACCACTCGCTCCAATGACCGCTCATTAAAACTTAAGCTATCTTTGTTATTGTTGGTCACTAAACCATCTTGCGTACTTAAATATTGACCAGCGTATAAATAATTTACTGTTACTAAAAACATAAAAAATAGTTTTATAGACACTAAAAACCCCTAACCCTATTACTAAAAATTATAACTTTTATTTAAGCATTCTTTTTATCATCTAAAGGATGTGGTTTAGGACATTCTGTTGTTCGCTGATTTTTTTTGTATAAATTATGTTGCGATCCAGATGTAATGATAACAAATGAAATACAACAGAACATTATGCCCAATCCTACATTATTCATGCATGCTTCACATTCATCCTCAGCTCCAGGTGCATACGAAATATTTGAAATCAAAAATACCGATAAACTGACTAATAAGATTTTTTTCTTAAGCATAAAGCATTAATCCCAAATATATAAATATAGTAATAATAAAACACTTAATTATACACGAAAAGAAACTAGTTTAAAGTATTTTGTTACATAAAGGCCTTTAATAAAGTCCAAAATCCTAATCCTAAAATTCCTGTTCCTATCAAATATTGTATAATTTGAAACAGTTCTACCGATATACCTTTTTTTAAAAACAATGCTAAGAAATATACCGACATCCACCAAGATAATGATCCTAAAAAGATGCCTACTATAAACTGCACAATGTTATAGGTAATAGAAAAATCAATAACAAGCCCCATTGCAAGAGCTAAAAAATCTAGAACAGAAACAGGATCTATCATCCCCAAAAAATATATAGAGAAAAAAGCAACTAATAAATTCTTGCTGGGTTGATACCCTGGAATAAAAATTGTTTTTTCAAAAAGTCTTTTTAGCCCCAAAAAACATAACAAAAGGCCTGCAACTACATTTAAACCCTTTTGATATTTAATTAAAAAAATTTCTATAAACTGCATCCCATACAATGCAAGTATTCCACAAGATAGATCAGAAAGAGCTGCAGCTATGACCGATGTGAGCCCCAAAGAAACTCTTCCGACCATCATATTTTGCAAGCACAAAACACCACTAATCCCTATAGTCGTTCCAACTGAAAATCCTATAATATAACCTTCCAATAGATGCTGTAAATCCATCTTTTCCCTTATTTTCTATTAAATCTCATTCGTTTTTTATCTATTTTATTCTCTATATCTTAATAATATTCCATATTTAATTCTTATAATACGATTCTTTTTAGCACAAACTTTTTAATTGTTTTAGTTTATAAAAAATTTGAAATATAATAATACAATCCCATGTATCTCTTTTTAAAAATTATGGAAATCTATGAAATTTAAATATCTATTCTTTTGTATAATGCTTATATCCCATATATCCTATTCTGATGATAACTTACTGTGTAAGGCTGCTCCTTTATTTACAGCTCAAGCAGTGTTTCCTGACGGAACAATCAAAAAATTCGATCTGAAAGATTTTATAGGACAAAAATTAGTTCTATATTTTTACCCTATGGATAATACTCCAGGATGCACTAAGCAAGCAAAAAACTTTCGTGATAATATTCAAAAACTTAAAGACCAAGGAATAACATTAATCGGTATCAGTTGCGATTCTATAAAATCACATAAAAATTTCCAAAAAAAATATGCTTTACCATATATTTTAGTTTCTGATTCACGCAGAAAAAGAACTATCTTAAAAAAATACAAAATCAATACATTTTTCATGAGCAAACGAAGAACATTTTTAGTAGATGCATGTGGAAATATTTTTAAAAAATTTGATCATGTTAACATTGAAGAGCAAGTTGATGAAATCTTAAAAGCATTTAAAAAAAATAAATAATAATCTGTTTGCTATACATTCCCTCTTGCAAACCATCATCATTTTATATCCATTTCTGCGATGATACTATAATTTTACTTTTAAAATTTTCTATGTTTTCATATCAGAGCAAATCAAAATTCTATTTAAAAAAAGGGTTACCTATGTCTCACTCAGCCATTCCTTCACGTGCTGCAGGGATCATTATTCATGAAAATCAACTTTTAGTAATTTACCGAAAAAAAAATGATAGCCAATATTATACATTTCCAGGAGGAACGGTCGAAGATTGCGAGTCAACAGAGGCATGCGCACTACGAGAAATAGTAGAAGAAACATCAATACATAGTGTTATCAAGCAGTTAGTTTACCAAGTTGAAGTTCATCATGCTCATGGAGCTAAAATTGAATACTTTTATACTGCTGATTATATCTCTGGAACACCCAAACTTCAATTAAGTTCTATTGAAGCTTCGCGATCAAGCAATAATAATATTTATCGTCCCATGTGGATACCTTTAGATAAATTAAAAGATATACCTTTATACCCTATCGAAATTCGTAATCGTTTAATACAAGATTTAAAGAATGGATTTTGCACAGAAACTTATTTTTTATCCTTACCAAAAAATGCTATGCAAAACAGCTAATTTTTTAATAGACCTCTTTCGAAACCATGATTTAAACTTCCATGTTGTAAATTCCTGAAATAATATTGAATCTTAAGCCAAATCTTTTTCTACGATTTCTATATAGAAATTTTTATTTCAGATAGTGGAGTTTTTTCTGTTTTTTTTATAAATGCATGTAATAAAACAATTGCTCCATCATGCATCCTAAAAATTATACGAGCAATTCTATTATCTAATTTACTTCTTATTTCCCATAATCATACAGAAAAATGCTTAACAAGTGGTAATCCAATAGGCCAGCTTGTTTGAACAATTCCAATATCTCTTCCTATAGTTTTACGATCCTGCATAGATAATGTTTTTAACAATTTTTTAACAGGCTCATTACCTGAATCTTCTTGAAAAGATATTACTGGTAAAATTTTTATAATTTTCATTAACCTGCCTCTTTTGAATTCATACAAACAAACGCACCAAAGTTGGGCCAAGCCGTCAAGGTTAATTACAAACATCTAAAAAACAACGATAAAGACTTAATTTTATAAAAATTAATAATGACTTAAACAAATTCAGACTAACTGTAATTTTCTATAAAAATATCTTTAATCAACTCCCTGTTCATCAATAGGATCATACAATGCAAAATCAGATTCAAATTCATTATCTGCCTCTGAGCGCCAAACAGGATAACGCTTTTCTGGATGAATTTTAGTATACTCATTCCACCGCTTTAAATAATTTTGATATATTTTATGCTCACGATTCATGATTTGAATATCTTCTGCCGATAATTCATCCTTTTCAAGAATATCAACATATCCATTATCACGCTCTCTCAAGATCAAATATTTAGGGTTTCGTTTACGAATTTCTTGCCACTGTTGCTCTAGAAATTCATAATTATCTCAAAAAATTATAAATTATTAATACGAATATATCTTTTTTCTATAATGCCATTAAAACAATTTTTGGAAGATACAAGTTTCATTCCTTCAAAAAGATTCTTCGGTAAACTTATTCCTTCATGCAATACTACTGGAATAACTGTTATAATACATTTATCAATCAAATCTCTATCTTTAAATGATTTTATAACTTCTGCACCTCCAAGAAGCCATACACGTTTAATTTTTAAATCTTGATTAATCATATTCAAATACTGATCGATACTTGATACAAATGTAACATCTGTTCGGTTAGTTTGCATAGGCTCTCTAGTAAAAACATACATATGTTTACCGCCATATGGTAAATCAGGAACAATTCCTTGCTCAATAAATGAAATAGTTTGCAAAAAAGTACGACTTCCTTGCGCAATTACATCAATTGAGTCCAGAAATTTTTCAAATCCAAAATCTTCTCCTTCTGGTGCTTCTTGTGGAAGCCAATCAAGTCCTCCTTTTTTATCTGCAATAAATCCACCTTCACTTGAAGCTATATAAAGAATTGTATATGCCATGATTTTTTCTCAATAAAAAACTAAAATTTTAAGCTAAGAACTAATATTTTCAATAATAAACACTTTATAAATAAAAAATCCACCCAGATACCGAAGTACCATGAATGGATCTTTTACTAAGAACCTTTATTTTATTATTCTTTAGTTCTTTTAAATTTTGATGAAAAAATTGTACCACCATGACTAATTTCATATGCTAAATTTTCACCATCATTTTTAAGTTGATTTAATAATTCCGTGAGTCCCTGTAAACATTTATTATGTTCTTCTTTAAATTCTTTAGCAACACATTTTGCTTCTAATTTTTTCAGACTTTCGCCAATTTTTTCATTTACAATTTCTCCAGTCATCGTATCTAATTCAGCAGATGTAAATTGATTACAAATATGAAGGTTAAAAAGCATTAAAAGCCGTTTTTTAAATTCATCATCCAGTGTAGTTTTTTTTGCTCTTTCTATAGCAGCGCATTGCATCATTCGAAAATTTCTTCGATATTCATAACGTACTTTTCCCAATCTTGAACATCATTTGGATCATATTTTGAATTAGATAATAACGCAAATGTACTCAATGAAAACAAAATTGTAAAAGTAATTATTTTAATACTCATATTATTGCTAAATAGCCTCTCTTAGATATAATATTGCCTTAAACTGAAAATCCACCCAGATACCGAAGTACCATGAGTGGATCTTTCTTCTATGCTATTCAAAATCACTACAAATTGAATAATAAGATTTTTTTAAATTTCTAGATAAAGTTATTATCTCAAGAAAAAGACCTTTTGACAAGCTAATTTAAAGATTTAACAATTTAGACTGTATAATCTTATATTAGAACAATTATACAGCCTAAAGGTTTTAAACTGTTACAGATTCTTCAAAAGGAAGATTATTAAAGTTTTATTATTTTTTTTCTACTGTAAATTTTTCTTGGGCTAATAAAGCCAATATCATTGCCTTTTCTTTACAAGATTTTGGAATATCCAAAGAACTATTACTTACTGTATGCTCATTGATGCATTTTTCTAAATCTAGTTTTGCTTGAGAATATTCTGTATATTCCTGCTTTAAAGCAGCTTGAAGTTTTTCTTCAGGGCTTGAATAAACAAGTTTCTTTCCAATTTTTCCTAAAACAATTACTGAATTAGCTTTTATAGCAACAGGAGCTACTGTTACGCACCCAGCTTTTATAGCTGCTCCTGCGGCTACAGTTTTAGTTGCAACAACAGTTACTGTTCCTTTTGCACCTGCTATCACTGCAGGTATAACTATAGGCGCATAGACAATAGTTATAGCAACAGCTCCAACTCCAACCCCACACCATATAACGATCTCTGTTAATGAAGTTTTTTCTTTTGAAGGAGTATTGGCAGTTATTGGCTTTGATAGAAATAAATTAATGCTTAATAAGACTAACGGTAGTATTTTTTTAAGCATATTTTACTTTCTAAAAGTATTAAAAAATTCCATTGCCTGCTTTACTTCATTAAATCCACCCATAGATGCAAATGCTTCTGCTACATCTTCGCAATCACTTGGAAGTCCTGAAAATCCTCGCTTAGGATTTAATCTATTACTTACAAGACACTGTCTAAATGATTTTTCTGCTCGCAATAAATCTAATCTACATTGAGCAGCTTCAAGCCTTTCAGCGTTCAATATTTTTTGTTCTTCGCTTGGACAAATGTATGTTGCAACTTCTTTTCCTATAGGATAAAGCTGAGTAATACCATAAATAGCAACACCTACCCCAGCAACAGCAACCATACCTTGACCTACAGAAGAAAATTTATCTGCAGAGTCAGCAATTGCTTTTTCTAGTTCACCAGCAGCATCGACACCAAATGCTTTAGAAGCATCAGCTACACCTTTTGCTAATACGCTAGCAGCCTCAGCACCTAAAGCTTTAGATGCATCAACACCCTTACTGCTAATTATTTCCATTATTTTTTTTAAAATTGGCAGTTGCTTATCTAAAACCTTATCAGCAGCTTCTACCATTCCAACACCTGCTGGTTTAGCGGAAATGTAATTATATGAAATTGCAATTATAATAATTGTAAAAATAATATTTGTTCTGATGTTTTTCATAATAATATCTTTTATTTTTGTAAATCGGCTAATTCATTTATTAATGTACGGTATTCGGTAATACAAATTTCATATTTTTTAACAAGACGAATTATAGCTAATTGATCAAAAATTCGTTGTATAAAATAAAATTTTAATGATTCAAATTCTTCTACATCAAAAATACCGAGGTTGCCATCTCCTTGAAAAAGACCTTTTGTAAGCATTCCTACTATGGGTTTATTATCTTTCAAGCCATTCCAAAATTTATAAAGAAATTCATCTGTTTCTTTTTCTATTTCTTTAGCAGCAATATCTTCGTCTTCTGAAGATAATTCTTTACCATTATTTTCTTTTTCTAATTGCATTATTCGTTTTGCAGTGAAAATTCTTAGCAACTCTTTACCTTTTGAATAAATTGCCAAAAGTTGTTCATCTTTTTGAGCAATCAGAGTACCAAGATCTGAAAGTTCTTGTTCCTTTTGAGTAATTTGTTCTTCAAGTTTTTGTATACGTTCATTGTTAGTACCTTTTCCAATTATTGGAAAAGACATTAAAAATAAAATTGAAAATATAATTTTATAACTCATAATTTGTTCCTTTATGGTAGTATTTTAATTATCGAATTCTTTCATAACATTGATCATTCTATGAACTTCATTCAAAGCTCCCATAGTACCAAGCAGCAATGCTGTCTCTTCGCATTCCGATGGTATTTCAAACGATCCTTTTTGAACTCTTTTTTTATTTTTTATAAGACATAGTCTTAATTTTTTTTTTAGTTCGATTAATTTTAATTGTTTATCAATATCTTGTGCACGAACTTGTTCCTCTTTACTTGGAGCAATACATGATTTTGCATCTTTACCAATATCATAAAGATTAACTACTAATCCAACACAAGCTCCCACTGCAGTGATAGTTTCTAAACTTTCATTTAGAGCTGTTTTTGCAGCTTCATTTGCAATGTCATTGGCTAATTTAGCAGCTTCTTCAGTTGGCATATCAGAACTGCAAAAGTATGTTGAAAAAGTAATAATAAATATAATGCTATATAAAAATATTTTATTTTTTCGCATGATTAAAAACTCAATTGTTTTAAAAAATATTATAAATGCATAATTATTGTAAGCATTAGAACTAACAATGAAGATTTTTTTTAAGTTTACGTTATTAACAAACTAATTCATGTAATAAAATAAAACTGCTAAAAACATAATTGTTGCGGTGATATCAACAATAAACACTATCAAATCAACTTCATTTTTTATTTCGTTAAATCTATGTCTATGTGTAATAAATTTTACTGTTAATATACCTAGCACTATTGCAATCCAATTATGCATATTTTGGTTCATAATTCATGTCCTAAAATATAAACTTTAATATAATAGGATATAGCAACTCCACACATTGCTATCATATAAAGCGTATACCATTTCATCATGAATTAATCCTTGATTTTCATACTGGTCCTGTAGCAACACCAACTATTATTCCGCCAGCTATACCACCTACTTTAGTCGCAACGGCTGCAGGAGCAGCTGTCCAAAAACACCAAATCGGTACAACGACAGGTGCAGCAGGGCCTGATATGACTCCTACAAGAGCTGTAAGTCCACCATATATACCTACAACAGTACTTGCTCCAGCAACAACTCCTACTGCAGCTCCTACCGCTCCATTATGAACTAAATATTTACCCTGCGATGCTAAAAAATTATGTTGATTATCTACTGCTATAAGAAACATAATGTTTGAAACTTCATGCTTTTCAACATGAGTAATAGCTATATATTCTAAATCCTCATTTAAAAGGCAATCACCCTCTTTAAGATCTTTTGCACATACCCATTGATTTTCTAACGGTAAATAAAAACGCTCCATTAAACCAGTGATTATTGAAATATTATCTTGAGTAGTAATATGCATAGTTGCATCTACTTTAAAGGCATACACACCCTTGATATGATTTATTTCATGTTGAAGATTACTGTTATAACAAAAAACTTCATCTCCAACTTGTAATTCTTTAATAGGTTTTAATCGACCACTTGCTGTTGTAACTAATGTATCACCATCAAATCCACTAGTACTAATAAAAGAAGAATAAAAAAGAGATAATAAGATAAGTGTTTTAAGTGTAAAACTACTTTTTATGACAGACCATTTAGATACGGTTTGTATCATGAGATACTCCTAGATAGTGAAATAGTAAGGGTTTATAATGTTCAAGCTTCTTTTTTACTACTTTCCTACATATATAACTATTATAACAACTATGTAAAATTCAACTATTAACTGCTCATAATAGACAAATCTCAAAATAAAGATTTATATTTTTAATAGTGTTTCTAAAGATAGAAACAAAGATAACTAATTTTTATTAATCAGTCTATAATTAATTGATCTCATTAGCTATATAGGCAAAAAATCCTTTATACTAAATATATTAATTTCATAAAGTTTTTAATTTTTTTTAAATAAAAATCCACCCAGACACCGAAGTATCATGAGTGAATCTTTCTTCTATGCTATCCAAAATCACTACAAATTGAATAACAAGATTTTTTAAATTTCATTTCTAATTAAGTCAGTCTACGCCTAAGGGCTTGTATGTTAAAAATAGCTTGTATGTTAAAAATAGCTCAAAATTAAAAAAATTATTAGAGTGATTTTGGGTATAAATTTTAATATTCAGATTGTTCAGGAAAAAGCTGATAGATCTCGTGCCAAGGCTGATCTTTAAGGATCGTGACGTAGTTAGAGACTATCAGCTTATGCCCAATTTACCTCGAACAATCACTAGAGACGGGTTTAACTACGATCTCGAATGTTTACAAGCAAGAGGTACTTATGACTACTGTATCAAAAGTATTTATCGGTGTCGATGTGTCCAAAAATAGTTTGGATATTTACATTTATCCCATAGGAAAATTTTTTAAAATAGATAACTCTGAGACTGCAATTGAACAGTTTGGTTCAGATCTATCTCAATATTATGCTCCAGAAATTGCATGTGAAGCAACTGGTGGTTATGAAAAATTGCTGGCAAAAGTTTTAAAAAGATTTTCTTATCATCTTTGGGTCGTTGACCCTAGAAGGATTAAAGGCTTTATTATTTCAAGTGGTTGTAAAAGTAAAACAGATAAAATTGATGCTCAAAAAATTGCAGAATTTGCAGCTAAAAATTCTAAAGATTATGAATCAATTAACAAAACTGAAAATCAAGTAATTTTACAAGCTTGGGTTAATCGTAAGCAAGATCTAACATTGTTTTTGGTTGCAGAAAAAACAAGACGTAAGCATCCTTCTCATGAATTATGTACATCAAGCATCAACAAATTGATAAAAATATTAGAAAAAGAAATTAAAGCAATTGATCAAGAAATGTTAAAACTTATTCATAATGATTTAGAATTACAGAAAAAATCAACAATTTTAGAGTCAATTCCCGGAATAGGTAAAGCAACAGCTGCACTTTTAATATCTTTTGTTCCGGAATTAGGACAAATCAGTAATAAACAAATATCAGCCATTATTGGCGTTTGTCCTTATAATCGCGAAAGTGGTAATTATAAAGGTAAAAGATTTATTCGCGGCGGAAGAATGATTCCACGAAATGCACTCTACATGTGTAGTTTAACTACGATTAAATATCATCTTCCACTTAAAATATTTTATGATCGATTGAGAAATGCTAAAAAGCCCTTTAAAGTCGCTATGATAGCCATTATTCATAAACTTATTATCATTGCAAATTCTCTTTTAAAAAAAGGTGAATTATGTAGAGCTTAAAAATTATTATTTTTTAGTTGCTTTTTAACACAATCACTACGAAGGACAGGTCGAACTTTTAGATGGAATTTATTGGATCCAAAATTATAAAAAAATATCCCCATATTTCTACAGGGATATTAATAACTTTAATTCAATTAATATAAATTAAATTACAATTCTTTATAATATATGCACAAATTATCTACAGTTTTAGTAAATAACTGACCTGCATCACAAAGTCCAAATGTCAAAACATGTATTATAACTGAACCACAAGCAGCACCTACTATATCACCCATCGCCTCTGATAAAAATAAAATTTTATTAGATTCTTCTTTAGTAATTAACCTGTATCCTTGATCCAAGTAATTTGATTCATTTTTATTAAAAGATATCTTTATTATGCTTTTCATAGATAGTTTTCTATAAAAGTTTTCTGCATATTGAATCATTGACAACATTACATCATTAGAATTATCTTTAGACCAAAAATTTATACTTGCTGTCCAACTTTGATCTTTATCTACCTTAACTTTCAAAATTTCTACCATATCAGATTGACGTCGATGGCCATATTTACAATATAAAATACCTTTAATGCTACCATTTTCAGAAGATACACAAACAAATATATGCTGATTTTTGCCCTGATTTTGAATCACTTTTTGCTTAGCTTCTAAAAACTCATTTTCAAGCTCTAATGAAGTTTTATTTCGATACGCCTTGGTTTCTTTGTCATAAATTCGCTTATTATCGCTCATTAATAGCTCAGTTGCCTTAGATAGTTCATAATCATCTGCAATATTAATTTCACGTGTATATAATGAAGATTGCGCTGTTAATGCTAATTCAATAAAAAAAATAGATAAAAATAACAATTTTTTCATAAAAAACCCCCTTTGGTTTATTTAACATAATATAAGAATAACAATACCACCTAATTCTGTACACCGCCTGTACTGGTTCTCTACATATGAGACTAAATCATGCTGTTTTTGACCCCTCGACTTTCTAAGTATCTCATAGTGGTCATATAATTCAACCGCTGATGGGGTATTTTTTCGTTATAGAATCGAATAAATTCAGCTAATTTAATGTAATCCTTTAGTCAGACCAACTATTGAATAAATTTTGCAAATATGGGTATTTATGGATATAAATATGGATATTATATAGATTTTAAATTCTATATAATCTTAAAATCTAATATTTGAATAATAGGATTGAATATGTTTGATACTTCCAAAATTACTATAACTCCTGAAATGTTACTATTAATAAGCGAAATTGATGAATTTAAAGGTGCATGGCAATTATTGGGCCGCTTAACTCCAGAGCGATTACAAGCATTACGTAAAGTAGCCACTATCGAAAGCATAGGATCATCAACCAGAATAGAAGGTGCAAAGCTTTCTGATCGAGAAGTAAAAAAACTTTTATCCAATTTAGAAACCTATTCTTTTGTGTCCCGAGATGAGCAAGAAGTCGCTGGGTATGCCTATGTATGCCAAGAAATTTTTCAAGGATACGAATCAATGATATTTTCTGAAAATCTCATAAAACAACTTCATGCTTGGTTATTACAATTTTCCGACAAAGATATGAGACATCGTGGAGAATATAAAAAACTATCAAATAACGTTGAAGCATTTGATGCAACAGGTAAAAGTATTGGCATCGTTTTTCAAACAGCATCTCCATTTGAAACACCAATGCGTATGCAAGAACTTATAGAATGGGTTAATCAACAAAATAACAAAAAACAATTACATCCTTTGATGATAATCGCTATATTTGTAGTAAGTTTTTTAGCAATTCATCCATTTCAAGATGGAAATGGCAGATTATCTCGAATATTAACAACATTACTTCTTTTACAGTCAGGTTATTTATACGTACCATATAGCTCTTTAGAAAGTTTCATAGAACGTAGTAAAGAAAGTTATTATTTAGCTTTACGTAAAACACAAGGTAGTTTGCATTCTGATAATAAAAATTTTACTCCATGGCTAATCTTTTTTTTAAAAATGCTACAAAAACAAAAAATTCATTTAGAACAAAAAATGCTCAAAGAAAAAACAATAATAATGAATTTGCCATTATTATCATCCCAAATTTTAACATTACTTCATGAACATGGAAGTTTAAATATTAGTGATTTTGAACAAATAACCAAAACAAATCGAAATACATTAAAAAAATATTTATCTAAGCTAGTAAAAGATAAAATGATTATTAGATTGGGAACAGGTAAAGCATCATTTTATACATTACCATAAGAGCTTTTCTTTTTATAATTCGATTATCATAATTTAATCAACTCCCTGTTCATCAATAGGATCATACAATGCAAAATCTGATTCAAACTCATTGTCTGCATCTGAACGCCAAACAGGATAACGCTTTTCTGGATAAATTTTAACGTACTCATTCCATCGCTTTAAATAATTTTGATATATTTTATGCTCACGATTCATGATTTGAATATCTTCTGCTGATAATTCATTCTTTTCAAGAATATCAGCATATCCATTATCATGCTCTCTCAAGATCAAATATTTAGGCTTTCGTTTACAAATTTCTTGCCACTGCTGTTCTAGAAATTCATAGTTATCTCTAAAAATTCGTATTGCTGGCATTTCTGCAAAGCGTTTACGACCATATTTACCATATAAGACTAAATAATTTAAAAATAGATCATAAGAATCAAAATTTTCAGGCATTAAAGCTTGTTTAATATTAGATTCTGACCAAATAATAATTTTCCTTTTATCATTTTCATCTTCCTCAAACTTAATCCAACGCTCTTCATTATCTGTTAAAAACTCGAATAAATTATCTAATGTTAAATTTCGAGTAACTATCTTTTCTTTATAGCTATAGCCATCATAATAATAAAAAGAATATCTCATGCTACACCTTATAATTTGGATATACTGTAACAATATGCCTGTTTATCGAATTTTCTATCAAATCACATTGGTGATTCAATGGCTTAGGATCTATAATCATTTTTAATTCAAATCCATCTTCAGTCATAGCAAAAATTGATCTTTTCCCCTGCTGGGCCAATAATTCTTTCGTAATAGTATTTTCATTGAATAATAAAATATAAAATACAATCAGAAATATACAATTTAACTATATAAAAAAACAAAAAATCCACCTAAATTAATAGATGGATTCAAAAGATACAAAATTATACAAAAAAACCTACCAAAACTTACAAATGGCAATACCAGACGAATTTACGTAAGTAACGGAGACTGGCTTACTACGTATCGCTTTGCGATTAACTTCGTAACCCTTTGGCGCTAGCCATACGAAGCTACCCGTTAGGGAGGCGTAGTATGGCGGCACCAACTGGCGCGCACTTCCAGCCGTCGCATTGCTTTGCAATTAACTATAGCGAACACGGTACGTCTTCGTGTCTCACTAACGTTTGCTTACTACGCCGGACACGGTCGAATCAGCCATCGCTAAAGCTATGGCCAACATGCTTTTAGATGAAATTTGTTACATAAAAATTCCCAAAAAATTACTTCTTAAAAACCTTTTTATGCCAAAAAGCTTTTTTATTATCGTAAAACCATTTTTTATTGGAACTTGTCAAAAACCGAGATAATTGATGCATATCAATTTTGTACCTATACAAAAGACCAATAAGACTTGATAGATTAATGGTACTTAATCTTCTTTTATTTAAGTTCAAATATACTTTATCTTTTTCTAAAGAAAAATTTTCTACGCATTCAATTTTCTTAATCCATTCAAAAAAAGCTTCTTTATCCTTGGGACTGAAAAAAATTGGATTATCACAAATTAATGATTTTTTATTAGATAATTTCATAATCTAAATCTTTCTTAAAGAAATAAAAATCTCTTTTTAAATTTTTTTATTTTGAAATACATTTTTATACCAAAATGATTTTTTATTATCATAAAACCATTTTTTATTATTTTTTGTCAAAAATTCTGCAAGCTGGCTCATTTTTATATTATATCGATAAAATAAGGATAATAACTCTTTCAAGCTTTCATCATCAATATTACCACTAGGAATATGTAAATATAAAAATTTCCAACGATATGAAAATGTTTCTATACACTTAATTTTTTCAATCCATTCAAAAAATACATCCTCATCTTCTTTGCAATAATATTTTACTCCTTCACAAAATAAAATATTTTTAGCTATAGTAGATTTTTTATTTTGAATATTCATTTTTGACCTCTTATTCGTCCACCAGGAACAACATTATCATAATCTCCATTTGGATGTTGTACATCCCAATGAGGACAACCATGACCATTAGGACCGGAAGGAATCCATACACTACCTTTTTTATCTGGCCAACCAAACCCCTTAGGATGCCTAATTTTTTTGCCATCCCAATTTTTCTTAGGGATAAATCCATCATTTTCAGTAGGTTTTCCTGGAGCTTGAGCTCCATTGCTTTTTTCTTGTTCTTCGTGTTTATTATCATCTTTAAAACTTGCAATTTCACTTGGCTTAAACGATATTTCATATTCTGCAACACGGTCTTTCATACAAAGATGTACTGCACAGCCAACTAATCCTCCTATAACTATTCCACCACAAATTCCAACAGGACCAAATACTGCCCCTGCTGATGCACCACATCCAATTTCAACTGGAATAGTAAATCCAATCGCTGCACCAAGGGGTATCAACATATTATGAGCAACAATTTTATGATTACCTACTAAAAATGTATGAGTATTTTTGATTTCAAGTGTATAAACTTTTAATTTTTCATGACGTACTTCAACATCAGATAACGTAACAATTTTATTATCTGCACAAAGTAACCTATCACCAACTTTAAGCTTATGTGCAGCAATCCATGCATGGCCTGTCCGTTGCGTAGCTGTAAGCGAAGCCGAATCTTGGACTCTATAAAAAAGCTGTAAAGGTGTACAAATTAATGGATTTGGGTCATGATTAAAAAACAAACGACAATGATATTCTGCTTCACTAAACCCTGCAGCTTTAACCTTTTTCTTAACCCATTTATGTTCAAATTCATCATAACTTATAATATATACTTTTTGATGCTGTTCAATCATCTCGACAATATGATCAAGTCTTAAAGCAAAATCATTAGTCCCATCTTGAATCAGAGTACTTCCACCAAAGCCATGAGAGTTTACAATTTGATAAAAAAAGAAAAATACATAAAAACAAATCATTTTTTTAATCAGCATCATAACTCCTCTCAAACACCAAAAGTTTACTGCCAAGAATAGCTATTTTTTAAAAGAAAATGAATATTAAAGTATTTAAAACAAAAAATCCACCCTGTCTTCGCTTTTAGCTTCGTCAAGCTTGTATGTTAAAAATAGCTCAAAATTACTAAACTAGATGTATATACATTCAAAAATTGAGCAACTTCAAATTCCTCAGAAATAATTGCCATAAAAATAAGACCGAAAATAAATGCTCTTTTTTCAAAATACTTATCATTTAATTTAGGGAGCCATTTTTATATTATAATCTTACAAAAATCCATACCTAACAATAATAACAACATATTTAAAGCATATTTACCTAAAATATTAATAATCATTCTATTTAACTCCTTATATTTTGTCCCCTATTTCTACAAGAATAATATCGATAATAAATTCTAATACTATGCTGCCTCAGCAAGCATCAATCGATCATTCTTATACATTAAAATATAGGTTGTATCTTGAGTAATAGCCGGTAAATTTATGACATTAGAATATATCATTGAATATTCTGTTGATGATCCTATAGTGACAGATGAAGATGGAATCCAGGTTACTGGTTGTCCAAAATTTATTTCTTGATATTGCTCAGTTTTGCCAAATAATAAATGAGAAGAATATGTATTCCGTCTTTGAGCTCTTTTCATGAAAGCATTAATTCCTGCACCTTTTTTAAAAGTCACAGTTACAGCTGCAACTTCAAATCCTACCAATAAAAATGCTACTGACATTAATAGATAACCATACTTTTTCATACTCTTTTATCCTTTTTTAGATATTTTGACCATCTTTATAATTATAGATTGTAAATAACAAAGGAAATATGAGTAAGTCAATGAACTAATGTAGAATTTCATAAAGCTATGAATTCTTTCAGGTGTCTACAATCTGTCGACAACTTGTAGACATTTCAGTCCGTGACAAAATGTCACGACTTAAAATGAAAATCCACCCAGATACCGAAGTATCATGAGTGGATCTTTCTTCTATGCTATTCAAAATCACTACAAATGGAATTTATTACATGAAAATTTCAAAAAATCACAATTTAACATCTTCTCCTGCGATTAATCTATTTGCTATTTCACTAAGTTCTTCATGCGTATGCTCAAACTCAGGTCTAAGTTCCATAGTTCCTAAAGCTAATAATAACTCTCTAAGGCTTAAATCAATTTCTAACATATGCTTTGTATAAATAAAATAAGCCCAACCACCTATATACTTTGCTGATTTATTTTCTAATAATTGCTCTTTAAGATCCTTACCAAGTTGAATTTTTGTATACATTATTTATTATTCCATACCAACAAGGCTTAGCCAATCGATTGCCTTTCTTCATTAGAAAGCTCTTCTTTACTCTGAAGATCAATCCAACCAGTATTGTCTTGAGTAATAACTAAATATTGTGGTTGGATTTTTGAAAGTTTTTTCCATATATGCGATATATGCTTAAAATTATTTTTAGAAAATTTTAACATTGGTGTTTCTTCATCCCAAACAAAACCCTCTTGGCCATATTTTTTATTACACACACTTTCCCAATAATCATCTAATCCTGAATCATAGAAAATGATATAGCTATCTAATTTTTTAAAAAGATTATAACGAATTAATATCCCATTATATTCATCACTATCTTGATTTTCTTGTATATTTGAAAAAACTTTTTCATTCCATAGTTGTATCAATAAAGCTAGTTGATTCATGCTTTTGGCTGGAATATTATTAAAAATAGGTTCATAAAATATTCTATTTTGTACCACTATTTTTTTTGCTATGATTATGAACATTTTTTAACCTTTCAATATATAATCCTTAGAAACAAAACCCGTAGCCAACTGCCAACTTTTTTGACTAAGTTCTTTTTTGAGTACTAATTCAATTTCAATACCCTCAGAAGTAACTCCTAAGAATGTTTTTTCTAATCTATCTCCAATGTTATTATCTATACAAGATACAGGCTTTTTTATAATCTCAGTCATCTTTTCTATAATTTGTTGCTTTGTCCAATGGTCAGGAAATAATGTTTTTTTCATGATTTTTTTGCCATAATCCCAAGAATACTCTACATAAATACGGTCATTCTTAACTACTTTTTTTATTACTTTGAATAATCCTATTTGTTCAAATTGTTCAAGATAACCATGATGCCAACCTGATATAAAAAATTCATCCAATGTTCGTTTTTGAGCAATAGGATCATATTTCCAACGAGGTTTAACTTCTGGAATAAAAATATGTTCAATATCAATTAACATATCTTGCAAAACGCCTTCAATTTCAGTCGATATTTTTGAATATTTTACTGCCAATTCTTTAACTTCTGATAAAGAAGGCTTCATAATATTTTCAATTTTTTGAGTAATATTTTGTTTTGTAATCAACGCAAGTTCTTCTGAAAGGTCATATACAGATGATTGTATGCTATTTTTACAAGCAACATTTTCTGATTTAGCATTTAGTTTTAAAATTTCATCTACCGCACTTTTCTGAACAACTATTTCCAATTCTTCTGTTACTTGAGCAATTTTTTCAGAAACACCTATGCTTGCAAACTCATGTCCAATTACATTTTGTACAAATTCCATAGTTTTCATAGTTCGAACCTGACTACGCAATACCCCAGCAACAGCACCAAAAATTTGCAAAGCTTTATGCTGAAAAATACAATCACTCATAAACCTAGTTGCTATTTTAACCCGCTCAGGCCCATCAGCATTATTAAAATTATCAAAAAATGATATGAGTAAGCCCAATAATTGATTTATTTATCTAAAAAATGAAAATCCACCCAGATACTGAAGTATCATGAGTGGATCTTTTGCAAAATAAATAGATGAATCAAAAATATACCAAATTATACAAAACCCTACAGAATGGCGGCACCAACTGGGCGCACTTCCTACTACGCTAAAGCTACGAAGGACAGGTCGAACTTTTAGATGGAATCAGATACAAAAAATTTACAATTAAACACTATACTAACGATGAAACCCACTTCAATGTTACCAAGTCCAACCTCAACTAGCTGATTCATTCTATATATTCCCCCTACTCTTGCTTTACTTCTCCGTATATCAAGGAATAATATTTTTTAGCAACCAATACCGTTATCCCAATATAAAAGAGTAATGAAAAAATTGCTTCACTATTAAATCCAAATTTGATTCCATTATACAACCAAAAACTTGTCACTATAAGCGACAGAATAAACCAAAACCAACATGTTATGTTAAGTAAACAACGTGCTCGATATGACTGTGCATCTTCTTTTTTCCATGACCATAAAAAACAAAGTACAAAAATGATAGGAAATATTGGTATCATATATCCTATCGCAGAAGCAAGCGATGATGCTCCTTTTATTAAAGTGATTATGGCTGAGATTAGCAAACACCAAAAAACATCTGATCCAAATTTATCTCGACTCACAAAATATTTCTTTTCCATTTGTTAATCCTTTATTGTAATTTGCATTTTATTAAACATTCAAACCTGCATTAATGTATACACATTAAACTACGATACTTTTTAGCTACTAAAACAGTCATAACTATAGAAAGCAATGCAGAAAATAAAATTTCATAATCAAATCTTATAAAAATCACACTATACAACATTAAGCATGCCATCATACCACCAAAAATAACCCAACCCCAAAATGTTGTGTTAAGCAAACAACGCGCTCGATAAGACTGCACATCTTCTTTTTTCCACGACCATAAAAAAAATATTAAAAATATTTGAACAAACCATGCAATCATATATGTAAGAGCATAAACAAATGAAGGTGCTTGTCTGTAAAATGTTACCAGAATCGCGATTAACAAAGACCAAATAGCATCTGAACTGGACTTATCTATTTCTTGTAAATACTTTTTTCCCATTATTCATTCTTATATTTTATAAAATTTTGAATTTAGAAAATATATCAAAAAAATTGCTCTCAGACAATTTAACAAAATTCAAATGATATTTACACTAACATTTTATAATGCTTTGAACTATACGAAAATATCCATTACTCTAAATATTCTGCCTTAAAATGAAAATCCACCCAGACACCGAAGTATCATGAGTGGATCTTTCTTCTATGCTATTCAAAATCACTACAAATTGAATAACAAGACTTTTTTAATTTCTAAATCAAATTTCTAGATAAAGTTATTATCTCAAGAAAAAAGCCTTTTAGCAAGCTTTAATTAAACTACCAAAGGTGCTTCTTTGCCTTACTTCGCCAAGGCTACGAAACGCTGCAGAAGCTACCAGAAGTGCTTCTTTGCATAAGCATTACCAGAACCAACTTTAATATATTTTTCAAAATCTTTAGCTTTCTGCTCATCGTCAAATGCAATATACGTAACTAAATGCCATGGCTTATAATCTTTGGTATAAACAGATCCCCCTGAATTAATGTTATTTTATTACTTAAACATATAACTTGTTTCTTATGTTCTAAATTTATACACAAGTCGCCACTATATGCATAAACCTCTTCTAGCTCGTTAAAATATTTAGAGCAAATATCTATTTTGGTTTCAACATCAATAATCAATGATATTAATTTTTTCATAGAAATATAATATCAACCTATAATATTAGGCTCTTGATCAATAGCCGCCTGTACACAATTAAGCCAATAACGCCATTCTTTATCTTGTAAATTACCAATATCAATAGCATTAATAATAGTAAGAATATTTTTTACACCTTCAAATTTAATTTCTTCATAAAAAATGTTTAAATAGTTTTTCATGCATAAAAAAGCCATATTTTCATCATATTTTATTTTCATAGGATC
>JACPFN010000004.1 GCA_016183005.1 Candidatus Babelota bacterium | reverse complement strand
TAATTGTTACAAACAATCGTTGTTTAGAGAAATGAATCATTAACAAAATGATTTTTTAAATATCACAATGTAGAGCATATTCTTTAGATACAGATTTTTCCCTTCGAACAAAAATTATAGGACTACACCTCTTTTATCTACTAAAATTTGCATTTACAATTAATCAGGTGATCACTATTTTATCTGCGAGGGCGATTTTTTTTCTATTACTTTGCATTGCCCGCAAAACAATTGTTATCAATCTAAAATTGAAAAAATTCCATGATAGGTTTTTGCTCAGTTCCAATTTTTTGAGAAATTATTAATATAAATGGATAAAACGGCTTGTGAAAAAATTACAGTGGATGTACTTCTCAAAAATTAAAAAGGATAATGCATGTGGCGCTTCATTTATTTTTTAATTTACCTCTGCCTTTTATCTGAAAGTGTAATTTTTCCCCAGTGGAAATTAGCAAAAGGTTCCGAAGGGATACCAATTGCTGATATAGATATTTATTATAACGACCCCGATACTATGTATGCTATTGGGGAAAAAATGTTGTTAAGCACTGATAACGGGAAAAACTGGTTCGTTATAAATGGACCAAACACAGATATTGGTGCAATAAAAATAGATCCATTCAATTCAAAAATAGTTTACATCTCGCATTACGGCTTAGATGATCAGAGTAATGACATCAGTATAACTACGGATGGTTTCCAGACATGGAAAAGGTTATTCATCGGCCGCCGTTCCCTTTCTCCAATTATTGAAATTGATCCTATTGATAAAAAAACTGTGTACGTTGTGCAAGGACCCGGAATAATACATCGCAGCTCCGATCATTTTGAAACGTGGGAATCAATTTACCCTCCGGCAGTTGATATGACTTCTTTAGTCATTTCTCATTCAGACAACAGTACTTTATATGCTGGTTTTACTTCAAAAATATTGAAGAGTACCGACAAAGGTAAAAACTGGATAACATTGCCTTTCCCGATAAAATATAACAGCACTACTATTTTAGCTATCGATCCTTATGATGGGGATATTATCTACGCTGGAATATTTAGTTATGGTTTTACACCGGGTGGAATATATAAATCAGTTGACGGCGGCTTTACTTGGAAAGAAATAAACAATGGACTTAGTGATAAAGATAAAGATTTAGAAGCTATTGTGATAAACCCTAAAAAATCAGAAGAGATTTATATTGGTACCGGCAGTTCTGAAAATAAAATTTTTTTTGCGACCTTTAATGAAGGAAATACTTGGTTTGAATCTACAAATGGATTACCACATTCAGCGCACGTATCGTCTATTTCTGTAGATTTAAATGCAGATAGAAAATATATCAGTGTAATATCGTCGAAAGATTCATCTGGTATATTTTTTTGTGACAGCATAGCAACCGATATCAATGATAAAAAATTGCAAATTCCTGAAAATGATCAGCTCTATCAAAACTACCCCAACCCTTTTAACAATGCGACAATGATTGTATATCAAGTATCACAAAGCTCTTTTGCGGATTTGAGAATTTATGATATTCTCGGAAGAGAGGTAAGGAAATTAGTAGGTGAATTTGTTAAGCATGGAATATATAAAACGGAATTTAATGCACTTGATTTGCCAAGTGGTATTTATATATATCGCTTAAGAATCGGAAATAAGATACTTACTCGTAAAGCTCTACTTATAAAATAACAAAAGTATTACTCAAAAATTAGAGGAGGTATTTATGCGTGCCTACAAATTTTGCTTTTTACTGCTTGTTATTTATTTGCTAGTTAATTCAAAAATTTTGGCTCAATTCTCTCCCAAAATTAGGCTGGAATCAAAGGTCTCGTTAACAAGAAGTTCGCCAAATATTTTATTTAAAGGAATTCTCAGTTCGTCAGATATTCGAGTTTATCAGAGTAGTAACGATCAAACGGAAGTTTCGATTGCCATTAATCAAGCTAATTTGAATAATCTATTAATTGGAGCTAATACTACAGGCGGTCAGGGCTATTATTATTCAGCAGATGGAGGAAATAATTGGTTAGGTAGTGATGTATTACCAGGTGTCGATTCAATATCAGCAGATCCAGCTGTAGTATTCGATGCAAGTGGCAATGCTTATTTTAATTTTCTTGAAAGAATTGGAAGTAGCTGGTACTTAAAAATTAAAAAATCCACAGATGGAGGCTCTAATTGGCTGAGTTCAGTTCAAATTCCTAATGCTGGCGATCCGGATAAAAATTACACTGTAGTAGATATAACAAACAGCCCATACAAAAATTATAGGACTACACCTCTTTTATCTACTAAAATTTGCATTTACAATTAGTCGGAGGATTACTATTTTATTTGTGAGGGCTTACGAGAATAATCCATAGCGTAGGAATCAATTTCTGACTCAAAAAAAAATGCGGTCTTGTAACAAAGTAATTGACTAAAATTAATATTCAATTCTCAAAAGATGCTATAAATAATTCTACGACTGCCCTAATGTAAAAGTTCTTGTCGGGAAGGAGAATTAAAATGAAAAATGCATCACTTTTAGCAATATTATTCATTCTCAACATAAATCTATGCTTATGTCAGAAATTAAATTCAAGTGAGTTACTCAACAAAAATTATAAAGACTTATACATCTGGCAAGATAAAAATGAATTGACTGCATCAGAGGACAGTGTATTAACTGTGCTTGGGCGATGGGCATGGGGTCCTTGTAATGCTGTGGATACTAAGGATAATTTTGTTTTCATGGGGAATGGTCAAACATTTCATGTACTTGAAATTTCAGAAGCTGGTTCCCTCAAAATAATCAGTGAATACCTTACTGATGGATACGTCTATGATATAGAGTTGCAAAGTAAACTTGCTTTTGTTTGTATTGGAAAAGGATTACTGATATTAGATGTAACAAACCCATCCGCTCCCAAGAAAATATCTGAAATAAATATTAGTGGAATAGCGATAAGCTTAGCGCCGGAGAATAATTTTGTTTATATAACAACATTTAGTGGAATGCTTTGGGTTGTTGATATCACTAATCCACAAATACCATTTCTAAGGGGTTCAATATCTGCCGGGGGAATGATTGCTTCTTGTGTTGAGGTAAAAGATCAAATAGTCTTTGTTGGAAATCCCGAATATCCCAGCTTAGTATTAATTGATGCAACAAACCCCGATACATTAACAAGAACATTTATTGATATAAATGGCTGGGGACTCGCAGCTTACATTAAAGACACATTATTGTTCCTCGGTGTTAAGGATGCTAACGGAAAAAGATATTTGAAAATTTTTGATGTTGCGGATCCGAAAAATCTATCTTTTCTGAGCCAAGTTGAGATAAACGCTTCTTTAATAAACGGACTGACATTCTCTGAAGAGAATAGAACAGTTTACATTCTTTCACATGACAAGGGTATCTATTCTATAAATATTTCCGACATAAAGTACCCAAAAGTACTGGATAAATATAAAAGAGAGTTACCAGTTGCAGTAGGAAATGTTGGGATCTCGTTGTTAAAAAATTTTTTGTTGTCCGCTTACTTTAATGGATTATGTGTATTGGATATTTCAAAGTCCGATTCGTTAAAAGAAACTACTTTTTTCCCAACCGGAGGGTATGCACAAAAGGTTACTATAAAAGATGACGTTGTTTTCCTTGCATCAGGCTTATCAGGGCTTTGGATTTTAGACGTAAGTGAACCAACTAAACCTAAACAGGTATCAAATATTTGCACCGGTAGTTTCACTGAAGAAGTAATTGTGGAAGATACATTAGCATATTTTATTAATTGGGCTGTTTACTCGGATAAAGATACTTTACAAGGATTATGGATAGCTGATGTTTCCGACATATATAAACCTAAAATCTTATCTCATTATACCGGTTCTGTGCGTTTTTCATATACCAACGCTCCAAACTCAATAGCAAAAAGCGGTAATTTGATTTTTATAACACAAGTACCAAGCAATGGCAATGATACGATATTAGAAATAGTAGATGTTTCAAATCCTTTGATTCCCAAGAGAGTAAGTGCTTATCAGAATGATTATACGCCTTATGATATTGCTGTTAAAGATAGCGTTGCATTTGTGGCTACTTCAGACAGGGGACTAAGAATTATCGATTGGTCTGTACCACATTCACCGAGAGAAATATCTATATTTCACAACTCAACTAATTATTCTGTGTTTGGAGTTACAGTTTTAGATTCATTTGCTTATGCAGATAGAATAGATACTTTTTTTGTTTTGAACGTTTCTAATTCAAGGCAACCTTTCGAAATTGGTAAATTTGGTAGAAATTATGGTAGTTTTTCATCCATTGTCCTTGCCGCTACTAATAAGTTTGTTTATTGGGTAGAGGGAGAATTAGGAGTTATTGATGTATCCGACCCGCAGAATCCAAAAGAAATTACAAAATTTTGGGGTTCTGATTGGGGTACAGGAGTAGTTGCCAAAGATATATATATTTTTTTTTCAGATAGAGCGAAAGGATTGTGGATATTAAGAAATAACATTATAACATCTGTTGATAACAAACCCTCCGAGATTTTACCTAGTCGTTACTGAATAAATAAACAACGCAAATAATAACAGCCTGAAAAGAAGAAAAGTAATATTTAAATTTGCAAGAGAAATAAAAAACAATAAGAAAAGCTTGCAAAAAATGAGACCAAGAAACGAACAAAAGACATTA
>JACPFN010000007.1:2064-22010 GCA_016183005.1 Candidatus Babelota bacterium | reverse complement strand
GATGAAAATGCGCAAATAGTTCATGAACTTTGTTCTATTTCAAGAAATAATTTTAAAGATTGGTGTAAAAATAGCAGGGAACAAGAAAAATTAGAGGAAGTATCAAAGTTAATTGCTGATTTTACAACGACTCCGTTTATTTTTTGTAAATCTTTGAAGGGTTGCTCTGGGATTTTAGCAGAAGCGAAAAATGCTGTAAATTTTCAGCGGGCAGTAGAGCTTGCAGAGGAACTTGGACTAGGATTTCAAGAGGCTGAAGAACTTTTAGTAGCAACAGAGGCTGGAGTTCAAAAGTTACCAGCAAGTGCAATAGAACTTGAAACAGCAGTAACAAGTATGATGGAAAATGAAAAACAAAATATTTTGAAACAGAGTTCTTTAAGTGTTGATCTTAAAAATTCATTTGAACAAGTTCTGGACAAGTTATTAACTGAAGGCGTTTCTGCTGCAGATTTATCCTTTCAAAAAGAAGTTTTAAGTTATTTTAATGTGATGTTTCGTAAGCCTGGGTATTGTGTATTAGATAAACAAATAGAAACATTATTTGATAAAGTCTCTATTGTCTATCATGGAAAAAACAAGTTTTTATATTGTAATCCTGAGCATGTTTTAACTCCTAATTTAAAATTTCAATTAAATAAATTTACAAATTTGTTTGAAGGTAGAATTTATGGAAGTCATTATGGTCGAGTAACAGAGTATTTAGAAATTCAAAATTTAATTAATGTTGTAGAGCAATATCCATTGCATAATGGACGCGCTATAAAATATAAACATCCATTCGGTAATTTTTTAGAAATTAAAACAGAGTTTGGTTCTAATCTAAGTCAAGAACAAATTATGAATAACATTATTGAAGTTGTTCAATCTGAAAATTATTTATATCAGGATAGATGGTTTAATGGTTTTAAGTATAAAACTCATAAAATAGCTGTAACTAAAGATGGCTCAATAATAGAAGTTTTTTTATTAGAACAAAATGCAGATGAACTATTTATAGAAACTGCATATCCATATTTCGAAATGTTTTCAAAAGTAAAAGGATTAAAGTGGAAACCTTAATATATGAACTTAAAGATAACGGATCTTATTGGAGTGCTGCAAAATTTATTCCTTATCCTAAGTCACAAATACATTTATTGTATATGTCATTTAATGATCAAAATTATTGGATTACTATAGATATTAAGGATGATAATATAGTTATATGGGATTCTTTTGATGAAAAACATGCTGATTGGGAAAATATTTCAAAATTATATTTATTTAAAAAAAATTATGAAAAAATCACACAAGAGTGGAATAAAAATATTGAAAATCCAGCTAAGTATTTAATTTTTGAAAGAGATAATTTGGGATGGGTAACATTAAAAACAAAAAATGAATTATCTCTTGTGGATTTGTCTATAATCGAAGAAGATAGGAAAGCTGAACAAATATTACCATGAATATTGCAGAAAAAGAGGATCAAATTTTTTAAATGAATGATAGGTAATCCACTTTGAGTAATGTTGTATTAGCTAAAAAGGATGATATTTTAGATGTTTATATTGATCCGTCTGGTGTACATTCTAATAGTTCTGAGACTTGTTTTATTAAGACACCTAGGGGAGATTTTTCCTTTCAAGTATGCTAAATCCAATAATTTTAAAAATTCTGCTAGGACATTTAATCCTGTTACTATAGTTGACCAAGAAGAAAATAATAAAGATATTACAACTATAAGGTTATATTTTCCTGGTGATAGCGATGATGATGAAAATGATGAAATTTTAAGAATATCTACGGTGAATTATGATTATATTCTTGATCAATGAAACAAGATTATGGACCAGCGTCCAAAATATTTTATTTTATCCTGGAATGATAATGGTTGGATTGATTTAGAATTAAAAAATGAATTGTATATTGACGATCAGCAATATTTAGATCAGGAAAAAATAAAAAAATTATCAAAATAAAAATTAGATAAAGCTCATTGTTTTATGTTGTGATTAATACTTGTTTAATTATATATAATATTTATTATATCTTTTTGACAAATTCAGATTTCAAACCCACTTTCCCAAATCCATCAATTTTGCAATCAATATTATGATCTTCATCGACCAATCGTATGTTTTTTACTTTTGTACCAGCTTTTATGGTCGATGAACTTCCTTTTACTTTAAGATCTTTGATTATTGTTACAGAGTCACCATCTTTTAAGATATTTCCATTCGCATCTTTAATAATCTTTTTATCTTCAGTATTTTCACTTATTGCTTCTTCGTTCCACTCATGAGCACATTCTGGGCAAATCAAAATTCCATTATTTTCATAAGTATACTCTGAATTACATTTTGGACATTTTGGTAAATTAATCATTATTTAATCTCTCTTAATAATTTAATTGCAAGACAGGTAAACCACTAGTTTTACTAGTGAGACTCTCAAGGCTATGCCTTTAAGTTAGTATAAAAAAGGACATTGTCATACACTTATTTTTGGGCTGACGGCTCAAAAAATAGGAATAATATGACAATATCTTTTAAAAGTTTAAGTCATTCAAAATGGGATTGCAAATATCATGTTGTTTTTGTTCCAAAAAACAGAAAAAAGATTTTATATGGAGAAATAAAACCTTTTTTACAAAAAGTATTACATGAATTAGCAGGACAAAATGATTGTAAGATAGTATGAGGGCATTTGGTGCAAGATCATGTTCATATGTTGATAGAAATTCCGCCTAAATATTCAGTGGCAGAAATTATTGGATATTTGAAAGGTAAATCTGCAATAGCCATTAGCCGACATTTTGGTAAAAGACAAAGAAATTTTAATGGAGAATGTTTTTGGGCTCGTGGATATGCAGTTTCAACAGTTGGATTTGAGGAAGCCATGATTAAATCATATATTCAGAATCAAGCTCATTTGGATGGTTTTGAAAATGATCAATCTGGCGAATTTTAAAAAAAGTTTAATTTTTTCACATGTCTCCTTTTTTTGAACAGAGTTTTTAGCTTCTTTTAAAAAAAATTTAAGTATAGAGTTTATATAACAAAAGCGGTAGAGGATTAACAATGAAATATTTAGAAATTAACGAATTTAGCTATTTAAAATGCGATACCCCACGATGCCCAGATCATAATTGCATAATAACCCTTATCTTTTGGTTTTGAGTCGAATCCATATGAAATATTGAGCAATAATCGGTTTGCAACTCGTTCTGTTAAGAATGTATATTTATAGACTAGAAAAAAGTTGTTGCGCATATATTCAGCATCTTTAAGTTTGGGAATATGAGGTAAAGCGTTAATTCCAAAACCCCATCGAGCAGCATAACCTCCTTCAAGTCCATGTCCTAAGGTATTATTTGTTTTTAGAGAAACTAATATATCGGCAATACTGCCCACGGTAAATTTATAAGAATTATCTTGTGCATCAAAAGCTGTTCTTGGAATAAAGTAAACATATCGAGTACCACATAAAAAATCTGCTTTTTTAAATATTTTATATAATCCGTCAAGTTGTAGTCCTGTACCAACTTGTCCTGTACCAAAATCAACACGCTTTAAGGTATTTACTGAATGAGTCGGTATACCAAGTAGCGCAGACAATGTAACTCTAGAATTTTGATTAAGTATAAAATTCCGTCCCATTGTGCATAAAATATCATCTGGTTCAGTTTCATTAACCTGTAATGTATTTTTGACAGTTTGATTTGTATGTGCAGCTGCAAAGTCAGTTCTAAAATAATATTTTTCACAGAAATTTCGATTGAATGTTAAGAGTCCACCTGTATAATTTTCGCGAATATGAAAAAACTTATTTTTTTGAAAAAAATTAAACAATAACCAAGATATTGCGTTATTTTTATAAATTGCTTGCTTGGTAATAGGCTGTCGAGTTATTTGAGCTATTCTAAAATTATATACAACTGATACTGCATAGATAGAAAAATGCGTAACCGATTCAAGAATTAAGATGAGAATAAAAATCTTTTTTTTCATATGGGGTCCTTTTTTAAAGTTAGGGTATACGTTTTTATTTTTTTGTACAAAGTTCATTTAGTATCATATCTCAAGTTAAAAGTCTGTGCGCGATGGATCATCTGGTCAAGTATGATGATGACTAAGATTCGGAATATTTTTTACGATTTATTGCTCGAAATAGATGGGCAAGATTCATCTATTCAAAATATAGTGATGCAGTAGATCTACCGAATAATTATTATTTTATAGCGATAAGAGAACTGAATAGTTCTTAATTTGTTGAATCTATTGTTTATGAAAAATATTTTCATATATAACTGTAATATAATTTTTTATATAAAGAGGGATAAAACATGAAATTATATAATTTTTTGTTTTTTGTTTGTGCTTTGTATGCTATAGCTTCATATTCATCGCAGGTATCATCAGCTTTATCAAGATCGAGTAATTCTGATCAGCTAGAAATTTTGGGACAAGTCGATCTATATTCAGAAATGGGACATAGACCTAGTTATGATCGTTTTGCAACGGTACCTGATACGTTTAATGCAAACTATCCTAATTCTCGTATGCGATGGTATGCAGATTCGAATACAACTTTGGCTACCAATTCTCTTACTCCTATGCCTTTTGTAGCTTCTCGTGGATTATCAAACACCGTGATTGTAGATCCAATCGACAGAGAGTTAATTCCCTCTACTTCGTCAGCTATTGCGATACCAGATACATTATCAGATATAAAAAGGTTTTCTGTTAAGACAAGAATTCTATTTGCGTTTTTGATAACATTTAACATGATTGAGCTTGGTTTAAATATTATAGATATTGTTGATTATTATGCTTTACCTAAAAATCAGAGCGAAAAGCCCGTGTTAGAGATTGCAAGAATAGCAAATAGTTCAATGAATATTTTTTTGCTATATTTACTGTACCATTTTAATGCAGATAAACTATAGATTGTAACTATGTTCTAGCGCGTTAGTACGTAATTTTTGCAATGATTCTATATGGTTGAAAAAGGTTCCAAAATATACGAAATATTCATCATCGAGATATTTAATAATTTCTCCAGATTTAATTGTATGGCATGGTTTACCAATTCTGGTATCGCAGGCCGTAGTTCTAATTTTGCACCCATCGATCCAGGTTGCTTCTAAAAGTTGATTGTCGCCAAGGTATATCATAATATGATCAATCTGGAGCGGGTTTTTATAATTTTTATTCTTAAATACTGATGCATAAAAGATAAGATCTCCTGGCTGTAAGTCTGCACCAGATCTAATTTCGGTAGAGGATAAAAACTGTTCTTTGGACATGCGGGGTAATTGTAAGCCGTGTGCCAAGAAGCTAAGGTTAACAAGAGCAGAACAATCAACGCTTGAAATATTTCCGAATAGATCACTTTGAGCACTTCTGCCGCCCCAGCTATACCAAGAGCCTATAAACTCTTTGGCTTTGTTAATAATTGATCTGCGTAGATCCTCTATAGATTCTTGCACACAGGGAACTATTTCATAAATATCTTGATGTTGGATGTAGGCGGTATCTTGGTTGGGCAAAATTACTTGCCAAAGATCTTGATTGATTCTGGTTGCTTGAAATTTGGTTCCCATGGAGATAGTTTTTATGATACTGCCATTGGAATTAGTAAGATTTGCAAGCATGCTGTGTACAACAATATTACAAGAAGGAAATGTTGTCACCTTTGCGGTATGATCCTTTTTGATCCATCCCGGATATCCAAGCCAGCCACAAGGTCCTACAAATTTTTCTTGTTGGATAGCGTGTACTTTTAGCCATGATTGATTATGAGTATCGATGCATTCTTCATAGGCAATAATATATTCACCAAGTAGTAATTGGGTTATTTGTAAGGGATTCGTGTAATCTGAAGTTGGAAGAATCAGAGTTGTAGCAATTTCTTTCGGTTCAAATCGTAAATTAGTAACCGGAACTGTTATAACTCTTTTTTCTGGATATTTCGTATCGATATTTTTATATCTATTTCCATAAGTTTCATTCTCTTCAAGCGCAGTTAAATCTGGATATGCTGTTGGGCAGTAGGGCAGCTTGGGTTGCGTATTTAAATGGATAGGGGATATACTTGCTAGAGCATCTTGTTTTTGATGTATAAAATCTATAATTTTTGAGTTGCTACTTGCAAGGATTATAGGCGATATATTTATCAGGAGCCATATGGATAGAAATTTTTTTTTCATACGTTACTATTCCCTTTTTATACATATGCAATGACTATATGACTTTCAGATTAAGTATATAAATCTATTTACTTAATCTTGTCCATATTTAATTTTTCAAAACTTTTTTAAGCATTGTGTTCAATTACTGTTTCTAAAGTTTAGAATGTATATTTTTTTGAGTAATTTGCAAAATGGATAATAAGAGATCAGTTTCAAAATGTTCAGATAGAATTTAAGATCTATCTGATTGAAGTTTTAAGCATATCGCTAAAGTTTTGTATGGTTGTTTCTCTGATGTTATCACGAACTGATACAAGGCCATCTGGACTTTGAAACCAATGAATTTGACTATTGTTATCGACGTATTTTGTGAACTCTATTCCGTAGACATCAACTTTATGCAGACCATGAAATAGAGGAAAGCAGAGTATTGAGGTAAGAATTTTTTGGATCTCTGGCCAAGGTTTATTGACACTCTCTATGCTTTCATAAATTTTTTTTCGAGCGATTTTTTTTGCAAGCTCTAAAACTTCTTCATCTCGAACTTCATCATATTGCCAGTTTTGGAATGAACTTAAACCATTCGAATGTCCGGAATGATTTACTAATTGTCGAGTCAAATAGTATGTATGGCTGGCAAAATTGATGGTAAATATACTTAATAGGTAAAAATAGATCAGTAATTTATAATTCATTCGTTCATTCATTGGAAAATATACAAAGATATTTCTTAACTTAATGTGAAAATGTTTGTATATTTAGGACTTTTTAAGTTTCTATCAATGAACATTGTAATGTAAACTCAAGATTTCTGCAATAGAGGGGATTTTTTGAAAAGATCTGGTAGTAAATTTTTTAAATCGCATCTGCGCTGTATAATAGTTTAAAATTACCTTGATGTTGGTAACTATTGAAAAAATTATTTAGTTCATAGTATTTTGAGTAATAATAAGATCTATTCAGTACAAAATGGGGAAATAAGCGTATGAAAACTGTGAGATATTCTTTGTTTTTTTTATTTTTGATACCATTATCAGGTTACTTAATAGCGGCAAGTTCAAACGCAGTAGCATCAGGTGCTGCCTGCAATCAAGTTGCAACCGTTATTTTTACACAGCGTCTTGAAATGTCTAATATTGCAGCTAATTTTAAAGCTCAATTGCAGCAGATTTTAAATAATTTATATCTTGGTTATTTAGTTAGGCAAAATGGGACTGAAATATTTACTCGAAGCGGAACAGATACAAATAGTATTGAAGCGTATTGGCAAGCATTGAAAAATGGTACTGCAAATTATGATTCGAACCCTTTTTGTTTGTATACCGCCTTAAAACAAAATCCTACCGATATTCAAAATAATAAAATATGTATTGATACTGCATCACTGCAAGCTCAGCCAGTTAATATTGCATATTGTCAGCAAAATTTAAAAAACATGTATGAAGCTTGTGGAGCCTATCAGATAATTCTTAAAGATTTTCTGAGTCAAATTGATCCGAATGCACCTTTATCTATCGTAGGTGACGTAGATCAGTGGCAGAAGAACTATGTAACGTTTCATTTGCAAAAGGCTGTAGCTCGCCTTGCTCAGACATGCTCAATTGTTTGCAACGGTATGAGCTGTGCTCCAAATTTTACCGGAGATGTGCGTGATCGAGGGATGATTGTCAATATTCAAAATAATACTCAAAAGAATTTTGCAATTATTCAATCAACTATCGATGGTAAAGAGGCAAAACAGATCGGTATGTTACAACCAGGGTTGAATAACGTTAATCTCAATTTGGCATCTCTTCAAGCCGCAAATGCTACAGCCCAAACTCAGTCCACTTATAAGTTTGATATTGTGGAAATGGGGACTAATCTATCGGCAAATGAAGAATTCTCTATAAAAATCATGTCAGGTTCAGATATTTTAGTTTTTCTAAAATCAATCAATAAAAACCCCAAAGGTCTTTTTTATATGAATGGCCGTCTTCTTGCGCCTAAGTATGCAGTGGTACCAGAAGGATTATATTTGATACTTGTTAAGGTACCTAAAAATCCGACAGCTGCAATGATGGCCTATGATAAAACGGCTGATCAAACTTTTCCTATTAATCAACGTATCCAGGTAGTAGCACTTAATAGTGAAAATCCTTATTTTCTCACCATGCAGATTAATGAAGATGAAATTGAGTATGAAACGACCAAAGATGCAAAAGAAAAATTAAAAGCAACAATCTTGCAGCCATCTTTCTTTTCAGTCCAATCACTGCCAGGATTAGTTTTTTCAGGTTCACAAACTGAAGCAAAAAATAGTACCGTACAAAATAGTACAGCAAAAAACATTCAAACAAAAAAATCATCAGAACCGGTATTAACTAATGCATTACCACCTATTATTTTGCCCGATTTTTTAAGTCATAATCAAAATTTAAATGTTTATACAACAATACTACAAGCTGCATACATCGCAGCATCAACAGACTTTGCCTTCTTTGGCCAAAAAAGCTTTACCAATGATAATATGTGTTACAATTTATTAGGTTATTTTGATAAAAAAAATCAACGACGATTGGTATTGAATTTATATTCTTTGCGTTTAAATAAAAAAGAGACGCTTGAAATAAAGAATATTATGGAAGCAGCTTTTTTTGAGACAAATATAAATAACTATAATGATATTCCTAATTTGCTTGTATCTCAAGGCGAAAGAGGAAATTTAATTTCGAATGAAGTTGAATCGCCTTATTTAAATTTTGAAATAAAATTAAATAATAGCCAAATGACTTATTTTCTAGAAAATAAGTCATTTGGCTTATTGTATGATATACCATTTAGAAATTCTATATTTTTGAGATTGCCTACAAAAAAAATAGCAAAAAATGTTTTTGGTTATATAGAACAAAAGACTTTATTAGAATATGAGTTTATATTTAAGAATAAAAGTGATGAAATTCTTTTTAAGAGTAAAATATATCTTCATAATAAAATTAAAAATATTAAAATTGATTTTTTAGATGGAAATAAAAATTGGGTTGGTTCAAAAATTTCTCCAGAATTAATAAATAAAAAAGAAACAATTTTTTGCAAATTTAAAGTTAATTATACTTATGACTCTGTTACTAAGCAATATAAATTACATACATCTGCTATTACTCCGATTGATAAAATTAAGGTTGTGCATACAATAGATCTTTTTGAATTGCCACTTACAGAGATGTATATAGATTTATATAATAAATATGAAATTTCAACCATCTATCATTGTATAGTGATGCAGAACGGAAAAATGCCTTCATTTTTACAAACGTTAACCCAGGATGATTGGTCTAGGGGAATTTATATGGTTACTGATGTTAAAGATAATAATAAATTAGACTTTAACAATCCAGGAGTTTTGGAAATAACATTTTATCAATTAGAATCGTTAGAAAAGCAAGATATAACTAAATTAGGACAAATTATTCTACAGGGTAAAAGTGACGCTACAGGTAAAGTTGGTATTACAGAATCAGTGTATGCTTATAATCTTACTGGAAAGCAGTTTGTCGATACATATGATGTTTTTTTAACTACCTGTATATTATTTAAATATGTAAAAATTAAGTAATTAAATTAGTTTTTAAAAATATTAAATGAAAGAGTTTTTATGTATTGTTTTTGCAATCTAAAAAAAGATAATGAAGTAGGTATTTTTTTAAAGCATCCTGATTATTTATATACAAATAGAAAAGAATTAAATGTTGCTATAAATGTACGTAATTTAGAGTTAAATATTTTAGAACAAGTTGTTCAGCTGCTTATTACTCGTCATTATAAACAGTTAGATCCTCTGGTAGGTGATTCTAAATGTCAAACTCGTGCCTCAATGTTGCTTGATATTTTTCAGCAAAATCAATTTGCTAGAACGTATTGCGATACTATACAGGACCATTTAAATGAAGCAAAGGAACATCTGAGAGAATTTATTGAAAAAATAGATAGTTCAAATATTGAAAGAATAAAAAATATAACGAATGAATTTTATAGAGATCAGTTAAGTAATTTTTTTAAAAAAAATAATTTGGATTATGAAATATCAGATGAATTATTAATAATTTCTTTATGTTATTTTCTTTTTTTTAAATATGAAAAAATTGTTTTATTTTCAGAAAATCTTTTAAGTAATTCTAAAGCTCAAGACTTATTATTATTAGCTAAAAAAAAATTATTGAAAATAACGCTTCATTATGAACAAAGTTTGGTGGAAAAATATGGAAATGAAGAATTAAAAAGGATTTTAAAATTTAAAGAAATTAATGGTTTTTGTGAAATGACTGCATTTTATCCTAGCTTAATACCAATTTTAAATAAAATTGAAAATAAGAGACAACTGATTTTAATTAAAAACATAATTTTTTGTGAATGTGGTGGAATTAAATTTATAAAAAATGATCTATATCAGGGAAATGGTTTAGATAAATTAGAAAGAATAAATTCTAAAAAAGAAGAAGAAGTTGCTGTAATTATAGAAGGATATTGTTTTAATGGTTCATTCCAACAATTAGCCGATTATCTTGGGATATCTTTAAGAATTTTAGTTTCTTCTTTAGATAATTTAAAATTATGTAATTGTTCAAAATCTTTTAATCTTATCGTTGAAGATGATATTGAAACTATAATTTTATCAAATGCTGCTCATCATAAACAGTTTACTAATGGAGCTGAGATTCCTTGGGTTGAGCTAGGTCTTGAAGATTCTGAGCTTAAAAAAGAGTATGATTATCTAAGAACTTTATCGGGTTATAGTGTAGATGATATGTCTAAATTTTGTATTAGACATATTTATGTTTCGACTGTAGGGCAAGAGCTTGAGGATCAGCGGCAGTTTTTACTTAAGTTGGGTAAAAAATAAGTTCTAATTTTAGAGCAAATAAAATTAATTTTTTCATCTTTGAGAATAGGGTTATCGTTTTCGGCAATTCATGAAAGACAAGTATTCTTTTCCTGGGGATACATTCATTTTTAGCTTTTTGATGCTGTTTTTCTTAACTAACATCATACTAAAACTTGAATTTTTTACTTTACTACATGAGAGGAACTTATCACTTTGCTGTAACAGGACATAAAAATTTTATGGCTTAAAATTTTTATGAATTTATGATACCCTTTTGAACAAAAAAGAGTTTAAAATTATGATTTTTTTAGGTGTATTCATGGTGATTCCTTTCCATTTTGCACAGCTTTCATATCTTATTATTTTTGCAGTTATTTTGGCTGGGTTAATTTTATATCGGTTAACATTATATGCTCCAACGGTATATCGTTATTCTTTGGTAAACTTTATAGCTCAAAATAGGTTGGCGGCAAGTTTTGTTCCGGTTCAATTTTTCTTTTGGGTGCGTCTTTTGGCATTATTTTTAATGTTAATTTTGATAGGTAAGCCGCAGTTAGTTGATACTAAATCTAAGCTCCTTGTAAATGGGATTGATATAGTTTTGGCTTTAGATGTTTCAGGAAGTATGGAACTTTTTGATGATGCTCAAGATCGTAGAACTCGTATTGATGTTGCAAAAAAAGAGGCTGAGAATTTTATTGATAAGCGTATTAATGATGCTATAGGGGTGGTTGTTTTTGGTCGCTATGCATTTGCTTCTTGTCCTATAACTTTTGATAAAGGTATACTTAAGTCTATTGTCAGTCAGATTCAGATTGGTAAACCAAGTGATGATATGCGGATGATGACTATGATTTCGCAGGGTCTTATTACGGCCGCATTAAGATTACAGAACTCTCAAGCTAAAAGTAAAATAATAGTGTTGCTGACTGATGGAGCGCCATCACCAGGTGATTTACCTATTGAAGATGCAATAGCGATAGCAAAAGAGATTGGGATTAAGGTTTATACAATTGGGGTAGGTGGTGATCAGGGAGGATTGATGGTACATCCTTTGGCTGGATTATGGCGTGTTGATACTCCTTTAAATAAACCTCTTTTAAAAAAGATTGCACAAGAGACAGGTGGACAGTTTTTTGAGGCAAAGAATCCAAAGGATTTAGCACATATTTATGATAAAATTGATCGATTGGAAAAAACTAAGGCAGAATCAGAAATTTATCATAATTATCAAGATTATTTTTTACCAATTTTGTGGATAGTTATAGCTTTAACTTTGTTAGAGCTTTTGGTAGCAACGTGGGTTTGGTTTATTCTTTAAAAATGGTGAGGTTTTTATGTTTAAGTTTATAAAAGAGATACATTTTGCAGGTATGTATAATTTATTTACTGTTTTGATCTTACTTGGCGTAGTTTTTTGGTGGATAGTGTTACGTTATGTTAAAGCAGAACGGGCTATTTTGCGGTTAAGTTCGCCACGGTTGAGATCGATGGTAATACAGCATGGATCAAAAATTCGTTTCATGGGTAAATCGGTTTTAAGATTTTTAGGTTTTGTTGGTTTACTGATTGCGTTACTTCAGCCGGAGTGGGATAAAAAAAAGCAAGAGGTTGCACAAGAGGGGCGTGATATTTTAATAGCGATTGATATTTCAAGAAGTATGCTTTGTACTGATGAAAAACCCAATAGGCTTGAATTTGCAAAACAAAAAATAAAGAAAATTTTATATAATCTTAAGTGTGAGCGGGTAGGGTTAATTGTATTTGCCGGAGATGCGGTTGTTCAGTGTCCTCTTACGGTTGACTATGCAGCATTTTTTATGTTTTTGGATAGTTTAGATGTTTCAACTATTTCTTCTGGAACTACGAGTTTGGATGGAGCTTTAAAGGTAGCTATAGATATTTTTAAAGAGATGCCTGAAAAGAAAACTAAAATAGTTTGCTTGTTTACTGACGGAGAAGATTTTTCAACTAATTTATCAACAGTTAAAGAGGAAGCTTTCAAGATCGGAATGTCTATTTTTACTTTTGGCATTGGTTCAAAACAGGGAGCTCCGATACCTATTATAGATGCAACTGGAAAAAATATTGGATTTGAAAAGGATAGTAGGGGAAATGTGATCATGTCTAAATTTAATGAAGGAATTTTGAAAAATTTATCCCAAAAAACTGGTGGTAAGTATATTCGCGTAACATCTAATGATACTGATATTAAAAAATTTATAACAGATGTAGAAAAATTTGAAAAAGAATCATTGGCTTCTGCATTATTTGAACGTTATCAGCAGCAGTATAGTTATTTCATCATGTTGAGTTTTATATCTTTCGGATTGGAATATTGTGAGTATTTCATCAATTGTTCAGGCAAGCGGTATTCGCGACTGGTTGCTTGAGTATAGAGCTCATAAAGCTTATAATTCTTTAAATTATTCAAAGGCTAATCAAGAATGGACAGAGCTTTTGCAAAAGGATCCTTACGATCCAGTTGTTAATTATAATGTTGGGTTAGGATTTTATCAGCAAAAAAAATATGATGAGGCTGAGTCATATTTTAAAAGAGCTATAAAAAGCACACAAAAAGATAGAACGCTTCATCAACAAGCTTTATTTAATCTGGGCAATACTTATGTGCAACAAAGTAAGCTTTCTGAGGCGATAAATACTTACGAGGAAGTCTTAAGGCTTGATTCTGAAAATATTGCTGCAAAAAATAATTTAGAGTATGTAAAGCAATTGCAAAAGCAGCAAGAACAAGAAAAGAATCAGCAACGGGATCAAAAAGAAAAAGATTCTGCTCACCAACAAAAATCTGATTCAAAAGATAATAATCAGAAAAATAGTGATTCTGATCAGGGTAATCATGACCAGAATCAGGATAATAAAAATGATTCTGATGGTGCCGATAAAAATAAATCTGATAAGCGGGATCGGCAAGATAAGCAGTCAAAAGATTCAGAAAAAAATCAAGCAGATAATCAGCAACAAGATGAGTCTGAGCAGAATGGGGTAGATAAGAAGAATGATAGGTCTGATAAGCCGCAACACGAGGAACCACATAATAAAAAATCTCAAAATCAGCAAAAGAATAGCAAGCAAGAAGAAAAAATTGATAAAAATAAAAGTTCAAAAGAACCGGATTTTCATGAACCGAAACAAAAAGAGGATCTTTCAAAAGATATAAAAAAATCTAAACAAAAGAAGAATAATGAGGCCAAAGATACATTAAATCAGCAAGATTTAGCTGATAATGCGCAAAAAAAAGAGCAAGAAGTTGCGTTAGTTGATCAATATGCTTTAGAGATGAATCAAAAGCCAGAAAATGATGAACGTCTTGATAAGCGTTCTGCGATGATACTTCAAAAGATGAATGATCATGAAAAAAAGATGCAAAAAGAATTATTAAAATTAAATACAGCAAAACAGGGAGCGATAAATCGTGGACAAAAAAATTGGTAATTTATTTTTAATAGTATTTTTATTTTCAACGGTTTTATGTGGCGCAAAGAGGCCCAGAATTGACATTGAACTTATGAATAAAAATCATCAAATTATTACAGGAGCACAAATAGGTGTTCCTTTTGTAATCCAAGTGATTTGTAAAGATTTTGATCCAAAGTCATCATTACAGGGTATTGCAAGTACGAGTGATGTTGCTTTGCAATTTGCAGGAACTACTCAATTGGTCAAACAGGTAAATGGTTCTATGATGCAAGAAGATTATATTTTTAAGTATGTCGGTCTTACCAAAAAGAAGGGCATTATAGAGTTAGGCCCTATTACAGCGCAAGATGCAAATGGAAATACGGTGCACTCTGAGAAGGTGAGTATTCAGGTTGGCGATATTGTTGAAAAACAACATACAGGAAATGAGCAATATCTTTTAGATGTTGTATGTCAACCAGAAGAGGTTTATGTAGGACAAAAATTAAAGATATTGGTAAATTTTTGTCATCAACTTAGATTTGACGATTTAGCTATAGAAAATACCTCCTTTGATGATGTTGTTATTGGACACCAGGATAAAAACTGGAGATCGGTTAAACAGGTTATTGGGTCTACAGAGTATCCATGTAAGCAAATGTGTATAGAGGTTTATCCTAAAACGGTTGGAACATTAATTATTCCCTCATTTCAGGCAACATTTATAGCAGAACAGGATTCTAATATGGGTATATTTGGGTTTTTTGGATTTGTAAATTCTAAGATACTTGAGTCTCATTCAAAACAGATTGAGGTATTGTCGCTTCCTGTTTCTGATACCTATAAAAATGTTGAGGCTGTAGGAAGATTTGACACAGTTACCTTTACCATTGATCCTCAAAAAGGTGAAATTGGAGAAGGGATTCATGCAAAGATGGTTGTTCAGGGTGATGGAAATTTAGAGATTGTTCGTCATCCAGAGCTTGTACTCGCTCAAGGGATACATTTTTATGAGGGTAACAGTTCGTTAAAAAGGTTAGATGATACTACATCGATAAAAACTTTCGATTGGGTATTACAGGCTGATTATCCCGGTACATTTATAATAGCGGAGCAAAAGTTTGTTTATTTTGATCCTGTGGATAAAAAATATAAAGAATTATGCACCACTCCTGTTCAATTAGATATTGTAAGTAAAAATAATTTAAGGGAAGATGTGGCAGAAGAAGAGACTATATCTGATGATACTGTTAAAACTGAAGAGAAAAATGATCCATTATTAGATCAGAAAAAAGAATTAGTACCTCAAGAAAAAAAAATCTATTATTCTTCAAATAAGTTTTATCAGAATAAAGCTTCTTTTGTGTTGACTTGGTGGATTATATTCTGGGGAATAGTTGCATCAGTATTATTTTTGATGATACTTATTTTACCGTACCTTAAAAAGATATTTTTTATCGAAACTTTGCAGTATCGATGGTTATTTTGGAAATATTCTAAATCGGAAAATATTCAAGATGTTTATAAATTATTTGAAAAGATTTCACATGATTATGGATTTGGTTTACAAAGTGAAGAGCTGAATCAAGCCTTTTTAAAAAATAATTTATCTAATGAATCATTTGAAAATTGGAAGAATTTTTTAAATATGTTGCTAGAATTTAATTTTGCTTCTAATCAGTTTTTACAAGATAAGCGGCTTGTGCTTGATTTGGCAAAAGAATGGTTTTCAATTATATTATTATGTTGTAAAACATTGCGTAGTAAATAAATTTTAAAGTGATTGTTCAAGAAATCAATTGATTGGATTGTATGTTATTAAATCAGCTTCTTGAAGCCCTTGGGGTGGTAGAAGAATTTTTTTGGTCTTATGTTGGTGCACCAGGTCTTATTGCATTGGGTCTTTATTTTACTTGGAAATCTGGCTTTTTTCAAATCAGACAAATTCATAAAATCATTCATGTTTTTAATAGTTTTGCACGAAAAAAATATACAGATAATACGGTTCGTGGTATTGAACCATTGCAAGCATTTTTTGCATCCATTGGTGGAGCAATCGGAACCGGTAATTTGGTCAGTGTAGGGGTAACTCTGCAGATTGGTGGGCCAGGAGCAGTTTTTTGGCTTTGGTTTGCGGGATTAATGGGTATGTTAGTAAAATATGGAGAGATTTTTTTAGGGGTGAAATTTAGAGTTAAAAATAATGAAAATAGTTATACCGGCGGCCCATTAGTTTATTTGCGGCATGTTGCTTATGGCTCTTTTTGGTCTGGGTTAGTCGCAGTATTAATGTGTCTGTATGGTACGGAAATTTATATTTTTATAGTTGTTACATATACCTTGTCCGAATGTTGGAATTTAAATCAGTATTTAGTTATTCTGGCATTACTTTTTTTAGTTATTGGTGTTGGGCAGGGTGGAGTAAGGACTGTTGGAAAAGTTTGTTCTAAAATTATTCCATTATTTTTAATTGCTTATATTGGGATGGGTCTTTTTGTTTTGGCTAAAAATTTTACTGATATTCCGGGAATTATAACTTTGATATTTAAGCATGCTTTTACTCCTCATGCAGCGATTGGTGCATTTGCAGGAAATACTATTGCGCTTGCAATAACTCATGGCGTTCGAAGAGCTTGTTATGTTGGTGATATTGGCGTTGGTTATGCATCGACAATGCATGCAGAAACACAAGAGTCTGTACCAGCTCGTCAGGCTGTCTTTGGAATAGTGGATGTGTTTTTAGATGTATTTGTTGTTTGCACGATGAGCATGATGATTATTTTAGTTAGTGGCATGTGGTATCAGGATATTAATCCAGCATTTATGGTATCAACAGCGCTCAGTAAATATTTTTCATTTGTACCATATATTTGGCCTTTATTTATATTTTTACTTGGATATACCACTCTTATTGCATTTTTTGCGGCAGGCAGAAGGGCTGCGACAGCGCTTTTTCCAAGGTATGGCGCTCGTATATATGAATTATTGGGAGCATGCTCTTTGCTGATTTTTTCATTTTTAGGAACAGATGAGCAGTGTCTATCGGCTATGTCGATTGTTGGTAGTTTATTATTGGTATGTAATTTATATGGTCTTTTTATGCTTAAGGATCATGTAACATTCACCATTCCTCAAGATTCTGGAAAATAAAAAAATCCCTGATTTTTATCATCAGGGATTTTTTTAAATTACTTATTTTTATCAGAGTAGTTTTTTAATTTTTCTATCTCTTTTTCAGTTAGTTCACGATATGTACCAACAGTTATACCTTTTTTGGTTAGACCAGCAATGTTGGGACGATCTAATTTTTTAACAAAGTATTTTAAAGCGCCAAAGAGTCGTTTAATAATATGATTTCTTCCGCTATGAATAGTAACAATAACTGTTTTAGGTGCTTGAATTGAGACAACCTTAACATCATCCACTTTCATTGGCCCATCATGCAGCATAATGCCTTTCTTAAGATGATCTAAATCTTGCTCTGTGATAGGACGATGAAGAGTGACGGTATAAGTTTTTGGAATTTCGTATTTGGGGTGCGATAGTTTTTGAGCTAATTCACCGTCATTAGTCATTATGATTAATCCTGTTGTATTGCGATCTAGCCTTCCTATTGGATAGAGACGTTGCGGTATATGTTTGAAGAAATGTGCAATCGTATTGCGATCTTGAGGATCAGAAAGAGTACAAATAGTATCTTGTGGTTTATTAAACAAAAGATACAGTTTTTTTTGTTGTACGATGAGTTTGTTGTTTACTTTTACCGCATCTTTTTCTTGAACTTCATAAAATGGTTGCGTTACAACGGTACCATTAACTTTAACTGCTCCAGATTTGATAAGTTCTGTAGCGCCACGGCGTGAGCTATAGCCTGCTTGAGCGATATATTTGCTTAATTTTGTCATATTTTTGAATTTTTTAGTATAATTGGTGATATTTATTATAAGTATACTCTAACTGAAGAGTAATCGCAAAAAGATACATATACAGTTTATGGTTTGTCGGTATAGCTTATTTAAAAATTTAAGTATAACTAAGTTGGTAATAAATCTTTTAGGTTAATTTTAAAAAATAGAGATAGTATGATTGTAGCAAGATTAATTTTTAGTTTTTTTAGATCCTTTTTATCTGTTGGTATACGAATTCTATATAATCCTTGGTACGTTTTTAAGATCTCATTTCTTTGGTTTTTGGTTATGCTTGCGGCATCTTATATATATTTTTTATGGACACATCAAGGTTATCTAGTTGAAATCAGAAGAGATCTTATTGCATTATTGGCAAAAAGTTTATGGGTTGGATTATTATGTTCTTTGGGTTTTGTTGGAATATATGAATTTATTTTGCAAATGATGTGTGCTTCAAAGTTTTTTTTAGAATCTAAGCATCAGTTATGCTCTATTAGTTTATTAGAACAAGATATGAATTTATCGCAAGTGATAGGATTTTTTGAAGTTATATTTGCCTCTTTTTGGGCATGTGTTTATATTGAACCATTTTTACAGCATTGGTATGCAAATCGTATTGTTCATGGATATCATTGGTTAATTATTGCGGCTACTGTAGTTTGTTTAGGTTTTTTAGCTTTAATCATTTTTTAAAATAATAAAATTTTGTTGGGTATTTCGATTAAAATTGTTTTAGCAATAGTTATAAAATCTTGTTGTTCTATTTTAAAAATTGGTTGATTGAGTATCTTTTTCCAATTTTGTTCAATTGGTAAAAAATTAACTTTGCCAACAAAGTTTTTTGCTTGCATAGGAATACAGCTGAAAAATTCTACATCGCGTCTCCATCGATCAGGAAATTGTCCACCTTGTGGATAAATCCTTGTATCAATGATGCATGATATGCCCGTAAATTCTTCACATATTGAATCTTCTTGTTCATAGTAGATTGTTGGTGAATAATATAAGATCCAGTCTCCAATATTCATTTTTTCAAGTGGCGCTCGAGGGCCCATATTGATTTGTGTATAGTTTTTATCTCGTACAATGTTGACATGTTCTTGAGCAGCTTTAGAGACCCAATATTGTCGCTTCATACTACTCTCCTTTTAAAGAAAGATAAAAAATATTGTAAACAAAAATCAATAATTTGAATATTAATAATAAATAATTATGTCGTAATTATAAAAAAATAGTTATATTTATCTTTACAAAATCTTAAGGGAGCTTTATGAACAAAATATTTTTTATATATTTAGTGAGTAACTTTGTCATAGTCTTTTCAGCAGATCATTTAGGGGAAGATGAAAATATTATTGCAGCACAGAAACGATTAAAGGAAATAGCTAAATATGAAAGAATTTTGCTTCTTGAAAAAGGAAAGCAAAGAAGAATTAAAATATCCCGTGCTCGAGATGAAAAAAATTTTGAATTAGGAAATTTTGTAAGTCGTTCATTAGAAGTAGCTTATTTAAGAAGAGTTTCAAAAGGATAATCTATGGGCATTTTTTTTATAAAAATGATATAATTTTCACCTATACTT
>JACPFN010000007.1:0-2023 GCA_016183005.1 Candidatus Babelota bacterium | reverse complement strand
AATTTTTATGTTTTTTTTATTATCCGGTCTTGTAGGAGAAATTTCAGCATCAGATTATTGGGAAAATAAGTGCAGAAAAGCGTGTAATAAAGCCGACAAAAAAGCTTTTAAACAGGAAAGAACCTTTTATCGTAATCAAAAGGAAGCTCGAAATGGCGAGCTAGATCCACGTTCTAACTCTACTCGTGTTGCTTACCTTGACGAAATAGTTAGAGGTAGTACAAAAAGAAAATAATAATTTAAAGGATCCTTGATAAAATCAGGGATCCTTTAAGTTATAAACAATCCATACGTTTTAAAAGACGCTGTGTTCCAATGTAGCCAAAAATTAATGTAAAAATAATTAATGCAAGAATACATAACCAAAAATTTAACACACTTCCGTTTGTAACGATGCTTGAACGGCTAGCTTCAAGTGCCCAAGTTAAAGGATTACATAAATCTGCATATGCAATGATTGGATTAATTGTGTATAGGTCGCTCCAAGAAAATTGAAAGCATCCAAGAAACCACATCGGAAAAACTATACGAATCCACACATTATCAAGTCCTTGTAATATATCTTGTGCCATACTTACAATAAAAACACTAAAAAAACCGCTAAATAATGATGTAGCCATCAGTATGAGATAAAATTTTATTATGCTTACTAGAGTAAAAGTAATTTGCTTAAAAAGCATTATATAAACAACGGGAAAAAGAACGCTTGTTGCAATAAACGTTTGGATGCTGATTTCAATTCCATATTTTGTAAAGACTAACCATTGAGGAATAGGAAGTGTTAGTTCATAGCGAAGATGACTTCCTTCATTGGTCACATCGTATAAAAGTCCATACATGCAATTAATTGCACCAAAAAATGCAGCAGATATAGGCATACTTAATGCGACTAGTAGTCCATAGTTTGAAGATATACCAACGCTTGGTGCGTGGGGCATAATGTAAGAAAATACGACAATGTTTAAGATAACCCAATATAAATGGTTAATGATTTTATCTGGTAGTGTATAACGCATGGTTAGAATGCTTCGTTCAAGCATATATCGCAAAGTTGTAAAAATATTTGAAAGTTGCATGAAAATATTCCTTATAAGCAGTTGAGTCGTTTTTTAAAATTATGTATACCGAAATAGCCAAATAATAGCGTAAATGCAATCATCATAAGAATACAAATATAAAAAGGAATAGTTTCCAAATTAAAATTTATGCATCCTCGCATTCCTTCAAGCACATATACAATTGGATTAATAAGATTGATATAAGCGATCGTAGGGTTGATTTTAAAAAGCATATACCAGGTAAATTGATAGCAACCAAGATACCATATTGGAAATAAAATTCGTTGTCGTATGGTTGTGATATATTCAAAAGAGTTGGTCATGCTACTTACAAATAATCCGAAAAAACCAAACAATATATGAGCGAGTATCCAGCAAACTATTAGCTTGGGATAATTGATCGCACTTAAAGCAAAGTTTTCTTGGAGTATTAATTTTGCTAGAACCAGTAGCGGAATTGTAGCCATAAAAGATTTATAAGCATCCATTAAAGCAATTCTAATAAATATTAAATTAGAGGATATCGGAAGTGATAGATAATAGCTGAGTGAATTATTTGCATGTAAATCACCAAGGAAGATTGACATATTGGTTCCAACTTCAAATACAGCCCAAACAGCTAAGTTGCTAAGAACCAAAAATGATGCGAATTTTGGGTCAATTCCAAAAAGTGGAAGTAGGTATTGTGAAACATATAAAGATACCCCACTCCAAACGCACGCATCGATCATTCTGGTAAAAATATGTTGTTGAAAGGTACGGGCATCACGGATAAGAAGTGTCCAAAAAGTTTGCATTACATTATAGTCCATTATCCCTTCCTTCTTCATTAAGCACGAGCTGGAAACCCTAGCTTTTTAAAGCTGGGGAGGAAAGCGAGGCTGCTGTGGACGCTAAAATCAGCCGTCAACGGCTGATGTAGCGGAAGCATTAAGATATCGGTATACTATGGATTATGTATAATT
>JACPFN010000005.1 GCA_016183005.1 Candidatus Babelota bacterium | reverse complement strand
ATATTCATAAAGATAAGTTCTTCACAATACGCTAGATTTCTAAAGCACTCGAATAACACCCAGAACCCTATACAAAACCAGCATATTCGGCAATTCGAAGAGTATTGATAAAGGAACTCGGCCTCAGCTATAACGTGACTAAAACGAAAAACATAATAAAATAGAATAGAGCGACTAAAATAATGCAGAAAATGTCTGTTATTCTGCAGCTAGATGCTTTTATTAAAGGGAAGAGAGTGATTTACTTTGATGAATGCAGTTTCAAAAGAGACCAAGTGCCAAAGAACTCTTGGCAGCCAAAAGGCAAACAGCTCATACATTATGTTCAAGATTATGGCGCAAACTTCTCATTGTGTTTAGCGGTCGACACGAGAGGTCCTGTAGCTATACAGGTCATCAGAGGAGGGTATAACTAGTTCTCCACAACTTACTTCTTCAAAGGACTCATCGACATCCTCAGAAGGCAAGACCCTTTCTTCGAACAGAACACACTCATACTCTGTGATAACCTGACTTCTCATTATGCTAAAACCACAATTTAAGAGCTTCAAAAGACCAAATTACAGATCTTATACAATAGTCCTTGTAGCCCCGAATGTATACTTAAAGTCAATCGCATATTTTTAACAATTTTATTTGCTCAGTAAATGAGTATTGTCATTGTTCTAATATAGTAAACATGGTCGAAGAAGTCTTTAAGCATGTCAAATAACAAGTTTTTAGATAACGTCATGAAACAGAGTACGAATTAGTCATAGACATTGTTCAAGCATGTGCTCGAGTTAGCACCAGTTAGTGTCTTGGGTATATGAGCTATGTCCTGTAGTCATTTAGAAAAGTGCTGAATGATCAAACACTTTGACCACTTATAATTTTTAATTGTTTTTTTGAATTATATGCAACTATATTTAGGGATGAATTTATTTTTCTTTACTTTTATTTCAGAATTTGTTCACTATAAATAAATGTCATACGATACTTATCAAATATAAACTAAAACATCAATGAGATATATAGACAATCAGTCAAGGAACTCCCCAACTATTTATTCAAAGTGTTGCTTCATTGTCTGTCGATGGTACTCTAGACTATTAAGAATTGCTTTGTATGCCATTTTTACTTCTTCGTTCTGCAGCTCGGACATCCTCTATTTTGATCCCTCCTGATGTTTGAGTTGTTGCTTCAACTCTATTACTTCCTATTGCGCCCAATAAAGTCGTTGAGTTGTCAATTGGAGCTGTTGTTTGGTTTATTCCAATTCATTTTTGAGCTACTAAGTCTGTTTTAGTTCCTGTGGAATTGGAACGCTCATGTTTTAGCTCATGGTAGTTGTTGATTACCTTAATTCAACCGAGTTGACTATAATTGTAGGTAACTTTTAAAGAATATTTAATTTGTTATCGAATTGATTTATGTTTATATTCTAGGAACTGTGCAAACACATTTAATTTAATTAGAATCTTGGATGTTCATAGATGATTAATAATTATTGTTTGACAAAAAAATTTTATTAAAATTTAATTTTTAATTAAATTTTTCTCTTTGTTAAATCTCATCTTTTAAGTTCAGTTTTAGGTCAATTACTGAATTTGAAATTCTTTTAGTTAAGTTCAACAAGAGGACTCTAACTGTTATAAATGTCTCAATCCTAATAATCTTCTGTTTAAGACCAAAACTAAATGCAAATATTTAATGATAGTGTTTCGAAACGTGTAGTAGGAAACCTATTAGGTGATAAGAAAGGAGTTTGGGATTTTTTAACTCTACAAGGTATAGTATAGGATAACTTATTTATTTCATTTTTATTTATATAATAAATTGAAACAAACTAAAGTTCAACTCTACTTGGATGATTTTAGCAATGTTAACATCGACCACTTAGGGATGATCTTGAGTGGAAAGAAGAAAGTAAAATTATTTGATATTATAGGTCTTCTTTTGTTAAGTATATAAATACTTAATAGGGCATTTAAAAATCCGGTCTAATCAACTTCGAGATGCCGAAATATAAAGAAACAGCGGTAAAAACTGTTTATCCTGCACTTAAAGACAACAAAGACCTTAAGCCATACTGGTGTGATACTCCCTCTAGTTGGATCCCATCTCATACTTTCTTCTGGAATGTAATACTTAAGTGATCTATAGGATTCATTTTCTATTTCATCTTTACTCAAAATAAAGGTACTTCACCATGTCTCACCTAAGCAAACTCAAGCTGTGCTAAAAGAACTAGTTTCCAGTAAGAATGCCTTTGGAACTGATCCAGCAAAAGAAACCATTCAAATATAGCCTGATTACTTGAAACTCTTGAATGAAAGTTGGTTCAGACACACAGGTATACTACGTTTATCTATTATCTTCTTTCTTAATCAACACTAAAGCTCTTATTAAAACAGGTTCTTAATCTGGAGCTATGGGAAGACTCGCTTAAAGTGCTAAACCTCGGAAGAGTCCGAAAAAACCACAACAGTTGAAACTGAAGAATAAATTTTGGTGAACTAGAGTTCACAACTTGATTTATGACAATTTTAATTTATGTATTTATAAATCTGTTTCAAAAAAGCAAGTACATTAGTTAATTGAATTTAAAGATCATTTTATACCACATATAAAATTTTAATATTTTGAAACAAGTCGACCATACTATTAAAACAAAAATGATTAATAACTGTTTCTTTTGTTCCTATTGTCAACTTGATTATTAGCTTTAGTTAACTTCAGCTGATGTAAAGTATAGTTTAACTGAGGCTAAGCTATACCTAACTTAACTTTAGCTTCAGTTACACTACTTAAGCAATGGTTCAATATCAATCTCATTTCTGAAAAAATATTCTGGTATATTAATTTATTT
>JACPFN010000015.1 GCA_016183005.1 Candidatus Babelota bacterium | reverse complement strand
GAAATAGAGGCAATGAATTTTCAAACCAACCAGAAACCAATATAACATTATCTCGAACGACAGGAAGTGTATCTATTGTAAAAAAACCTTTTGCAAACATGGCTGTATCATCTCGAGACCAAGCTTCCGGTAACCCTTCAAATGAATCAAACCCATAAATAGTTTCTTGTTCTTTAATTGATGCAATAAAATTGATTGTCGCTCCCTTAAAAACCCCCATCTCTAAATAAAAACCTTGCAAAAAAACACACCCTAGAGCAATTTCCATGACCTCTTGACTTGAATAACATTCGATAGAATTTTTTACCAATTTTAAAAAACTTTGATTTTTTATAAGATAATTATTACTAGAAAAAATATTCTGTTCTTCTTCTGACAAAGAAAATGTAATTTTATAGACTATACATAGTATAGAGAGCAAACCCAATAATAAATTTTTCTTCATTATATTCTCCTACTTATATTTTAAAAATTTTAATAATTCAATTTCATTATATTAGTACCAGGATAGTAAAATTGTAAAACTTCCGCAAAATTCCAATGCTGATTTTTAACAAGATGATAAGCTCCCCACTGACACAGGCCTCGATGATGGCCAAAGCCTTTTCCTTCGATAAAAAATCTTCTATGAATCTTTTTTATATCACAGCAATAACTTTTCATCTCAGGGAAAAAGGATTTAAATTTTTTTTCTGTAAGAATTATTCTCTGTGTTCCCGATATAATAATAACTTTTTTAACAAGACCCGCCTTATCTTTTTTGTAAACATTAATATCACTAATCTTATCAAGTTTTAAAAATTCTCTTTTCAGACGGGTTAAAACCTCTTCACTTGAAAAATCTAAAGACCAACTATATGCTTTATGATTTTTACAAAACGTACATTGATATGTACGTGCTAAATATGGAGTTCTTTTCAAATCTGAATCTTCAATAGCTGCTGGAATCACTCCTCCACAACAAACATCGTACATGGTACAAGCGGGACGACCATTATAGCCAAGGATCATGTTTTTTGTTTCCTCAACTGCTTGACGAATTTTAGAACAATCATGATAACCTTTATAGGTTTGATGATTATTTTTATTTTCAATATGATATTCTCGATCAACTCTTTGAGATTGTAATACCTGGTGAACTAAATAAGTACGGCATGTGATAGCTACGATCTTATTCATCTCTATGGACCACCCAGGATATCCTTCATGGCGTACTACAGATAACAAATAATCATTAATATCAATACCATTAATCAATAAAAGCTGTTTTTTATCATGAAAAATGATAAAACTACCTTGATACTTACAGGTATCATACTCTATCATTGCTATTTTATCTTGAACCATATGCTGAATGATTTTACGAGGTAATGCATATAAAAACTCACATAAAAGATCTTGTAATGTATTAGATAGCTGCTCACTAAAAAAATCATACATTTTCTTTTTATTTTTCAATAAAATTTTGCGATATTCTAATGTAACATGCTTATTTTCTAAAGCTTCTGCAAATCGCTTTAAAAATTTAAGATCTAAAAATTCATTGCTATAAGTATCTAATAATTTTTGATGTGACTCTAAGTCTTTATAAGTATCTTGAATATATGCAAGGTACATCTGAAATATACTTTGCGCAGAAATAATCAATTGATTTTTATGATTTTCAGATAACGGTGTATCCAATAAAAGCATCTCTTCAAACATATCCTTTAATTCTAACATTCTCCTTTGCACCTGGATATCATAAGCTTCAAACCAATATGAAACCTGTGATTTTAATTGTAGCTCAACCACATGAGAAAGCTTAGGGAAAATATGCAAAATCTTTTCAGATAAAACCTTTCCATTTATTTTAACAACATCGTCAGTATGAGAAATTATCAATCTCCTATGAGGAAACTGACTACCCAGTGCAAACTTAGAGTTATATGATAGAACAAAGCCATCTGGGCAAATCAACTCTATTTTACTTGGCGCAACTTCTTGCATTTTATAACGAGCAAGAAGCACTTTAACATCAAATGAATGTACATACCCAGTTAATAAAAATACTGCTACCACTATCCTTTTTAATTTTTTTACCAAGAAGTACATAATTTACCGCTCAAAATTAAAAAACAATTTAAACAACTCAAATATTAAAATCAAAAAATCTAATTTAAACAAGGTTTCAAAAATCTATCTCTAATTAAATTCAATGATCTATTTCTCTATTAAAGTATAACTAGATCATTAAATCGAGTCATAAAAAATAAAAGGAAAGTATTTTGTTTAAAAAAATTGCATAATCATGAAAGTCAATAACTAACTTAATCTAAATAATATTATATTCTCGTATCTTATCTTCAATTTTTTTAGGAATTACTACCTTTTTATCTATTCCACGATTAGCTAAAAAATCCGCTTGTGTATTATCTTGACGATATATATGACAAAACTTAACTGAATATATCCTTAATAGCTCAGTCGCTATTTGTTGCATTTTTTTAAGTATCGCATCTCTCACGAGATAAATACCAGTCATTTGTCTGACTAACAGTTGCGAATCAGAATAAATTAAAACAGATTCATCTTTTTTAGCATATTCTTGTATAAAAAAAGCACCAATAATCAATGCCAAATATTCAGCCTGATTATTAGTTTTTTGTCCAAGAAAAAATCCTTGTTCAAATAAAATTTTGTCACCCCGTTTAATATAGATTCCAGCTCCAGCAGGACCAGGATTATTACGAGCAGCACCATCGATATAAATTTTAACAATTTGATCATTACGGGTTGAACACTCTAAAGAATTTTCTATCTGAGCATCGTCAGACAAAAAAGTTAACTGTTTTTCTGATTTGCTCATGGAACTGATTGCTCATACAAAAGTCTATAACAATCTTTACACTGAAGGATCCCATTGTAACGTAATATTTGTAAATCTCGAGGAGTAAGTCCATAAAAACATGCGCTACATGAATCTTGCTGCAATGGAACTACGGGATCAGAAACGCGTCCTCGCATCATTTCATACATTTCAAGCCAATCTGATGAAATTCCTTGAAGCTTTTCATTTCTTGCGTTATCTATTGATAAAAGCTCTTTATCAACAAGATCTAAATTCTGTTTTTCATACTCAATTAATTGTTCTAATTTTAAAATCTCTTCATGCACTTGCTGAAATATAGCTACTTCTTCTTTTTTAACATTGTTTATTTTATTATGTATCTGCATTAATTTTTGTTCTTCAGATGATTGAATAACGCGTAAATGTTCTAATTCTTTTACGGCTGCGTCATACTCACGAGAGGCAGAAACTTTTTCTATGTTTTTTAAAAAAGATTGCTCATTATCCTGCAATTCTTTAAGCAAAATCTCTTGTTGACCTAATTGTCTTTGTAATTCTTGTTCTTTGAGCTCTATTTTAGTTTTTCTATCTTCAACTTGTTGAATTTCTTGCTGGTATCTGAAAATATTTTTTTGAATGTCTTGTGATTTTTTTTGAAGTATAATCAATTGCTGGTCGAAGGTTATCAAATCAATAAATTTTTTTAAAGATTGATGACTCATTATGTTCCCTTCGATAATTTTTGCTCTATTTAAATTGGTGGGCCCACCAGGGATCGAACCTGGGACCTTTCGGTTATGAGCCGACTGCTCTAACCCCTGAGCTATGGGCCCACACATTTAGTATGGTACTTAATTTTTTTAAAATTGTGAAGATAAAAAATTTAATTCCCTTGTTTTAACCCTATTTTAAGCCCAAGAAATCACATTATCTAAAATTTGCAAAGATTCTTCGGCAGAACAAGTAGCAGGAAGCTCTAAAATAATAGGGGTATCTTTAAACAAAGGAAAATTAATAAAATCACTTAAAACCTGTTTACCCAATACACCTTGGCCAACAAGACCATGTTTATCTATCTTAGAAGCACAACCTTGATCAGTGTCATTAATATGCAATAATCCCATAGAATCAGGAGTAAAAATTTGCTCTGATAAATTAAAAAACTCTTTTCGACCATATTCAGATACCAAGTTATAGCCATATACAAAAGCATGTGCTGTATCTATACAAAATTTCACTCGTCCACGTTGCTCTATTAACCCATTCAAATAAGCAAAGTCTGTAATGTCTCCCCCAAAATTCCTACCAGCATGAGGACTGTTTTCCAATAAAATATTAATATCCTGTACTTGTGTTAGTAAAGTATTAATACCTTCTGCCACATACTTTGCTTGATCAGATTTTCCTAATTTAGTCCTTGTAGCACCAACATGAATTACTATACCTTGACTTTCCAAATTAAGAGCAATATCAGCTTCTTTGCATAAGGATATAAATTCTTTGCTTTTAACATTGATCAAACTTGACCAATAAGCCGCATGGACAAAATAAAGAAAATTTAAATTTCGCTTAGCTGCCACAAATTTTTTAATAATATTAGAACTATACGATATGTAAGAACCTTGCTCATTAATCAAAAAACTTTGCGCAATAGATGCGTTCATTTCTTGAACAGACACAAGCACATCTAAAATATCTTTTTGCAGGCGTATATGAAGGCCAACTGGTCGTTTCATTAAAAATCCATTTTAAAAATCAAAAAACATGTTTTTTGCATACTGTATTGCTTCATAGTATACTTTGTACCAGAAAAAAAAGTAATTAATTCATAAAGTAGCAAAAATCTATGATCCCACATGTTTTGCATATTAAAAATTTCTTAAGTTATGGACCAGAAACTCAAATAATCGATTTTCGCCCTTATAATCTAATATCACTATCAGGCAAAAATGGTCATGGTAAATCAGCATTACTCGATGCAATTACTTGGGGTATCTGGGGACAAGCACGTAAATCTTCTGGGCAAGCAAAGCCAGATGCTGGTCTTATGCATCTTGGCCAAAAGCATATGATGATTATTTTAGAATTCGAAGTTAATGGAAACTTATACCGCGTTAGAAGAGAATACCTACAAACCCAATCTAAAGCTTTTGCAACGCTAGATTTTGGAATACAAAGCAAAGATGGAAAATTAATTGCTTTAACAGATAAAACAATTAAAGATACGCAAGATAAAATTGACCGCACAATAGGTATAACTTATGAATCATTTGTTAATTCAACCTTTTTGCGTCAAGGCCAATCCAATGAATTTTCAAAAAAATCCCCCAAAGAGCGTAAAGAAATCTTAGCGCAAATATTACAATTACAGCGCTTTGAAAATCAAAAAAAAATAGCCTTAGCTCATACCAGAAAACTACAACAAGAATATCAAACTAACTTACAAATAGAACAACGCATTTCTCAAGAAATTTCAGATCTTGCTACGGTCCAAGAACAATATTTAACAACCCAAGAAAAAATTAATGCCAACATATCTTTCAATAAAGATTTACAAAAAGAAATATCATTCTTGCAAAAAGAATCCCAAATCCTTTTAAGTCAAGAAAATGAACAACGTTTTATCTTAAAACAAAAAACTATTTTCAAAGAAAAACATGATGAAATTTGTAAGCAAATTTCAAGTACTCAACAAAACTTATCAACCATCACTAATTCTTTGCCGATACAAGAATTAAAAACTACGCAAGAAAAAATAACTAAAGAAATTTTTCAAAACCAACAATATTTGCAAGAACGTTTAATTTTGCGAGAAAACTACTTAACAACAAAAGAACAATTACAGCATAAGTTAAACTCAATCCAGCAAGAATTTGATAAAAAACTCCAAGAGCATAGCATAAACACAAATAAAAACGAAGAGATAATCAAACATGCTATGATTCAAAAACAGGAAGAAAAATCAAAATTGTTACAAATTAAAATAGAGCTTGCGGCCGCTATAGCAAAAAACAATGAGTTTCTTGAATTTATAAAGAAATATGATCAAAGCTCTGAAATGTGGCAACAAGAAAAGATTATTTATGATCAAAAACGTCAAGAACATCAAAATATTTGTACCCAGGGCACTTATCTTAAGCAACATATCCAAAAATTAGAAAAGGATATTCGCCACTTAGAAAGCAATGAAAACAATAATTGTTTATCCTGTTTACAAAAGCTTGATTATGCAACAAAAGAGCTCCTAATTAAGTCATTACAAAACGAACTACAGACTATTCAGCAACAACTTGAATCTTTCAAAATGATTATTCTAGAATTAAAGTCAATCCTGATTGAAAAGCAAAGTGTGACACAAAAATATCAACAAGAACATGAATTATTTGTTGAAAACAAAGCAAGACAAGAGCAACAACAATTAATAATTAATCAGCTGATGAATCAAAAAAAATCATTCGAAGAAAAAATTCTAGATTTAGAAGCAATACATAATACCACGCAACTAACCAACGAAAATCTAAAAAGAGACTTTGAAATTATTAGACATAATCATCAACAAAGATTTGAATACGATGAGATCAAAGTTTTCAACAAGGATCTAATTGAAATAGAAAATAAAGCTAAAGCTTTACCAATTCTATCCAATGAAAATCATCAAAAACTTGAACAAGAACTCAAAAAAATTACCGAACAGATCGAACAAGAAAAATCACCTGACCAAATGATAGAATTACAAACTATACTAGGACAGTTTATACAGCAAAAATTAACCATAGAAAAACAATTACTCGATATCGATGAACAGATCAAAGAATATGCTAACCTTGCTGAAAAAATTCAAAACATTCAAGAACAAGAAAAAAAAATAATCAATACCTTAGATCTCAATCAGCAAGAATATCAAAAAATGCTTATTGAAAAAGGATCTCTTGAACAGAAACAAAAAAAACAGATTGCCTTACTATCAGAGCATTCTGCTATTCAACTTTCAATAAAAAATTTACAACAAGAATTTTCTGATTACCAAGAGATATGCAAAGCATTAGGAAAAGATGGAATTCAAGCGCTTTTAATAGAGCAGGCAATTCCAGAAATTGAACATGAAACTAATCAAATTTTATCACGATTGACCCATAATCAGACACAAATATTTATAGAATCACTCAAAGATCTTAAAAAGGGTGGATGTAAAGAAACTTTAGATATCAAAATTGCTGACTCATTCGGAATTCGTGACTATGAAATGTTTTCAGGTGGTGAAGCTTTTCGTATCGACTTTGCCTTAAGAATTGGAATATCAAAACTTTTAGCACGCCGAGCTGGAACTACCTTGCAAACTATCTTTATCGATGAAGGATTTGGATCTCAAGACGAAGAAGGCCTTGGGTTAATTATGGATAATATTTATAAAATTCAAGAAGAGTTCGCCAAAATCATTGTGGTTTCTCACCTGCCAGAAATGAAGGAACAATTTCCTGTTCAATTCATTGTTGAAAAGAAACGATCGGGTAGTACTATTTCAATTCAAGAGCAAGGATAATGCCAAAAACTCTATCATGCCTCTAAAAAATAACGATTATTTCTATATTTTTTGAAAAAATTTTTAGTTTTTAATTTTTTTCAATTTATAATTTTTTCACTACTTACTCAATCACTAAAATCATACTTAAACGAATATGAACCGACATCTTCATAATTCCTCAATTACTTCCACCCTAATAATTTCAGGTATTTTATCCTTAATATGTCGTTCAATTCCATACGTAACCGTATAAAATGACAGAGGGCAACTCACACAAGTTCCTGCAAATTTAATAAAAACTATTCCATTCTCAACCTTAACAAGACTAACATCACCGCCATGCGAAGTAATATATGGACGCAAATCAGTCAAAATTGACTCTATTTGCAAGAACACATGGTCGAACGACTCTGTGTTCGTATTGTTAATATTGAGCTCTTTATCGTCAAAATTCATACTCATTCTCTTGCAAAAAGAAAATCGGTACAAAGAATATATTCTTTATACCGATAACTTTATAACCAATTAAATACTTAAACCCACTGCAAACGTGCCATTGGAGCCGTATCGCTTGGACGGCGCCCAAGACGTAAAATACGTGTATATCCACCTGGACGTTGTGCATATTTTGGAGCTATTTCTGTAAATAATTTTTCAAGGGCTACTTCACTATATGGAAGCAATTGCAATGCGCGACGACGAACATTAAAATCAGTGCTTGATGTTCTGGTAAGAGTTACCATTTTTTCTGCAAAACGACGGATTTCTTTTGCCGCAGGAAGTGATACCGTAATATGACCATAATTAATCAAATGGATCACCTGATTGCGCAAATATGCTTTTCTATGTGAAGAGCTTAAATTTAATTTTTTTCTACTATTTAAATGTCTCATGCCAATTCCTCAGTCATTAATTACATGACAAATTTTATTTACTGCCTGCTTTGCGTTTTAATGCATTCAATGCTGCTTCTTCTTTAATATGCATACCAAAGCGAAGACCCATTGTTTTAAGCACTTCTTTAACTTCATCTAAAGATTTTTTACCAAAGTTTTTAATCTTTAAACTATCATCTTCAGATAAATTTACTAAATCCAATACACGGCCAATATTTGCATTTACTAAACAATTATGAGCCCGTGCTGAAAGTTCTAATTCATCAATAGATTTAAATAAATTTTCAACAACTATATCCTGTAAATTAGCATCTTCTACTTCTTCAACCTGAACCGTTGTTGTTTCTTCTACAGTTGCTGAAATATCATTAAATGGAATTTCAGTATCAACTAAGAAATTTTCAAGTTGCGTACGAAGAACAGATACTGCATAATTTAAAACATCAACAGGAGTTTCTGCACCGCTTGTTGTAATCTCAACTGTTAACTTATCATAATCAATATCTTTACCAACACGAGTTTTTTCAACAACTGTAGCAACATTTCTAACTGGCGAGAACATTGCATCGATATAAATTCTACCATCTTCAGCAAGAGCTGTTCCAATTGGCCATTTTGCCACTTGATAACCACGTCCTGATTCAACTGCAAATTCGATATCAAGATGACCATCTTTTGCCAAATGAGCAATAACATGATCTTTATTAATAAGTTCTAAATGCTCATCAGCAACAATATCACCAACAGTCACTACATCTTTATTTGCTCCCGCAACAGAAAGCTTCATGATGCCTGGTAAATTTTCTTTGTTTTTTATAACAATTTGTTTGATATTAAGCAAAAGCTGCATCGCATCTTCAATAACTCCTGGAATAACTGCAAATTCATTATTAACACCCTTAATAATGACAGATGTAACAGCTGAACCTTCTATTGATCCAAGCATAGCACGACGTAATGCATTCCCTAACGTAATCCCAAAACCTGATTCAAGCGGTTGCGCAACTAATTTTGCAAACGACGAAGTCATCGTTTTTTTATCCCAACCAAGAGTTGGCAGAGTAAGCGGTTTATACACTGATTTCGACATAATATTCCCTAATCATATTAAAACACATACATTCCAATTCATTAACCACAACTCCAAAATTATTTAGAATACAACTCAACAATCATGTGCTCTTCTACTGGGAATTGAATATCTGTTCTTGCAGGATTTCTCAGTACTTTTCCTGAACGAGTTTGTTTTACAAGCTCAAGCCATTCTGGAACTTTAACTCCAATAGCCATACGCTTATCAATAACTTGCGCTAAAAATTCTGCTTTATTTGCAACTAATGGATGCAAACTAATAATATCTTCAATTTCTACGCGATATGAAGGAATAGTAACTTTTGCGCCATTTACCATAATATGCCCATGTACTACCATTTGTCGTGCTTGTGCACAACTAGTTGCCATTTTCAAACGATAAACTACGTTATCAAGGCGACGCTCAAGAAGACTTAATAAATTTTCTCCAGGGACACCTTGCATATTGGATGCTTCATCAAAAAAGCGACGAAATTGACGTTCACGCATGCCATACATACGTTTAACTTTTTGTTTTTCTGAAAGCTGTTTGCCATAACCAGAAGAACGCTTTTGACCGGATGATCTCTCTTTTTTTTCTACTTGCTCAGAACCAGACTCTTGTTGATTTTTCATTTTTGTTTTAACATTTGGTTTGTTTGCCATAATTTTTAACCAATTCTCGAAATTAATCTATTATACACGACGTTTTTTTGCAGGACGAACACCGTTATGAGGAAGCGGTGTAACATCTCTTAGTACTGAAATATGCATGCCAGAACCCTGAAATGCCCGCACTACTGAATCACGACCAGAACCTGGTCCTTGAAGGTTAATTTCAAGGGTCTTAATCCCCATAAGTTGCATATCTTTGGAAAGTGTAGATGCAACTTGAGATGCTGCAAAAGGAGTCCCTTTTCGAGAACCTTTAAAGCCTAACTTACCAGCGCTACATGACAACACCACATCCCCTTCAGGATTGGTAATCGTAACCATTGTATTGTTAAAAGAAGATTTAACATGCGCTACAGCCGCAGTTAGTTGTCGTTTTGTTTTTTTAATCTTTTTTTGGAACGCCATAATGTATTTTACCTAATCAACAATTCTTACTTTTTAGCTATTTTTTTCTTCAATGCAATCGCAGAACCTGCTTTACGTGGTCCTTTTCTTGTACGTGCATTTGTTTTAGTACGTTGACCACGAACGGGAAGACCTCTCTTGTGTCTTAAGCCACGATAGCAACCAATCTCCTGAAGACGCTTGATATTCATTAAGACTTCTTTACGAAGATCTCCTTCAGTCAAATGCTCTTCAGTAACCTTTTTTTGAATAGCAAAGACTTCTTGATCTGTAAGATCTTTAACTCTTGTATCCAAATTTATATTAAGATTTTGCAATATTTTTTGTGCGGTTTTTAAACCTATGCCATAAACATAAGTGAGCCCGTACTCTATGCGCTTTCGCGGAGGTAAATTAACTCCAGAAATTCTTGCCATATTTAACCTTTATTTATCCTTGACGTTGTTTGTGTTTCGGGTTTTTTTTACAAATAACTCTTACAACTCTTTCTCTACGAATAATGCGACATTCTGTGCACATCGTTTTAACAGACGTTCTTACTTTCATTATAACAGCTTTCTTTCAAAAAGATAATGTTTAACTATATTAATTCCTACGGATAATTCTTCCTCGTGTCAAATCATAAGGAGAAAGCTCCAAAACAACCTTATCTCCTGGTAAAATTCGAATAAAATTCATTCTCATTTTTCCTGACACATGCCCTAAAACCATGTGGCCACCTTCTACTTCAACCTTAAACATTGCATTAGGCAATGTTTCTTTGACAATTCCATCAATTCTGACTACGTCATCTTTTGGTTTCATATAAATTTTATATCCTCACTTTGCTTTGATTATAATCGAGTTAAAATTTCAGGACCATTTTTTCCCACAACAACCGTATCTTCGACATGCGCTGCATATTTTCCATCCTTAGTTTTAACGGTCCAATGATCCGAATCTATATAAATTTCATATGATTCTTGAGTTATCATGGGCTCAATTGCAAAGGTCATACCAGCTTTAAGCCGCATACCAGTGCCTGCTATTCCAAAATTAGGAACATCTGGATTTTCATGCATATTTTTACCAATACCGTGACCAGCAAAATCACGCACAACCCCATATCCAAATTTTTCAACATGCTCCTGTATAGCAGCAGAAATATCAAATAATCTGTTGCCCTCTACGGCTTTTGCAATCCCCTTATCTAACGCTTGATAAGCAACAGTGACTAAATGTTGAAGTTTTTCATCGGGTTTATTTCCCACAAAGAAACATCGTGCCATATCAGCACAATATCCTTGCCATGCAGCACAAACATCAACTTTAACCAAATCACCATCTTGCAATATTATAGAATCACTCGGCACACCATGCACAACAACATTGTTAACTGATATACAACTAACATGACGATATCCCCTATAGCCCTTAGACTGAGAAACAAGTTGACGCTTAATAAGTTCACCTTCAATCCAACTATCTAAAGCAGCTGTGGATACATCAACTTGTATTTTTGATGGAATACTTTCAAAGATATCTGCAAGTAATCTACCTGCTTCTCTCATTTTTTGTAAATTTTGTATAGTTTTAACAACCATAATTATTCAATGCCATATTTTTAAAATCTTCAAATACTTGCTGCTTTGGTTGCGCACTACTAATCATGCAAACTTCAATTCCTTTATCAACATAAAAGTCAATGATATTCTGTTCGTGTTGATAATAAACCTTTAACCTTTGTTCTAAAGATTCAACGGTATCATCAGCACGATGTTCTAATTTAGAATTACAATGATCGCATATCATATTATTTTTTGCTTGTAGATCAGATACTGATTTTAAAGAGTATGTATGTCCACATTCTTTATTCGAACATATCACTCTATTCAAGATTCTATCAACCAACAATTTCGCGTCAATATCTATTTTCACTAAACATACGCCAAATAGTTTAAGTTTTGTCTGTAAAAGCAAATATAAACTTCTTGCCTGCTCTAGTGTTCTTGGATATCCGTCAAAAATAACATCCGCTGATAACTGTTGTTTAGTCAACAACCAGTCTGCAACAAGCTCTGTAATAATTTCATCTGGTACTAAAAGTCCTTGATTCGAAAATCTTTGTATTTCTTTACCCAATTCTGTACCACGAGCTATATGATCACGGCATAAATTACCCGTTGATAATAATTCCCAACCAAATTGCTGCATGCATAACGCAGATAATGTACCTTTACCAGAACCGGGTGGTCCCAAAAAGATAAAGATCTTGTTACTCATTAACGGACACCCCCGCGTTTCATACGGCTACCGCCAACAAGAAAACCTTCATAACGACGTTCAATCAAATAAGATTCAACTTGGTTAGCTAATTCAAGAGCAACGCCAACAACAATTAATATTGATGTTCCTGATTGCTCAAATGGAACCTTAAATACTATTCTTAAAATCTCTGGGAATATTGCAAGAAAACCTAAATAAATTGCACCCACAAGACCTATTCTTGTAAGTAAATAATCGAAATATCGAGCAGTTTGCTGTCCAGGACGCATACCCGGAACAAATCCACCATTTTTTCTAATATTTTCAGCAAGCTCAACCGGATTGATAGCAAGAGCAGTATAGAAAAATGAAAACATAATAATTAATAAAAATTCTGATACATAAAACAATGGTCCATTATAAAATGCCTGTATCACTGTATTAATTAATGGGAATTTCACGGAAAGCATACTTGCCAAAAGCTGCGGAAATCTTAAAATTGTTCCCGCAAAAATTACAGGCATAATTCCGGCATTATTAATTTTAAATGGAATATAGCTGCTTTGACCACTAAATACCTTATTGCCAACTATCCTGCGAGCATATTGAACAGGTACCTTACGTTCACCCTTTTCAAGAAAGATAATAGATGCAACGATAAATAAAAATGCTGCAAAAACCGCTAAAGCCATAAATAAATGAATGTTACCCTCTTGAACCAAATAGGCCAATTTCAATATCATAGCAGGATATTGAGAAACAATACCTGCAAAAATAATAACTGAACTTCCATTTCCTATGCCATACAATGATATTTGATCACCAAGCCACATAACTATCATTGAACCAGCGGTTAAAGTCATTACGAACAAGATCCTAAAGCTCCATCCTGGCACAATAGCTAAACCTTGATGCTCTAAAAGCATTGCATAAGAAAAACTATACATTATGCTTAAACCTAGAGCCAAATAACGTGTATATTGATTGATAATTTTTCGGCCAAATTCACCATCTTTAAGCATTTGCTCCAAAGACGGTATTGTCATTCCTAAAATTTGCATCATGATAGATGCCGTAATATACGGTCCTATGCCCAACGCAAAAACAGTACAACGATTTAAAGCTCCACCTGAAAAAATATCAAAATAATTTAAAAGCCCCCCAATTCCTGATTTTTTTTGCATAAATTCAGCTAATCTAGCAACATCTACACCAATCACCGGTATATATGTTCCCAAGCGATCAACAATCAAAACAAACAACGTAAAAGCTATTTTTTTACGAAGCTCTGAAATCAGAAAGATATTTCGAAAACTTTTGAATAAAACCACGTTTCATTACTCCTAGACGAGTTTAATTACTCCACCTAAACGCTCTATTACCTCTTTAGCACTTTTACTACATGCATCAACTTCTAATGTTAGTTTCTTCTGTAAAGAACCTGCACCTAAAATCTTTACTAAATTACCCTTTTTAACACATCCAGATTGAAGTAAGAGTTCTTTAGTAATAACTTGACCTTCTTCAAACATGTTTTGTAATTGTTCAAGATTCACAATTTCATATTCTTTTTTGAAAAGATAGTTAGTAAATCCACGTTTTGGTAAACGTCGAGATATTGGCATCTGGCCACCTTCAAAACGTGCTGGGACCGTACCACTTGTACGAGCTTTTTGTCCCTTATGTCCACGCCCAGATGTACCACCACGATGTCCACCGCGACCGACTCTTTTTCTTTTTTTTGTTAATTTCACTAAATCATTAAGCTGCAACATTTTCTGTTCCTTGTAGTACTTCTTTAATTGTTTTACCACGTAATCTTGCTATATGTTCTGCAGAACGAAGTTTAGCAAGAGCATTAAGAGTTGCTTTAACTACATTGATATTATTCGGAGCGCCAAGAGCTTTAGTTAAAATATCTTTAATCCCCAATGCTTCCATAACTGCACGAACTGCGCTACCAGCAATAATTCCTGTACCTTTAGATGCTGAACAAAGAACAACTTTGCATGCACCATGTCTACCTTCAACTGAATAAGGAATTGTTGTATTACGTAATGGAATAGCTACTAATTGCTTATGAGCTCTAGCGGTTGCTTTTGAAATAGCCGCTGAAACATCACGTCCTTTACCAGTTGCAATCCCCACATTACCTTTTTGATCTCCAGAAACAACAAATGCTGAAAAAGCAAAGCGCTTGCCACCTTTTGTTACTTTAGTAACACGGCGTACACACACTGCTTTGTCAATCCAGTTTGATCCTTCTTGAATTTGTTTTTTACTCATAACTCAATACCGATATTAAAATGTTATAGTTTTAACCCACCTTCTCTAAGCCCTTGAGCAAGAGAAAGTACTCGTCCATGATATAAATAAGATCCTCTATCAAAACAAACATCATGAATATTTGCATTGATTGCTTTCTTAGCGAGATCAATCCCTACGGCTTTTGCTATAGCCTTTTTATCAATCTTCTCATTTTTATCTAATTTAAGCACAACAGATGATGAAGAAACTAATGTTTGTTGTTTACTATCATCAATAATTTGTGCATAAATATGATTTAAACTTCTAAATACTGAAACACGCGGTTTTAGTGATTTAGATACTAATTTTGCACGTACGCGAATTGCGCGACGTTGACGTTTTTGTTGTATTTTTTTTATATTCACAAAAGTATCCTTTGTTAAAATCTACGCTTAGTTTTTACCGACTTTTCTAAAAATCTGTTCTTTTGCTAAACGTACCCCTGTTCCTTTATATGGCTCTGGACGACGCAATGCACAAATTTTTTGTGCAACATCCCCTGCCAAAAACTTATTGCTTGATTTAATAATAAGATTTTGACCTGTTTTATCAATCGTAACAGATACCTCTTTGGGAATAGAAAAATCGATTTTATGGCTATATCCAAGTGAAAACACAATTGTGTCACCCTTCAACTCACCCTTAAATCCTAATCCAACAATTGTTACATCTACTGAAAACTCTTCACGTGCACCCTGCAATTCATTTGCAAGTAATGCACGATGTAAGCCCCAAAGATTTTTATCTTTAGATTCTTTTGCGTTTTTCAATTCTAAACGGATTAGATTATCTTGTACTACAAGGTTCAAACATTCTGGTAAAACATATGTTCCTGATTTTTTAGGACCCTTGTAAGAAACATTTTGTCCGTTAACCGCAATGGTTAAACCTTCTGTATTAATAGGCTTTCTGCCAATTTTTGACATATTGTTCCCTTGCCTTTACCAAATAGTACAAATTAATTCGCCACCAACACGTTGTTTTTGTGCAGCTTTATCAGTCATAACACCTTTACTTGTAGTCAAGATATTAATACCAAGTCCACCAATGACTGGCTTTATTTTATCAATTGATTTATAAATACGACGACTTGGCTTACTAACACGATTAATTTCGTGAATTACTGATTCACCATCAATATACTTTAAAACAACTTTGAGTTTCTTATGATTTTCTTGATCAGTTACTACTACATCCGTAATATAACCTTCTTCTTTCAAAATTTTTGCTATTTCATAACGAAAATTTGAATAATCAGCAATTACGTAAGATTTTGATCGTCCGATACCGTTTCTAAGCACCGTCAAGAAATTTGCAATTACATCTTTTGACACGTTTATCCCTTATAATAATCCAAATTTACCAACTTGCTTTTTTAACACCTGGTAAAATCCCAGCGTGTGCAAGCTCTCGTAAAACAATACGAGAAACTCCAAAAAAGCCCATATATCCTCGTGCACGTCCTGTTTGTGAACAACGATTTTTTATACGAACAGAGCTTGAATTTTTAGGAAGCTTATCAAGCAATGCTTGTGCTGCCATACGTTCTTCAAGTGATAATTTCGTATCAGATATTTGTTTTTTCAATGCTTCTCGGCGTTCTTTATATTGTTCAACCAAGCGCATTCTTTTTTTATTTCTTTCTATAACAGATGTCTTTGCCATTATTTACCTATTTAGTTTCTTGAACAAACGGCATACCAAAATTTTTCAATAGAGCATATGAATGCTGTTTATTTTTAGAACTCATTACAATTGTAATATTCATTCCAAAAACCTTTCCAGTCATATCATAGTCTACTTCTGGGAATACAACCCATTCTTTAATTCCAAGATTATAATTTCCAGCCTTATCAAAATTAGCTTTAACTCCACGGAAATCGCGAACCATTGGCAATGAAAGATTAATTAAACGATCTAAAAATTCATACATACGTTGCTTACGTAATGTAACTTTTACCCCTAAAGGCATATCTTTACGAATTTTAAATCCCGCGATTGAATCTTTAGCGCGAGTTATCACTGGAGCTTGGCCAGCAATAAGACTTAATGTTTTTTGAACACTTTGCAATATCTTACTATCACCAACAGCCTCTTTTACACCAATATTTAAAACAATCTTAGAAATTTTTGGTACTTCCATGATATTTTTAAGTTTTAAATCAGATTGAAGCTTTGCAATAACTGTTTCCTTATACAAAGACTCTAATCGAGCTTTTTCATGACTTTTATTCATGTTTTTATTTCCTTTTGCTGACTCGCCAATAATTTTTATGCTCTCTTAAACTTATTAACTCGTACTGGCTTACCAGTTATTATATCAATTGGCATAACATTTGATGCATCAATAAAAGCTTCGCGCTTTTGAATTCCACCAACATCACCTTGACGACGCGGTTTTATATGCACAGTCATCAAATTGATGCCTTTAATTTTAAGTTTACCAGACTTTTTGCAAAGTTCTAGAATTTCTCCAACTTTACCCTTATCTTTTCCGGTAATTACTTGGACTTTATCTTGTTTTTTTAATCTAATACTCATAACGATTCCTACAATACTTCTGGCGCAGATGAAATAATCTTTGTTTGTCCCGTTGCGCGAATTTCACGAGCGATTGGACCAAAAATACGCGTTCCAAGCATTTTACCATCTTTGATAATAACGCCAGCATTTTCACTAAAACGAATATAAGTGCCATCTGAACGACGTAATTCTTTTCTTGTTCTAACTATCATAACGTCAACAATGTCACCCTTTTTAACCATACCCTGTGGAATTGCAACTTTTACAGCGCAACGAACCATATCGCCGATATAAGCATAGCGTTTACGAGTACTACCAACCAAGTGAAAAACTTGCAACAATTTTGCTCCTGAATTATCAGCTACCTTGAGAAAAGTTTGCTTTTGTATCATACCATTTCCCTTAGCTTATAATTCGATGTAAATACATATATTTTGTTTTAGACTTAGGCGCACCTTCATAAAATTCCACAGTATCGCCAGCCTTTGCACGACTTTCTTCATCATGCACTTTATATTTTTTAACGGTCTTTACGATTTTTTGGAATTTTTCATGCTTAAATGCTCTTTGACATTCAACAACAACTGTTTTTTCCATTTTATCGGAAACGACCACTCCTATATACATTTTTTTATTAATTTCCGACATGCATTTCCCTTTGTTTTAAAACAGTCAATGTGCGGGCTAAGCTTTTTCTTAAGTTTCTTGTTAAGGATGTATTTTTTTCAGGAGATGAAAACTTTTTCATTCTTAACAAAAATAATTCTTTGCGAATCTCTTCTGAAAACGCGCGCAATGCTTCAATATTCATAGTATTAAGTTCTTGCATAACTTTTCTTGACATATTATGCTTCCTTTCGCACTATTTTTGTTTTTATAGGAAGCTTATAAGCAGCTGCCTTAAATATATCTTTTGCAGTAGCTTCATCTACATCACCCAGCTCAAACATCACGCGTCCGCGCTTAACTACAGCAACCCAAAATTCAGGATTTCCTTTACCTTTACCCATACGAGTTTCAAGCGGCTTTTTACTTACCGGTTTGTCAGGAAATACGCGCAAATACAATCGCCCGCCTTTTTTAATTTTACGAGAAATCGCAATACGCACTGCTTCTATTTGTTGTGCTGTTAACCAAACTGGTTCAACTGCTTGAAGTCCAAATGTACCAAAATCAACGGTACGTGCCCCCTTGGACAAACCAGTCATTCTTCCGCGCTGCGATTTTCTAAATTTTACTTTTTTTGGCATCAACATGGCTTATTCTTTCTGTTTTTATTTAGTTTGGTATTCGCCAACGCAGATCCAAACTCTTACACCAATAATACCCATTACTGTATGTGCGCGAGCATATCCATACTGAATATCAGCACGCAATGTATGTAATGGGACTGAGCCAATACGAGTCCATTCTGCGCGAGCAATTTCTGCTCCGTTTAAACGACCTTTAACACAAATTTTAATTCCACGAGCACCTGCTTTTAAAGCTGATGCAGCAGCTTTTTTCATCAATTTTTTAAAATTTGCTCGTTGCTCAAGCTGAGTTGCAATATTTTTAGCAACAAGCACTGCGTCTAATTCTGGAGTTTTAATTTCTTCTACTGAAATATCTACCGAATTTACCTTTAGCATAGATGCTAAACTTTTACGAAGTACATCTATCTCTTGACCCCTTTTTCCAATTACACGACCAGGCTGAGCTGAATGAATAGTAACCTTAATCATTCCCGCTGTTTTTTTAATTTCAATTCGTGCAATTTCCGCTTTTGTTAAATTAGTTTCGAGATACTTTCTGATAATTAAATCATCATAAAGTTCTTTGCCATATGCGCCTTTAACAGAGCTTCTTGGAAACCATTGAGCATCCCAATCTCTATAGACCCCAACTCGAAATCCTATTGGATTAACCTTTTGACCCACAAAGATCCCTTTAAATATTTTTTATTAATTTTCAATTTCTACGTGCTTCAAAACAATAGTCAAATGACTCAATCTTTTTCTATTCACCAACGATCTACCCATAGCAGATGGTTTAAAATATCTGTATACAGGCCCCTGATCAATACGAATCTCTGAAATCACCAAATTACTTACTGAAATTTCTCCTTGCAAATTTTTAGCATTTGCTATGGCAGAATCAAGAAGCTTTTTGATCGGCAAAGATTTCGCAACTCCATATACCTTTAACCAATCGAGCGCATATGCAGCATTTTTGCCACGTATAACATCTGCAATTGGTCTCAACTTAAAAGGAGACCGTTTTACATATTTTGCTGACGCTTTAAAATTCATGTTATTATCCATTTAATTAACTATATTTATTAGTTTAACATAATAAGCAAGCAACTCAAGTCGCCCAACACTTATCATTAGGCTGCTGCCGAAGATGCAGTTTGACGCTGACCACTATGCATTTTAAATGTTCTTGATGGTGCAAATTCACCAAGAGAATGTCCTACCATGTTTTCCGTGATGAAAACTTCAACGAATTTCTTACCATTATGAACTGCAAATGTCAGACCTACAAACTCTGGTAAAATAGTACTACTACGCGACCAAGTTTTAATTACTTCGCGACGAGAACTACCCTTTACTTTATTAACTTTCGTTATAATTGAAGAATCCACAAATGGACCTTTTTTTGCCGATCTAGCCATATCTTATATACCTATTTAAGCTCTATTTACGACGTTTAATAATCATTGGATCTTTTCTGCGACGAGTACGTGTACCCTTACATCCTTTACCCCAAGGAGTTACTGGATGTGAACCAGACTTAGATCTACCTTCACCACCACCATGTGGGTGATCAACAGGGTTCATAGCCATACCACGAACAGATGGTCTAAAACCACGATAACGCGTACGCCCTGCTTTACCCCAACAAATGTTTTTATAATCAGCATTACCTAAAACACCTACAGTTGCCCAACATGCTAAATGTATCATGCGAATTTCACCAGATGGCATCTTAAGAGTTGCAAATAAACCTTCTTTTGCAACAATTTGTGCTGATGTACCAGCACTTCTGACTAATTTACCACCTGATCCTGGTTTCATTTCAATATTATGAATAAAAAAACCAACCGGAATTCGATCAATGGGTAAACAATTACCAACTTTTGGTTCAACTGCTACACCAGCTATAACTGTATCACCCTTTTTAAGAGTTTCTGGAAGTAAAATATATTTTTTCTCACCATTTTTGTATACAATTAAAGCTAAATGAACGTTACGATTTGGATCATACTCAAAAGAAGTTACAACTCCTTCAACATCACGCACTGAACGATTAAAATCGATCACACGATATTTCTTAGAAGCTCCACCTCCACGATGACGAACGGTAATGCGTCCATATGAATTACGACCACCAGACTTAGACAGCCCAATAGTTAAACTTTTTACTGGCTTCTCTTTTGATAAATGTGATGTATCAACAAATGTTTGAAATCTCAAAGAAGCATTTCTCGGTTTTCTCGAAATAATTGCCATATATTATCCCTTAATTGTTTGATTGAACACGAGCAGATTGCTCAGCGTTTGCATGTTCAACTGCCATAGCTGCATCTCCGAAGAGATTCATATCTTGACCTTTTTTAAGTTTGACAATTGCAATTTTACGCAAATTATCAACACTTACATTACGAGAGCGAGATATTCTTTGTTTACCTTTTCGAACAATAATACGAACCGATTCAACTTTTACGTTAAATAATTTGTTCATTGCTTGTGCAACTAATGTTTTATTTGCTTCAGGATGAACTTGAAGCGTAATTTGTTTTAATGTTTGATGAAGACGGTATGCTTTATTTGAAACAACCGGACCAACAATGATATCGTAGATACTTAATTCCATTTTGCTACCATTTCTTTTAAGGTATTAACATCTTTTTTCATAACTACGATACAATTTCCCAAAGAAACTTCATATGCATTTATATCATCAAAAGTTACTACATGAACATATGGTAAATTATTTAAGGACGCCCAGAATGCATGATCATTGCGATCCATAAACACAACCACTTTTTTTGCTTCTAATCCTGCATTTTTAAATGCATTATGTGCTAATGATGTAGATGGTTTATCATTTTGCAACACCCAATCCATTGCAAAAAAATTCCCTTTATCTGCAAAATTTGCCAAACAAGCTGTAAGTACTTTTGATTTTGTTTGCTTATTTACTTTTAATGTACGAATGCGTGGCTGTGGTCCAAACAAAATACCACCACTTCTCCAAAGAGGAGAACGAGCACTACCCGCACGAGCACGACCTGTACCTTTTTGTTTCCAAGGTTTCTTATTTGAAAAAGAAACTTCACCGCGAGTTTTAACTCCAACTGTTCCTTGACGCCAATTTTGCATTAACGCGCGAATCCAAATTGCATAGCTTACATCAGCCACTGCTTCAGCATTAAGACCTAAATCATTAGATGTTAAAGTTGTCAGTAAGCTCGTAGCTTTTTTTTCATTTTTTTTATTTTCTACTTGCTTATTCATTTATTTACCCATTCTTACGAACGTATACTAATGATCCAGGCTTACCAGCCATAGCACCTTTAATTAAAACAAGATTATCTTGCGGAACTATTTGAATCACTTCTAAGTTACGAATCGTTTTTCGAGTTACACCCATGTGACCTGCCATGGTTTTATTTTTCATAACTTTACCCTGAGAACGCATGAAGCTTAAACTTCCAGGTTTTCTTCCAAGTGCATCACCATGACTCGCTTTACCACCGGAATAATTATGACGTCTCATTGTACCCGCAAAACCACATCCCTTTGTTATACCCGTAACATTTACAACGTCTTTTGGTTGTAAAATCGTTGAAAAATCAAATGATTTTCCAACTTCTATATCAGCAGGAACTTGATTAACAGAAATCTCTTTCACCCAGCGAAAATACTTAGATTTTTCTTTAAGCCATTCCACTTGAAATGATTGATTTTTCATTTTTTCACGAATATAAGCTACCTGAATAGCATTATATCCATCTTTTTCTTCCCTTTTAACCTGTGACACAATCCAACCGGATGCATCAACTGCTGTTACAGGGACAACTTTATTATCAGCTGTAAATACTTGGGTCATGCCAATCTTACGGCCCCAAAAACCATTTATCATAGTTTACCCTTTGCCTACTTGATTTCCACATCAACACCAGCTGAAATATTTAATTTCATTAAAGCTGCCATTGTTTGATCAGATGGAGAAATTATCTCCAAAATCCGCTTATGTGTAATAATTTCAAATTGCTCACGAGATTTTTTATCAATATGCGGAGAACGCAATACTGTAAAACAACGTTTTTTATTCGGCAAAGGAACAGGACCGACTAGGTCGGTACCTGTTTTTTTTGCTGTCATAGCAATTTCTTTAACTGCTTTATCAAGTAATTGATGATCGTAAGATTTAAGCGTAAGTCGTATTTTCTGTTTTTTCATCTAACTTCCAATCAAATTACAAAATAATATCTGTAACAATTCCTGACCCAACAGTTCTGCCACCTTCACGAATAGCAAATCGCAAATCCTTCTCCATAGCAATAGGAGAAATAAGTTCAATTTCCAATTCTACGTTATCACCTGGCATAACCATTTCACGGCCAGCTGGTAATGTTACAACTCCAGTAACATCTGTTGTTCTAAAGTAAAACTGCGGACGATATCCATTAAAGAATGCGCTATGGCGTCCACCTTCTTCCTTGGTAAGAACATATACCTGAGCTTTAAACTTTTTATGAGGTGTAATAGAACCAGGTTTAGCAACAACCATTCCACGTACAACATCTTCTTTTTTAACGCCACGAAGTAAAAGTCCTGCATTATCACCAGCTTGACCTTCATCAAGACTTTTTCTAAACATTTCAATACCTGTTACAGTTGTATCAATTGGCTTTTCCATCAATCCAACTAACTGAACTGCATCACCAACCTTAACACGGCCTTTTTCAACTCTTCCTGTTGCAACAGTACCACGACCCGCAATAGAGAAAACACCCTCAACTGGCATCAAGAATGGCTTATCAATATCACGTTTTGGAAGTGGAATATATGTATCAACTGCTTCCATTAACTTAAGAATTGCCTGCTCACCAAGCTCTCCAGTATCACCATTAAGAGCTTTAAGCGCTGAACCACGAATAACAGGAATCTCATCGCCAGGGAAATCATATTTTTTCAATAAATCACGTACTTCTTCTTCGACCATGTCGACCATTTCTTTATCGTCAATCATGTCAACTTTGTTTAAGAAAACAACCAAAGAAGGAACGTTAACGTTTTTAGCAAGAAGAATATGTTCACGTGTCTGTGGCATAGGGCCATCAGCTGCTGACACAACAAGAATTGCGCCATCCATCTGAGCAGCACCAGTGATCATATTTTTAACATAGTCTGCGTGACCCGGACAGTCAACGTGTGCATAGTGACGATTTGGTGTTTCGTACTCAACGTGTGAAGTTGCAATCGTAATACCACGAGCTTTTTCCTCTGGGGCATTATCAATTTGGTCATAAGCTCTTGCTACAGCTCCACCTCTTTTTGCTAATACAGTAGTAATAGCTGCTGTTAATGTAGTTTTACCATGGTCAACGTGTCCAATAGTACCAACGTTAACGTGCGGCTTACTACGTACAAATGTATCTTTTGCCATAGATTCTCCTGAAACGCACTTAATCTATAAATATACCTATAAAATTCTTATTTTTTTGAAGCTACAATTTCATCTTGAATACTCTTTGGTGCTTCACGATAACATTCAAACTCCATCGCGTAGCTTGCTCTACCCTTAGTCATAGAACGAAGCTCTGTAGCATATCCAAACATATTTCCAAGAGGAACTTCAGCTTTAACAATTTGAGCAGAACCCTTAGTTTCCATACCCAAGATTCTACCACGACGAGAGTTTAAATCTCCCATCACATCACCCATGTATTCATCTGGTGTATTAACTTCAACTTTCATAATTGGTTCAAGAAGCACCGGTGATGCCTGACTCATACCCTCTTTAAAAGCCATCTTTGTTGCCATTTTAAAAGCAATCTCAGATGAATCAACATCATGATATGATCCATCAAATACTGTCACGCGGCAATCAACGACAGGACTACCAATTAAAATTCCTGAAGTCAATGCTTCGTCCATACCTTTTTCAACTGCAGGAATATATTCACGAGGAATTGTACCACCCACAACTTCATTTTTAAATTCATATCCTGTTCCACGCGCAAGAGGTTCAATTTTCAACCAAACATGTCCATATTGACCACGGCCACCTGATTGCTTAATGAATTTTCCCTCTACCTGAACAGGCTTTTGAACTGTTTCCTTATAAGCAACTTGAAGTTTACCTTGTTCAACTTCAACTTTATGCTCACGCTTTAAACGATCAACAACAATTTCAAGGTGCAATTCACCCATACCTGAAATTTCAGTCTGACCAGTCTCATGATTGTATGTAAACTTAAATGAAGGATCTTCTTGATTCATTTTCTTTAAAGCAAGAACCATTTTTTCATAATCGGCTTTTGATTTTGGCTCAACTGATGAAGAAATAACTGCTGCCGGAATATCAATAGATTCTAGTAAAACAGGATGATTTTCATCACACAATGTATCACCAGTATTCACATCCCTAATACCAACAACGGCGACAATGTCACCAGCAGAAGCTTCTTTTATCTCTTCACGCTTATTTGCATGCATACGAACCAAGCGACTTACACGCTCCTTGGTTCCCTTGGTAGCATTATAAACATAAGAGCCCGATTTCAACTCACCTGAATAAATTCTAGTAAACGTTAAAGCTCCAACAAACGGATCTGTCATAATTTTAAATGCAAGAGCCGCAAAAGGAGCCTTACTTGATGAAGGACGCTCTACTTCAGCTCCCGTATCTACATCAACACCCTTAATCGCAGGAACATCCAAAGGAGATGGCAAATAAGCAACAACTGCATCAAGCAATAATTGTACGCCTTTATTTTTAAACGCTGTTCCGCAAAATACTGGGAAAAATTGGCGTTTTGCAACACCTCTACGAATAGCTGCTTTAACTTCATCAACTGTTATTGGCTGCTCATTAAGATATTTATCAGCTAAAATCTCATCAACATCAACAGCTTTTTCAACAATTAATGCGTAAGCTTCTTTTATTTGCCCTGCATACTCAATTGGAGCATCCTCATAGACAAGATCCTTTTGTAAATCACGATCATCGCCATAAAAACGAACTATTTTTCCGGTTAATACATCAATCAATGCATTAAAATTCTCTGACTCACCAATTGCTATTTGCATTGGTACAGCGCGACCCTGAGCTAATTTTTCATTAATATCTACAACCGTATCTTGATAATTTGCACCAATGCGATCCATTTTATTAACAAAAATAATTGCCGGGACTTCATAGCGGGTTGCCTGATTCCAAACCGTCTCTGATTGCGGTTGCACACCAGCTACACCACAAAAAACACTTACCACACCATCAAGAACACGCAAAGAACGACCTACTTCGATAGTAAAATCAACGTGCCCAGGAGTATCGATGATATTAATCTGACAATTTTTCCAATAACAAGTTGTTGCGGCTGACTGTATAGTAATACCACGTTCTTGTTCTTGCTCCATCCAATCCATGGTAGCAGTACCTTCATGAACTTCACCAATTTTATGTGAAATTCCGGTATAAAACAAAATACGCTCAGTTACTGTTGTTTTTCCAGCATCGATATGTGCCGCAATACCTATATTTCTATATCTATCTAACGTATAGTTCATACAAACCTACCAAGCAAAATGTGAAAATGCACGATTTGCTTCTGCCATTTTATGAACATCTAATTTTTTCTTAAATGCCCCACCACGCTCTTCTGAAGCGTCTAATATCTCATTTCCAAGACGAATACCCATCGTTCTATCAGAACGAGCTGCAGCTGATTCTTTCAACCATCTTAAAGCTAAAGATCTACCTCTAACCTCACTCACTTCGCGCGGAATTTGGTAAACGCTACCACCAACACGACGAGGACGAACCTCAATTAAAGGCATAACATTATTGTAAGCCTTATAAAATAATTCAAGCGCCTTGTCTTTGCTGCCCGTTTTTTCTACGAGCATCTCAAGGGCTTCATACATTATATGACGAGCAGCATTTTTTTTGCCACGCCACATAATAACATTAATAAATCTTGTAATCAATTCTGACTGATAGACTGGGTCTGCGACGATAGTACGTTTGACCAACTCTTTTTTTCGTCTTGGCATATATCAAATCCTTTGTTTATTTTGCTTTTGGTCGCTTTGCGCCATACAATGAACGTGATTGTTTTCGTCCTTCTACTCCCGCTGAATCTAAAGCACCACGAACAATGTGATACTTAACACCAGGTAAATCTTTTACGCGACCACCGCGCACAAGCACCATTGAGTGCTCTTGTAAGTTGTGACCTTCACCAGGAATGTATGCCGTAATTTCGACACCGTTAGACAATTTAACCCTAGCTACTTTACGAAGCGCCGAGTTAGGTTTTTTAGGCGTTGTTGTAAACACACGTGTACAAACACCGCGAACTTGAGGACATCGTTTTAAAGCACCGCTTTTTGTCTTTTTAACAACTTTTTTGCGGCCTAAACGAACAAGCTGATTAATGGTAGGCATATAGAAAACCTTATCATAAACAAGTAACGTTACTGTAACTTTAGATATTATTCTTAGTCGATGGTGCGTATCAATAAGTTGAAGACACCCATAAACTTTTTTTATATTTTTAATTATAAACTCTTTGCAAGTTTTTTCAAGAAGATTCGCAAAAGAGCTTTTCTTATCAGAATTTTTAACCCAGAATTCTAGACTTGAACACCACAACATGTTAACTTAATATCATTATTTTTATAAAAAACCTCTTTTTAAAGGATATCAATGTTAATTCCCATTGCATTAAAGCTAGCTGCAATCATCGCAAGTATTCTAGGAATATCATTTATTGTTATATTTCATGAATTTGGCCATTATATTTTCTGCAAAATATTTAATGTATATACCCCAACATTTTCAATTGGAATAGGTAAAATTTTATACTCAAAAAAGATTGGCGATACTAATTTTTGTATTTCAGCTGGACCAATTGGCGGCTACGTTGAAGTAGCTTCAGAAGAAGGAATTAATGGTTCTTTAGGCTTTAACCAAATTTCTTACGTTAAAAAAGTACTCATTATGCTTGGTGGAATACTTTTTAACTTTTTACTAACCTACATTGTACTTGTAACACTTTTATGCACAAAAATGCCTGAAAACGCTACTGGTTATTATGAACCATGCACCACAACAATAGCAGAACTACCAAAAAATTCTATAAATGCACAAAGCCTACAAAAGGGCGACACACTTCTCTCTGTTAATCATGAACAAATTCACAATAATCTCTCACTCGCGCGCAAAATAATCGTACAAAACTATCAAAAAGAAAGCCAACTCCCTGCAGAAATACTAAGAAATGGTGAAAATATTAATATTTTTCTTAAGGTGCAAGGCTCCAAAGTATCGCCTGCAATTTCAAGCCAGCTCAATGTATCCTTTGAACTAAAACCCGCATTAAGCATCCAAAATGCCTTAAAAGTTGCTTATTTTAGCGTTATTTTTTATACCAATGCGATTATTGATGGCCTAAAGAAGATATTTCATTCTAAAACCACGCAAGGATTTGTAGGTCCCCTAATGGCTATTGCTGCAAGTAGCAAAAGCGCAGAAAAAGGCATTAATTCGCTCTTGTTTTTTCTGGCTATCATTAGTATTAACCTAGGATTTATGAATTTATTGCCACTTCCCATTTTTGACGGTGGTCAATTTGTAATCTTTACCATTGAAACAATCATCAAAAGACAACTTTCAGAACGCATACGCCATTGGATTGGTATTAGTTCTTGGATTCTTGCTATTGGACTCTTAGTCCTATTTACAATCAAAGACCTCATACATTTGATTTTTTAGTAAACAGAAAGAGCGCCTTGGAATTAATTTCAAGGCGCTCTTTCTGTTTACTTGATAATCTTTTTTAAAAAATCTATCTAAACTTCTATAATTTTATAAATCTAACACAATTCAAGAAATATCTTATACCACATAAAAAAATAGCCCCTAGGATTAGGAGCTATTTTTTTAATATTTCAATGCTATTTTGAAATCTGAGCTACATGTGGATGCTTGGATCCCGCATATACTTTTAATTTCTTTAAAATTAATCTACTTAAAGTACTTTTATTTATTCTTGGCAACATTCTTTTAACAGCAAGTTCAATTAATTTCTCTGGAGTTTTTTCCATTATTTCACGTGCAGTTCTACTTTTTTGTCCACCTAAATAACCAGAATAACTTAAATAAACTTTATCATTAAGCTTGTTACCAGTTAAAACAATTTTTTCTGCATTAATCACAACAACATAATCACCGCTATGTGTATGAGGTGTAAATTCAGCTTGATCTTTACCACGTAAAATATTTGCAATCTCAGTTGCTAAGCGACCAAGCACCTTGCCACTTGCATCAATTAATCGCCATTGTGGATTTGCGTCTTCTTTGCGCAAAAAAAATGTTTTGTTCATATCCATAAAAAAACCCTACAAAATAATTTTGAAATTTTTCGATTTTAATTAATCTATTTCTGAAAAAATCAAACGAGATACTTATAAAATAACGAATTTATATACAAAGGTCAATTTTTATTAATGTTCAAAATTTTGTTGTACCATCTCCTCTATAATATCTATATCCTTTGGTATTTCTTCACTCATACACATCGACTCTGTGTCGGCCAAAATCCAAAAGTTATCTTCGATTCGAATTCCTATGCCTTCTTCCGGAATATAAATTCCTGGCTCAATAGTGATTACATCACCTTGATTAAGAGGATCTTGTCGAGATCCAACATCATGAACATCAAGCCCTAAATAATGACCGATTCCATGAATAAAGTATTTATCATAACCATATTTTTTTAAATATTCATGAGCAATATGCTGCAATGACATACTTGGATCAGGCGCTCCAGATAACCACATACCAGGACGCGCAAATTCCGCAACATGCATCTGAGTATCAAGAACTATTTGATATAATTCCTTTTGCCGTTTACTAAATTTACCCGTCGCAGGAAAAACTCGTGTAATATCTGCACAATAATTTTCAAACTTGGCCCCAGCATCTATTAAAACTAAATCACCCGCACGTATAGCCTCTTTGTTTAAATTATAATGCAAAACAGTAGCACGCTTACCACCTGCTACTATCGAAGGATAAGCAGTACTTGCGCGATTCTCTGTAAAAATATATTCAATTGCCGCCTGCACTTCCGCCTCATTACAATCAGGTCGTAACATATGCGCCGCAGCTTGGAATGCCGCTTGCGTAATCGATATAGCCTGATATATTTTTTCAATTTCAGAAATATCCTTTTTACGACGTAATTTTGCAACCAAAGGAGAAATATCAACAACATATTGCATCAAATTTGGAACAAATAAACTTAATCGATCAATAATAAATTTTACTTGCGCATATGCCCGACTATGTTGCGGATACAAAGTGAAAATAGTTTTACCTTGTGCTACAACTTGAATTAAATCCTGTATAACATGCTGATAATCTGCCAGAACAAAATAAGGATCAACCGTATATGTCCCAAGAACAGCTCCATTATACTTTAACTCATCAATACCGTACAAAATTTTAGTTGATTCATTAATAATATCTACCGACTGAACCCATTTATTACGTAAATCACCGAAATTCGGCTGATATAATATTGTATGATCATAAAAACCAAATGACAATACCGCTGCAGGCTCAGATATTTCAGAAAAATAAAAAAATGAACTTTCTTGAGTAAATATTGCATGATCATATTCCGTAGGAGCAAATAAAAATATTATACCTTTTTTATCAGGATGATGTTGTCCTATTAACTCAATAAGCTTTTTACGTCGACTACTTACTCGTTCTTGTAAACTTTTTTCTAATTTAGAAATATCACCTACTAAAGATATAAGATCTTTAAACATTTAAAATCCTTTTTGCTAAAAAACCTTACGATCAGCAAGCGCCTTACTTACCGTCAAGCGATCCACAAATTCTAAATTGGAGCCGATTGGAACACCCTTGGCAAGACATGTAATTTTAACAGGAAGACCGTACAATTTTCGTGCAATAAAAGCTGCCGTAGCTTCACCCTCTGGAGTCAAATTTAATGCAAATATAACCTCAGTAATCTCCCGTGTTGTTACCCGATGAACCAATTCATCTATTTTTAGATCTTTGGCATTAATACCATCAAGAGGAGATATTACTCCACCCAACACATGATACAGACCATGAAAAGATTGCGTACGCTCAATTACTAAAAGCTCATGCCATGATTCAACGACACAAACAAGAGATCTATCTCGACCTATATCGTCACAAAAAATGCACTGCGTATCCTTTTCCTTCCAAACATAACAAAAAGAACATTGGACAATTTTTTCATGCGCTTCTTTCAGCGCTGTACAAAATTGATTTAAGCGTTCTCGATCCATTTGTAAAAAATAGGATGTTACCCGATATAAATTTTTGCTTGCTAAAAATGGTACTTGATGCAAATGTCTCATTAATTTTTTAATAGTAGGCAACTTATCAATCATAGCCTCTCCCTCAATTATTCATTTATTTATCGAATAAACGAACAATATATGATTGAGCAACAGTTGCCAATGTATTTACTGCAATAAATAAAGCTAATCCTGAAGCAAGGTAAGCAGAAACTGCACCAATCAATAATGCAAATCCAAAACGAGATGCCCATTGACGAGGATCATTTCCCATATTTGGAGCTATAGCCATAGCAACAAATACAATAATACTTAATATATAATAAGGATCGCTTGATGATAAATCTGGCAACCATGCAAATTTTGCACCATGAAGCTCAATAGAGCTACTTAAAATTTTATTCAATGATAAAAACACAGGAATATTTAACAGCATTGGCAAACAACCTGATAACATTGGAAAACCTTGCTTATTAATAAGCTCAGCCATCGCTTGCTCATATGCAGCCTTATCATTCTTAAATTTCTGTTGTAAATACTGCCGTTTCTTTTCAAACTCTGCCTGTTTTTTCATACTGCGTTCACCTTTAAGTGTAAACGGAAGTAAAAGTAATTTCAAAAGAAGTGTTAATAAAATAATAGCGATACCATAGTTACCAGTTTTTTCTTTAATATAAACCAACGCCTGCATCATAGGTTTTGCAATAAACGTTAGCCAACCATACTGCATTAAAACAGTTAATTTTTTAGAAACAGAACCTAATCCCTCAACTGTTTTTGGGCCAACGTATAATGACCATGAAATTTCTTTACCAGATTCCAACAACTTAGATTCTAAAATTGCCTGATATTGCACTTCGTCATTCTTTTTTAGATAAGCACGAGAAATCGCACCATCCTTAGAATCAAAACAAATTGTTGCTAAAAATTTAGAAACAAACCCAAAAACTTTTGGCTCAAACCAAAATTCTTTAAACGGTTGTTCCTTTGATAAAACAATATCTTGAATTTTCAAATCAGAAACAATACCTGATTTATTAACAATCGCTTTTATATCTTCACCCAATACTGGCGATGATATAAACAAACGAGCAACTTCATTGTCAGAATCTTTCTGATCTAAAGAAAATTTAATATCTATTTGATATGTATCATTATATATAATAAATGTTTTATGAATAAAACCATCCTGCAACCGAGCTTCATATTTAAGAACATAAGCCGAATCGTCTGATGATTTCTCTAAAGAAACTAATTCATAATTATATGGCGTTTTAGCAGAAAGACCTATTGCTAAACTTGGTATACATGAACCTACTACCGGTACCAACTTTTGACCTTCTTGCCATAATAATTCCATAGATTGTAAAGATGCGGAATATGAAGAAAATCTATACTTTGCCAACTTAGTTATAATTTCAGTTACAACCTCTTCAGATTTTTTTTCCTGTTCAAAATCAACATCTAATAATAGAGGTTTTTGAACGGCTGAAAGTTGTGGAGCAGTAAAGCTTTGCCCCGATGAAATTGATTGTTGCTCTACCTTTAATTTTGATTCTTGTGTAGCTGAATCAACCCAAAAATAATTAATAGAAAAAACAATTACTGCGAAAACTGTTGTTGCTATAAAATCAGATTTCTGAAAAAAATTAAAGGGTTGTTGCTTTAAGAATCGAGCGAATAATATACGTGCTACTATATAAAAAGAAACAGAAATACTTGTTGCTACAAGTGCATCAAAAAAAAACATAAAATTTTACCTTATAAATATGTAATTTTCAAAAAAAACTGATAGACTATTTACCATATCTTAACAAAGAACAAACTATTAAGCCAGAAAATACTATAATAAATAAACCTAAAAAGGAGTTCTCATGAAAATGTCTAAACGACAATATCGAATCGGTGAATTAGCCAAAGCACTTGATGTCGAAAAATTTGTTATCAGATTTTGGGAAAAAGAGTTAGGCATAAAATCTTATAGATCTAAAGGTGGTCAAAGATTTTACGAAGAAAAAGATTTTAAAAAATTTGAAACGATTAAAAATCTTTTATACGATAAAAAATATACATTAGCTGGCGCTAAAAAAGAACTAGAAAATTTAAAAAAAGGTCGAAATGTTATTGCATCTCAATCTGTTCCAAAAATAACTATTTCCGACTATGAACAAAAACTTACTTTACTCAAACAAGAACTTCTAAGAGTCAAACAAGAACTTTTAAAAGTAAAAGAAACTTTATAAGAATTTTTAAAATAAATCCCTTCAATATTGAAGGGATTTATTTTAGTTTAGGATAAATATAATGCTATCAAAAAATATGCATCTTCACTTTATTGGTATATGCGGAATTGGCATGAGTGGTATTGCAAAAATTTTGCTCAGGCAAGGCTATAAAGTTTCAGGATGTGATCAAAACTTAGATCCTATAAGAACTAAAGAATTAAAATCTATTGGATGTAACATAGGTAAACACCAAAGCAATATATGCAACGATCAAACTATTGACATAATTGTTCGTTCTTCCGATGTTCCATTAAATCACGCAGAAATAATAAATGCTCAACAAAGAAATATTCCAATAAAACTACGTGCAGAAATTTTAGCAGAAATTATGTCGTGCCATAAAAATTCTATAGCTATAACAGGTGCACATGGCAAAACAACAACCTCATCACTTTTAAGCCATGTACTATTTCAAGCCCATTATAAACCAACCATTATCGTTGGTGGCCATATTCACCAACTAAATAGCAATGCCGAATATGGTGATGGAAATTATTTAGTTGCAGAGGCCGATGAAAGCGACAAATCATTTTTATTACTTCCTAAAAAATTCGCTATTACAACCAATATTGATCGAGAACACTTAGGTGTTTATAAAGATTTAGATGATATTAAAAAGAATTTTATTACCTTTATTAATACAATTTCACAAAATGGTCTCAATATTATCTGTCTTGATGATCCAGGAATACAGACAATTCTTAACCAAATTCAAACACCTTATATAACTTATGGAACGCATCAACAAGCAACAATTCAAATAACAAAGATCAACCTCAAGCCATATGAATCAACCTTCGATCTTTTTAATACCCAATCCAACGAATATTTAGGAACATGGACAGTCTCTCTTGCTGGCCACCACAATGTTTTAAATGCAACCAGTGTTATTGCCCTCTGCCTTATGTTAGGACTCAACAAAAATATTATTCAGCAGGGACTTGTTTCTTTTCAAGGTGTTGATAGAAGATTTACATTTAAAGGTAAATCAAAACAAGGAGCATTTATATTTGATGATTATGGACATCATCCAACGGAAATTGATGCTATATTAAAAGTAGCTCGTAATGCAACTTTACGCAAACTCATCGTTGCATTCCAACCACAAAGATATAGCCGCACCAAAAATCTATGGCCAGAATTCATACAAACTCTATCCAAAGCACCTATTGATACACTTATTATTACAGATATTTACCCTGCAAATGAAACACCAATCGAAAGCATTTCAAGCCAAAACTTAGCAGAAGAAATAAGAAAAACAAATCCCACCCTTTCAGTCATTTATATTCCATTTTCTAATAATGGACAAAATATTATCCAACAGATCAACGCCACAGCATCTACAAACGATCTAATATTATTTCTGGGCGCAGGAAAGATAAATAAGCTCATAGACTCATTGATATAATTAAATCACTGATTAAAGTTTTTTAAGAAATTCATTACACCATAAACAAAATATTGACTTTGTCGCCTACATTTTGGCATCTTTTAAAGTAAGAATTTTAAAATGGAGGTGTACATGAAGAAAATATTATTAATACTATGCGCATCCATAGGTCTAAATGACCTAATAATAGCGCGAGGCGGTGGTCACGGCGGCGGTGGTGGATTTCATGGTGGTAGTCGTAGTGGTGGATTCCATAGTGGTAGTCGCAGTAGCGGCATGCACAGCCATACAGGTAGCCGCTCAGGACACACTCACAATCGCTCTCATACTGCTTCTTCCAACAGATCTCTCAACGCATCAGGTAGCAAACACCATAGCGGTCGAAACCAAAGCCATATGAAACACAGTGGCAAAAATTTACATAATCACTCTTATAGTCATGGCAATAGATATTACCATGGAAACTGGGGCAGATATAACTGGTATGGGCCATCTTGGTGGTTTGGTCCTGGTTTTTATGGTGGAATCTTCTTGAGTAGCTATTTAGGCTGGACTCTTGCAAACAGTCAGTTATCCAACAATTCAACAAGCCAACAGATTGACTACTCTGAAGCAGAACAAGCAAAAACAATCAAAAGTATATTAAAGGAGACTCGTAAAGATTTAAGAAAATCAAAAGATGATTTAAATGAATTACGAAAAACCAATGATGAGTCTTCAACCATTGTTCAACAAAAGAAAAAAGAAGTCGATGATACTAAAAAACGTATCGAAGATCTTGAAGATAGATTAACAGAATAACTATAAAAATTTATTAAAAATTTTTTACAAAAAATAATAAAAAAGGAGTTTTATATGAAAAATCAAAATAAGTTATTATTAATAATTACCCTTATCGGTTCATTATCACAAATAGTCCAAGCTGATGGATTTTTCCATAGCGTAGGTAACGTTGCGACACTTGGTGAACTTAATCGATCAGAAAAACGACATGAAGAAGAAAAACAAGAAAAAAAATCGAATAAGAAAAAAAATAAAAAGAAATCTACGTCTAAAAAATCAACTCGTAAAAAACAAACAGAAGAATAATTAAACTAAGGAAATGGAGAGTTTATGAAAAATAAATTATTACTAATACTCACTATCACAACAACAACAGCTTCGCCTCGCGGCGGCGCTTTTGCAAGTGGTGCGCTATTAGGAACAGCTATTACCTTAGCTGCTACAAGCGGCAGCAGACAAGAAAGAAGCCCCGAATACTATGAATATAAACGAGAAGCACGAACTGAAGCAAATATAAAACGTCAAATAGGACAATCAAAAAAAGAGCTGAAAAGAACCGAACGCAAATTAGATAAAGCAGAAAAAAGCGGTAAGAATATCGTTGAAATAAACAAGCTCAAAGAAGAGATTAAATTACATACAGAAAATATCAAAGAGTTAGAAAAAGATTTAAGAAGTTAACATTTTAAAAAATTCTCATAAAATGTAACTTATAAAAGGAGGTATTTATGAAAGATGGTTTTAAAAAATTAGCTATTTTAATAGCTGGTATAACCTCTTCAATTTGTACATATGCTATGTCTGGAGCTGGTATTGCAGCTGCAACACTTGGTTCTGTAGCTGCTGCAACAATGTTTGGAGTAGGCATCCATAAAGCTCGTCATAGAGATGATCCTAAACATCAAGAAAAAAGAGAAGAAAAAGAGAAGAAAAAGACAGAGAAAAAGGATAAACGAGAAACTAAAAAAGAATTAAGAAAAAAAATAGTTGAAAAGAAAAAAGAATTAAAAACTCATCGTAATAAATTCAGAAAATTAAAACATCATGGTAAAAAATTAACGCCTGAAGCCAAAAAACATCAATCTCTTATTGAAGAATTAGAAAACGAAACAAATAAATTAAAAAACAAATTAGAAGATTTGTTGTAAAAAAGGGTGTTAATAACACCCTTTTTTATAAAAAGGAAAGTTCATACTATGAATTTTAAAAAATTAATTACACTTTTCAATATTCTTACACTTATTACACAAAGCTTACTATATTCAATGACCAAAAAAACATCTGCTCTTATTCTATCAACACCAAATAATGTAAGAAATATTGCACAAACACTTAGATCAATCCCTTTGGAAACAACTAAATCAGCATCAACGTTACCAGATTATACTGCTACAACATCAAAAGCTATTGTATTTGATACACCACCAAATAAAGCGTTAACTATATATACCCCACCCAAAAAAAACATAATCCCTGTAACAAGTAGTATGCGATACTACAATCTTTTAAATAATCCCAATTTCAACAATCTTTTATCGCCAGATGATATAAACCGCTATAGTCAAGAAGAAGATATAGGAAATATCATAGAAAATCTCAAAGAAACTGGCACTAATGATCTATCTTGGATCAACCGTAAATTAGATATATTAAATAAATCATTTAATACATATATCATGAGTAACGTAGCTTCTGTTAAAAACATTTTTACTTCTGATATTTTTTTTATGAAATATTACTTAAGTCTTAAGCTAAAAATTTTGCAAAATCTTAATCTTAATTTTCAACAACGCAATTTAATAACCAATATTAATAAATATATACAAGAAACAGAAACGGTCTTACAGAAGTGCAAAAAAATAGAAGATACTTTTCGCTCAAATATCCTCATAGTACCATTTTATTCAGATGAATTTCGTAAAACTTATTCAAAGATAAAATCAGATAGTAAATCTCCACAAGAATTTGTAGAAAATTTATATAATTTTCTTGATAGTCCTGAATATAAATTCTATACCATCATGGCTGAAAGAAAATTACAAGATTTTAAAAGTTTTAAAACTTCTAATAACGAAAATATAGATAATAACGAACAAGACTATGAACCTTATCAAGGACTCTCAGAGCAATTTGCTAAAGCCGTAAAACAAGGTGCGTTATTAACGGGAACAGGATTAGCGCTTGAAGAATATACTAGACATAAATTAGCTCAAAAACACCTAACACAAAAAAAGATTCAAGAAAATAAAGATAAAAAAAGCAGGATGCTTGATTTCACTCGAGAAAAATAATTTTTATCATAATTGTTATAGCCCAAAAAATTAATTTATCTAAATATTCAAATCGTACATTTAAATATTTTTTAAAGACCAATGCTCCCAATAAAATTAAAGACAATAAAAAAGATAATGAGACTCTAGAGTCTCATTATCTTTTTGTATAAATTATAATTCTAATTTGTAAATTAGATTCTATCTCTAGCGTACTTAATAATTTTCTGCCAGCTTTTTGAAAAATAAGTTGTGTCGCTGATCCACTAAATTCACCAATACATTGCCAACCCAACATTTCCATATCAGCAATATAAGATACCTTAATATCTTCAATCGTAATATTTAATTTTTTAATAGGTTTATAAATTATTTCTAAAGAATTACTATCTATAGAATTTTGCACAATAGAATCTACCTCAAAACCTATGTGTATATCAGGAATTTCGTTATGTTGAGCTAATAATTGTTCATACTCTAACTTTTTTCCTTTTAAAAATTTAGAATCTATCTTAAGCTTTTTTTTACAACAACCTGCAAAAGTTATTACGAAAATAAATAAATAATATAAAATTTTCACATATCACCTCTTGTATAAAAAATATGGGCTGCTTTTATAAAGCAGCCCATATTTAATTTTCAATATACAAAAACCTATGCGGCCTTTGATGTTGATGCTTTAGCTGTTTTGCGAACAACTTTTTCTTTAATTATAGCATCCTCACCAACTTTATGACGAATGTAATAAAGTTTCGCACGACGAACACGAGCTTTTGATACTAATCTAATTGAGTCAATAATAGGAGAATATAATGGGAAAATTCTTTCTACAGCTACCCCATCAGCAGCCATTTTACGCACAGTAAATGTAGAAGAAGCCGCATTATTGCTTTTTGCGATCACATTACCCTGAAAGGTTTGAATTCTCTTATTTTCATCACCCTCTTGTACCCATTGAGCAATCTCAACAACATCACCAATCTGAAAATCCGGATAGGATAAATCACGTGTTGCAATCGATTGGATCGTTTCTTTGTTTAATTTTTTTGATTTCATGATGTTTTAAACCTTTATCAATCAATTCTTATCTTACTTTTAAGATTACCAAAAACAGCGTAAATAACAAATTTAATATCTAATTTTTATGAACGTACATCAAAACCAAGCCATTTATCAAAAATAATAGCAGCAGCAGATCGAACAGATAAATGATTAAAATCTGAAAATCCATGAAGCGGCTGTAAAAAATAATCACACTTTTCAAGCAATTGTTGTGCCATACCATGCCCAGTACCCAAAAGTAAAAGAACTGGTCGATCATGAACCCAAACTTTTTCCTGATCATGATACGAAATAATTTTCTCTTCATGTTGATCAAAACAAGCTGAAGTTCCTATAATAATCGGCTTTTTGCCTTCCTGTTGTTCAATCTGATCTAATACGGCCTGTAAATTCGATTTTAAAACAACTATATCCAATGCTTCATGACGGTGTTTATTATATTCACCACCAACCTGCTGATCTTTCCAAAAATCCAGAATAGTGCTAACAATTTTTTGCTGATCAATTAACGGAGTTACTATAAAATAGTTTTTTAAATTATAAGTCGTACTAGATCGAGCAATATCATGAATGTCCATTGAAGTAACAGATGTTGTACCTACCCTGCCACCCTTTAATACAATTTCGTCATGCATTAAAACAACATAATGATTTGGTATACAAGCACGAACCAATTGTTTGTCATGTTTTGTTAACCAATGGGACCTCAGCCAATCAAAATGTTTTTGAGTTGTAAGTTTTACAGCTTGTTCTTTTCTCCATGATGCAATTGCCGCATGGTTTCCAGATCTCAATATCTCAGGAACTTTTTTATTTTTCCACATGACCGGTTTAGTATATTCAGGATGATCAACAAATGCTCCAGAAAAAGAATCTAACAATACTGATTCATGCTTTCCTACGACATTAGGTACATGACGGAATAAACATTCCATTAAAAGCATTGCCGGAACATCTCCACCCATAACAACAAAATCACCTACTGACACTATTTCGTCTGCATAAATCTCTTCAACTCGCGCATCAATGCCTTCATAGCGACTTGCTACAAACATAATATGCTCATGATTCTGAATTCTAGACCAAAGCTGCTTGGATGTTGTTTGAGTCAATCTTTTCCCTTGAGGTGATAAAAAAATCTTAAAAGATTTTCCAAATACCTCATCTTGCTTTTCAAACGCCTTTTCGAGCACATCTGGACGCAATAACATACCAGCACTATGACCAAATGTCGGTGCATCAACACGCTCTTTAGGCTCTACATAATCAAAAACAGATGTCAGATTAAAAGAAAGCAGTTGTTTTTCAACTGCTTTTTGTATCAAACTTGTTTTTAAAAATGCATGATAAAGTTCAGGGAATAAAGTAACTATCGAAACTTTCATACATCCAAATACTATTTAAATAAACTTATTCAGTTGTAGTTTTTTTAGAAACTGTTTTTTTAGAAGCAGCTTTCTTTTCTGTTTTAACAACTTCTTGCGCAACTGATTTTACTTTTTGCTTAATTGCAATCAAACGAGCCACAGCATCTGTTGGAGTAGCACCAACTGACATCCAATACGCTAAACGATCATCATGAAACTGAACAATCTGTTTTGTTTTTGGATTGTATGTTCCTAAATCTTCAAGAAACATTCCATCACGCTTCTTGCGAGAGTCAATTGCTACAATTTTATAAATTGGAGCATGTTTTTTTCCAATACGAGCAAAACGAATTTTTACTGCCATTCGGCAACCCTTTTACATTAAATTGAACATATACAAATAAAATTCTTATTTAAAAAATCGATTCTTCTTTAAAAGTTTAACAAATTGTTTACTTTGTTCAAATCTTTGAAGCAAAAGATTTACTACAGTAACGTCAACGCCCGCTCCAAGCGCTATGCGCTTTTTACGGGAAGCATCAAGTAAATCAGGCATCTGACGCTCCCTTAGCGTCATTGAGCTAAGCACTGCTTTAAATCTTTTCATTTCTTGCTCGCCACGATAAAGATCCTGATCTGACAACTTTAATTGCCCAGCTCCAGGCAAAAATTTTAATATAGTTCCTATAGAACCAAGCTTAGCCATCATATCAAGCTGCTTTGAAAAATCATTAAGCGTGATATTTCCAGACGCTATAGAGCGAGCAATACTTTCCTGCTCTGATTGTTTTATCTTTTCTTGAGCATTTTCAACTAAAGTTAAAATATCTCCCATGCCAAGCATACGCTTTGCTATACGCTCAGGACGAAACAACTCTAACTGATCAAATTTTTCACCAACACCCATAAAACATATGGGCTTTTTTAATTCATAACGAAATGCAAATGCAGCACCAGCCCGTGTATCACTATCCATTTTGGAAAGTATAGCACCATCAAAACCAATCCGATTTAAAAAATCTGTAGCAACAGCCAGTGATTGCTGTCCTGTCATACTATCAAGAACCAAAAAGCTGTATTTCGGTTCTATAATCGCCTTGACCGAAGCAAGCTCTTGCATCATCTGCTCATCAACATGCAAACGTCCTGCTGTATCAAACAATAAATGCTCATATCCCTGTTTTTTAAAATAAGAGATAATATCTCTTGCCGCATCCTGTGGCTGCATGGATGAAGAACGGTAAAAATCTACGCCTACACCACGAGCAACTTGTTCAAGTTGATCAATAGCTGCTGGACGATAAAAATCAATAGATGCACATAAAATCTTACGTGATTTACCGCGCTTTTCTGCCTGATTTTTAATAAAGTAAGCTAATTTACCGATAGTCGTAGTTTTTCCAGAACCCTGAAGGCCCATTACACAAATAACTGAAGGGATTTGAAACGTAAATGTTTCTTGCGTAGCTGCGCCACCCAAAAAAGCTACCATCTTGTCATAAACAATTTTGATGAACTGATCAGAAGGTCGCAAGCCTGAAATTATTTTTTTTCCAACAACTTCTTGTTGAACTTCATTTGCAAAGGCTTGCACAGTATCATATGAAACATCAGCCTCAATTAAAGCATCTTTTACTTGCTCCAAGATTGATTGCATATTCTGCTGAGTTAAATGATTCTGACGCGTAAACGAGGAAAATATCGATGAAAACTTTTCTGTTAAAAAATCAAACATGTTTTTATTTGCTTATTATAATTTTATCACAATTTTGTTTATTATTTTTAATATAATAACATAAATTAGAAATAACTACACTATCTAAATCTTTTTTAGTAAACTGATTAGTATATTTTTTAAAAAAATTCAAAATTCACTTAAAAAGGTTGCTTGTTTATGACAAAGCCTCAAATGTTAGATACTAATTATACAAAAAAAACACTTTTGATCGGTGTTCAATCTCCTCATAACAGAGCCGACGATATACAAGCATATTATGATGAATTTTTAAGCTTAGCTCATACTTATGGTATAACCGATTATGTAAATATTCAGGTAAAACTACGTGAATTTGATGCAGGTCATTTTTTCACTAAGGGTAAACTAGCTGAAATAAAAGAGATCTTTGATAGTCAAGATTTTGAAGAGGTTATTATCTCTGATACTTTAAGCCCTCAACAAGAACGCAACCTTTCTGAGATGTTTGATTGCCCAGTTCTTGATAGAACAAGACTTATTTTAGGAATCTTTGAAAAAGCTGCAACAACGGCTGAAGGTAAACTTCAAGTTGAAATTGCACAACTTCAATTTGCAAAAACCCGCGTCTCTGGTCTTGGTGTACACATGGATCAACAGGCTGGTGCCGTAGGTGTTAGAGGTGGACCAGGAGAAACCGTTAAAGAAGCGACTCTTCGACACTTAAATCGTTCAATTGTCACAGTCAAAAAACACCTTGAAAAACTAGATAAAACCAGAGAAACTCAGCGCAAACAAAGGTTGTCACAAGGCATTCCTCTTATATGCCTTGTCGGATATACTAATGCTGGAAAATCTTCAATTTTAAATGCCTTAACTCACAGTGATGTTCTTGCAAAAGATCAACTTTTTGCAACACTTGATACAACAACTCGCCAGCTAAACTTTCAAGGTAAAAAAATCGGTCTTTTATCTGACACTGTAGGTTTCATTCAACAACTGCCTCATCAACTCATAGATGCTTTTAAATCTACCCTTTCAGAACTTGAATATGCAGCTCTTTTACTCGTTGTTATCGATATATCTGATAACAACTGGAGATCTCATGTTGATGTTGTTTTGCAAACGCTTGATGATATTGAAATCGACAAAGAAATGCTTTTTGTTTTTAATAAAATTGATCGACTTGATCGCAAAGAGCTTCAAAAGCGTCTCAGTGCTTTTGGTTTTTTTGCTCCCTATGTTGCAGTTAGCTGCACAACGCCAAATGGTTTAAATCCCTTACGCAAATACCTTGAAAAGTGGAAGCCTAAGGCCCAACCCAAATAATATATAAACCCTTCTGTTTCTTCTATTTTGTTCAGTTTTTAGGCACTAAGGATATTATCATGACACCAGTACAATCATTTAAAAGTTTTATTGAAACACAATTAAATTCACAGCAAAAAAGGGCTGTAACTGCTGCTCATGGATCATATCTAGTTATTGCTGGTGCAGGATCCGGAAAAACTCGAGTTATTACTGCTAGAATCACTAATTTAATTTTAGAACATAACATCGAGCCTTCCTCTATTATTGCTCTAACATTTACCAACAAAGCTGCTCAGGAAATGCAACATCGCATACAGCACTTTTTGCCACACCTACGAACTAAGCCATATATTGCAACATTTCATGCTTACTGCTTAATGCTACTCAAAAAAAATATCCATCTTTTAAACAAAGAAACATTTACCGTAATTGATGCACAAGATGCACAAAAACTTTTAACATCTATCCTAAAAGATCGCGGATTAGAAAGATTATTTAATGCAAAGCAATTATTGCCTATGTTTTCTACAATCAAATTAAGTCAACTTTTAAAGGCAGAGCTTCCTGAATGGAACATGCATCACATGCAACAATTCATAGAGCTTTATAATGAATACGGACAACAAAAACGATTAAGCAACTATCTTGATTTTGATGATTTACTGTATACAACATATAAACTATTATCATCAAACGAACCATTTAAGCTCAAACATATTAATAATCACAGACATATCCTTATTGATGAGTATCAAGATACCAATACAATTCAACATGCTCTTTTAAAAGAAATGTCTTTAATTAATAATAATTTCGCTATTGACTCAGTGTGTGCTGTTGGTGATGAAGATCAATCTATTTATTCATGGCGTGGAGCTACAGTTCAAAATATTTTAGAATTCGATAAAGAATTTCCCAATACGCAGACTATTAAACTTGAACAAAATTACCGTTCAACACAAAATATTTTAGACATTGCAAATCATGTTATAAAAAACAACACACAAAGAAATCATAAACAACTTTGGTCATCGAATATACATAATCATAAACCTATGATCTTAGAATGTTTATCCGATCTTCAAGAAGCAAGCATTATTACACAACTCATTACTATTTTAGGCAAAAAAGAAAAACGTTCTGACATAGCAATTTTATATCGAACTCACTATCAATCGCGTGTTCTAGAAGAAGCCCTTCTTAAAGAAGCTGTTCCTTATAAAATTATCGGCGGTATACAGTTTTATGAAAGAAAAGAGATTAAAGATATGCTAGCATATCTTCGACTTTGTATTAATCCTTATGATCGCATCTCATTTTTTAGAATTATAAATTGTCCACTACGAGGTCTTGGCGAAAAATTTGAAGAAATATTTTTACAAATTTGGAATCAAAATCCACTTTCAACCTTTTTAGATATTATAAAAATTATTGTAAAACAGGACTTAGTAAGCAATAAACAAAAAATCTCCTTAGCTCAATTTGCTCAACTATTTGAAAACATTATTATTGAAAATACCGCAAAGACACTTGAACATTTCATCATGGAAACAAACTATATCACATACCTGATCGATAATCACGAAAAAAAAGAAGCTGAAGAAAAACGTGAAAACATTAGTGAATTTATTCGAGCAGCAAATCATTTTAATGAAAAACAGAATACGGGGCTATCTCAATTTCTTGATGAAATAGCACTTATGCAAGAGCAAATCAAAAAGGAAGATAATTCAACTGATTGTATACAAATGATGACTCTGCATGCTGCAAAGGGGCTTGAATTTAAAAATGTCATACTTGCCGGACTAGAAGAAGGAATATTGCCAAGCAACCAATCAATTGGCCAAGAAAATGTTGAAGAAGAACGTAGACTTTTTTATGTAGGCATTACACGAGCTCAAGAAAAATTATTTATAACTACCAGTAAATATCGTAATGTTTTTGGTAAACTTGACGAACAAAGACCATCTCGTTTTTTACAAGAAATTCCTTTAAATTTAGTTCAATGTCAGCCAGCTACACATTGGAGCAAAACAGGATTTCAAACATTCTTACAAGATTGGGTCGATCAAAAAAATAATCATTCAGGTGTTGTTAATTTTCAAAAAAACAACCTCCATCCCAATAAACCTATTAATGAAACTGAATCTTCATGCAAATTTAAACGTTTACAAACAGTAAGCCATCCAACTTTTGGTCTAGGTATCGCCCATACAATTGAACAAAAGGGTGATAAAGTTTTTATAACAGTTCAATTTGCAAATCATGGCTCTAAAAAAATTGAAGGCAGTTTTCTGACGATTATTTAAGCAAAGGATAAAAAGCAGCATGTTGCATACCACTTTTTTATTAAATTTATTTTGATTTTTCTTTTCTAAAACTTCAAGAAAAATAATCTGCTTTTTTAATAGATACTATATTGGATCACTTAGTTTTTTGTTGGGTACTACTATAATCATTTAACCATTCAAGCGATTCAGCATCAGATAAATTTTCAGGTTTGGATCTGCCAAGTGCATTAGTAAGATAAGCAATCTTTTGATTCCAATTTGTTTTTTTTACTTTCGGTGAAAAATCAGACAGCATAAATTTTGATTTCCTGCTACTATTTTCATCCGAAATCATTTGTCCTAAATCTTTTTCAAATGCGATTTTTTGTTCGGCAATAATATCTCTTGAACCCTTTTGTCCTAGCCATTGAGCCCATTTGTCTGATATCAAATTACCCCAGCTTGCTTCCTGCTTTGGCATCCAAGCAGAAAGTAATTCCTTTAAAAGAGGATCATGCAGTAAGTCCTCTTTTGTTATACCAGGCGTACTTCTCATGCCGCTTTTTAATGCGCCAGAATTAACCCTTCTTAAGGCTTCTCTTAAAATTAACGCACGTAAAGCAGGATCTTCATATGCATTCTTTGTAGATGGATCACTTATTAAAGAATTAATAATTTGAGCAGAAGAACCTAATAATATCGCATCTTTTAATAGTTCTCGTCGCATGACATTTGTAGTTTGAGAAGAATTTAAAAATGATTTTATAATCAAAGGATTTTCCGTACGGACAATATCATTAATCATTGCTCTTTGGGTTGTTTCATCTGCCATTGGAAGTAGAAAATCAAACATTAATCCCTGCTGATTTTTAAGTGAATTCGATAATGCCCTTCCTACAAATTTATTTTTCAAATCAGAAGAGATATTCTGATTATTTAATAAGATTTTAAGCAAATCTATATTTTTTGCCCTATAAGCCATAGACAGATCATCTTCTGAAGGACTCAATGTAGAATTATTTAATAAAATCGAAGCTAAATCTATATTATTTATAATCACTGCCCAATTAAGCTGCCTTTCTGTTGGCTGAGCACCATTTTTAACTAATAATTTGACCATGGGTAAAGCCCTATTGCCTATGGCAATATCCATAACCGTTAATCCCTTATTATCTTTCATTGCTAAGAACTGCTGTAATTTCACATTAACAGATTGCTTACCAATCAATCCAGAAATACTAAAATTAAATCTTTCTGATAAACTTTTGTTTTCTAAAGGAACAGTACTACCCTCTCTAGATTTTGTATTAATTCTATTTTCCAATAAACTTAGTACAGCTTGTAACATATTAACATTGTTTGATTGAACAGCCTTGAAAATAATATTTTTGCCATTCAAATCAGAATGCATTACATCAATAATCTTATCTTTTAAATAATTAAATAAATAAATCTCATTATAAGCCACAGCTTCCAATAAAAGATTGTCGCCCTTTTTATTAATAGCCTGAAGAATTTCTGGATCTTTTTCTACAATAACGTCAAACATTTCTCGCAATATTTCAGAATCTTTATGACTAACAGCAGAATGCATTTTAAAAGTTAATAAAAATAAAACGTTATCTCCATTATTATCTTGCACAGATAAATCAGCATCATTATCTAAGAATAATTTAACAATTCCCAATCTCGCTTTTTCGGTAGGATCAACATACTCTTCTCCTCCCAAAAAACTACCTGATTCTACAACTTCAAGAAGAGCCGTTCTGCCGTCATTGTTTTTAGTATTTATAAGCCTTGCTATCTCTTCTTGACCCTCTTGAGAATTATCTGAGTATTTTTCTTTAATTGTATCGATTAAAAGCTTAACCATATCACCATTACCCAAACGTGCTGCAATTAACATAGCTGTATCACCATCAGAATTTTTTTTATGTATATCTACGCCCAAATCTAATAAAAATTTAACGACAGCTATATTATCTGCTTCTACCGCCCACATCAAAATTGTATTACGTTCATAGTAATCATTTAAAAAATCTAATAATTTATAAGAACCAAACATAGCAGCTAAAGCCGTCATCATCTTAACAAATGTTTTAAAATCTATTGTTTTATCTCTTAAGATTTTAAGCAATTCTAAATTTAAAAATTTTTTAGCATCAACAGGTGATGTGTTAACAATAATAGGTTTTTCCATTTTTATCGGTTTTTGAAATTTTATAAATTGTGACGATTGATGACTCGTATAATCCAATGCTTGATTAAATGAATCTTGCAGTTGCGCCATTGTGGGCTTAGAAATATGTCCAGGATCTAATCTGGTTATTGCAGGATTTGCTCTTATTTGTGAAACTATCAAATTAGGCGCAGCAGCAAGAGTAGGTGCTAACTGCTGACCACTTCGAGTCAAAGCTCCGGCCCCAATAGATCCTATACTTGAAAATAGTTGTCCATCAAGCAAATAGTAAATACTTATTAATATTCTACAAAACTTCATCATACAATCCCCTCAAATATGTAACTTCTTACATAATAGACTAATTAATTTAAACAATAAAAATCAAGATTTTGTAAAAATCACATTGCCCGACGACTAAAAACAATAAAAATTGATAAGTCCACAAATTAACTTATAAAGCAAAAAACTATGCTGGGTTAGCCAAAGAACTTAACTGATTGACTAATCCAAAAGATATTTCACTAAATCCCAAGAATATAACTGCTGCCACAAAGATCTTAACTTTATCCATGTTTTTTTGAAAACTTTCCAAGGCTTGAGTTTGCTCAAAAGTTCTGTTAAGGATACTATTAATAGCTATTTTTCTTGATTCTTTAAAAGGTTTTTTTATTAATTCTTTAATTTCTTCAATTACTGATATAAAAAAATTATATTCTTCCAGAACAGACATATTTTTAATTTCTTTTAATATTGGAGCAAATAACGGTGAATTTCTCGGCTCTATTTTTAAAATTAAATTTGTTTCAGCTCTTAAAATCTCATACTTTATAATCTTACGTAATTCTGCAAATGGATCTACTGCCCCATTCATCTTTGGCGTTACAAAAATATCTTTAATCATACCTAGTGAATCTTTCACCCTAATTACTCCTAGAGAAAGCTTAAAAGCAGCTGAATCATTACCAAAAACATCAGATAGATTTATTATAATTGCATCTATAAGTTCAGAATTAAAATCATCTGTAAATATTTTTTGAAATAGATTCGATGGATCTCGCATTATCTCCAGAATTAACATTTGAAATAATAATGGATGATCTTTTTCTAATTTTAAAACAATCCTTGAGACAACAGCAGCTGCTTCTACCTTAAAAATAGATTCAATATTTTCTATTTTCTTTTCACGTTCTTTTTCAAACTTATATTCCCAAAAATCTTGAATATTCTTATTTCCATAAAAAAATGGATACAATCGTTCTGATATATTTTGTAAATTATTATCTAATTTTTTTAAATTAGTATCCATGAAAATATATGCACTTGGCCCCTTTTTTAATAACTGATTTAAAGTCCAGTACTTTGCCAATTTTAAATTATGTTCGTATGCCTTATTAACTTTACGAGATATAGATAATTTATTCACGGTAGGTCTTAAAAAACCTGTTGACGGTGCTTGATAACCAGTAGATTTTAAAACAAATGGTCTCATTTTAAATGTCACTCTCTTATCCATAGAACGTATAACCCAACTTGATAAAAAAATCATTATTGTAAGAATGTATTTTTTCATAATACCCTTCCCTATCTTAATCCATAGCACTTAACATTTCCCATTTATATTGAGTCATGTTTTTAACAAATTCAGAACCAATTTTTATTTCAGCAGCAAGAACTCCTACAGAAGATGCCAATCCATTAAAATCAAACATAAGATGTTTCATATCTGAATTTTTATCCAAAACAAGATCTTTTCCAATTACTTTACCATTTGCTAAACGAATACCATCTCCTGGTACAATAAAATAACCCTGCTTATTTTTAAGAACTGTATATAGCTTATTTTGAATCCTTGGGTTCTTCTTTAAATAAGGTCCTTTCCAATTCTGCGGGAAGCCAAGCTCCATTGACCCAACATGACTATTTGAAAATTTAACAACATTTAAAAAATCGATATAATTTCTCTCATGTTCAAAATTATAGATATAACAATCATGCTGAATCCGTTCGAATGTCTCTTTAAGTTGCATAACCTCTTGATGAATTAACTCATCAAAATTAATACGCGAACTGCGCCATAACGTTATAACTGAAATACTAAAAAGAATAATGAAAAATATTCCCACTAGTGCAGGAATAAGAAATAATTTTGATGCTTTCTTTGGTATCACTAGAAACCTCCATTTCCCAATTTACCTAGTAATAAGCTTACGAAAAGTTAAAGACGACAGTCAAGTTTTTTTAATAATTTAACTTTAAAGATGTTCTAACTTCAGACATAGTCTGTGCCGCGACCTGACGTACTCGATCTGTGCCCTGTAATAAAATTTTCATTACCTCGCCCCTTTCCTGCGCATATTCCGCTCTTTTTTCACGAATTGGTGTAAGTAACTGATTTAACACATCAAACAGATACTGCTTAATCTTTACATCACCAAGACCACCACGTTGATAATGCCGCTTAAATTCTGCAACTTTAATGGTATCTGGATCAAAAGCATCAAGGTAAGTAAATACTACATTGCCCTCTATCTGCCCTGGATCTTCAACTCTGATATGATTTTGGTCTGTATACATACTCATAACACGTTTTTTTAAAACATCTGGACTATCAGAAAGAAAAATAGCATTACTTAAACTTTTGCTCATTTTAGCTTGTCCATCAATACCCATAAGACGTGCTACACGAGAAATCAGGGGCTGTGCTTCAGGAAAAACGTTAACCTGATACAAGCGGTTAAAGCTTCTAATTATTTCATTTGTTTGTTCAATCACCGGTATCTGATCCTCACCAACAGGAATAAGTGTTCCTTTAACAATCGTAATATCAGCAGCTTGACTAACTGGATACATTAAAAAACCAGCGGGTATAGATTCTTCAAAACCACGCGCTTTAATCTCTGTTTTGACGGTCGGATTACGCATGAGCCTACTAACTGTTACTAAATTCAAGAAAAAAACCGTTAATTCTGCAATTTCAGGAATCATGGATTGTATAAAAAAGTCTGTTTTATTAGGATCAATACCCACCGCAAGATAATCAAGCATAACCTCCATGACATTTTCTCTAACCTTTGCAGGATTTTCAAAATTATCAGTCATAGCCTGTACATCTGCTATCATAACATATTGCTTATACAAATCTTGAAGTTTTACTCGATTTTGTAAAGATCCAACAAGATGTCCTAGGTGTAAGGGGCCGGTTGGTCGATCTCCGGTTAAAACAATTTCTTGCTTTTTCATAAAATTCCTTATTAAATTCAGCTCATAAACATACTAATAAATTTAGCATATCAACTTAAAAAGGAAATTACATGCCCTTAACAACTTTTTTATCTTATATTCAACAATTTGGTGCTGAACAATTTGCTTTATATAACTATCAAAATTATTTAGAAGTTATTATTTTAAGCCTCTGTACCTATAAGGTTTTATGTTGGCTGCAATCCGATCATACAAAGCCCATGATTTTATATGTTTATTTATACAGTGGCCTTATGATTTTCAGTCAATTAATCAACGCTATTACTCTTTTTTGGGTATTGATAATTTGCTCTCCTATTGCAGCTATAATTTGCGTTATTGCACATCAGAAAAACATTCAAAAATATTTTGCCTGGAAAAATTTACACCGTTTTGAAAATTCAACTCTTCCTGATCAACAATGGATAGAAAATCTTACGCGTTCAATATTATTGGCTGCGCATCATAAAAAAAATATCTTCTGCATCATTCAAAAAAAGGATTATATTCTTCATTTTATTCAAGCACCCTACAAAATGGAATTACCTATACAAAAAAATGTCTTAGATCTTATCCTTGCAAGTCCGCTTATTGAAAATCCATCTATTATTTTAGTTACAGAATTTGGAACATTACAATATGTAAATGCTATTTGGTCTGATAAAATTCTTGAATATATGATGATATTTGCAGAACATGACTCATTGCAACATTGTAAAGAAGCTGCAAATATTTTATCCCGCCGCACCGATGCAATAATATGGCATATTAACCCCAATAATCAGGAATGTTCCATCTGGTATCAAGATACATACATTAAAAATATATCTGTAGATCAAACTCTTACTCTACTTAAAAAGTTAATTCCTAAATCAACTACAATTTCAAAAAATATAGAAGGAACAATTTATGAAAATAAACCTACCCGCAATGATACAACATCGCCACATAACTAGAATTTATTCAATTATTTTAGGATATAGTATCTGGTTTTGTATCGCACAACACCAAGTAATATCACAAACATATCAAGCACCTATTTATTTTTATGACATAAAAACTGAATATGTCATCGCTCCAACATCGATAGAAATAACAGTACAAGGAAATCGCAAGGAGGTATATAAATTTAAAAAAGAGCATGCAGAAATACATCTGGATGGATCAAAATTCAAAGAAGGGAATCAGGAAATAGTTTTAGGAAAAGAAAATCTTTTTTTACCTGATACTTTAAAACTGGTAGACTTAGTACCTGGACATATATCTATTCACGTCGATTATAATAAAAAAATATGAATAAAATTCCCAATGTTTTTAAAAATAGCTGCATCAGAGACAAAATCAACTCTGGTTATCTGCAAACAGAAAAAATTATAGCTCTTGGTACAGCAATTAGCACCTTACTTTACGAAGAATTTGAGAATCCTTGCAATATTCTAATTGCTACAGATACTCGACCTTCTGGACAATTTATAAAACAAGCCCTTATCCAAGGATTAACTAGTCATAGCCACGAAATTTATGATGCTGGAATTTGTCCAACACCATTTGTTGCCAAAGCTTTACGCGATTATCAAGATGATCAAGATAATCAAGATGACCAAGATGATTATAATGATTTTGATGAAGATCAAGAGGATAATTTTTTTACATTAGGATTCGTTATTACAGCATCTCATAATCCAGCAGAATACAATGGCATCAAAGTTTTAACAGAATTTGGATATCTTACCCAAGAAATAGAGCTTGAAATTTCTCGAATATATCATGAAATAATGGGAAAAAATACTCCTCAGCTCAAATCAGGCAAAACTCCATGTATAGATATTGATCTGATAAATTTTTATCAAGATGAAATCGAACAAGAACTAAATAACATTACATTTAAAGATTTTTCTATACTTTTAGACTGTGCAAATGGAGCAACAGCACATATCGCGCCTAAGATTTTTCAAACATTAGGAATTAAAACTATCGCTATAAATAATGAACAAGATGGTAATAAAATTAATAGCAATTCAGGATCTGAAAATCACATGCTATTACTTGAACAAATTCAAAAAAATAAAACTACTTGGGGATGTGCTTTTGACGGTGATGGAGATAGAGTTATCATAGCACACGAATCAGGAAAAATTTTTGATGGCGATGATCTTCTAGTTGTTATTTCTCAAAATAACGCTTACCAAGACTTTAAAACGGTCGTTGGAACGGTTATGACTAATCAAGGAATTATTGAATATCTTGAAAAAAAGAATAAAAAAGTTATTCGCGCTCAAGTTGGTGAACGAAATATAATTGAAACTTTAATGAATAATCAGGCTATGATTGGGTCAGAACCATGCGGCCATATTACAGTTATGGAACATGCATTTTGTAGCGACGGAATTTTTGCAGCTTTATTATTTTTTGAAACCATTCAAAATAAACCAGAACTTTTTAATATTTCTTATGACAAATACGTTCAAAAACATAGTTTTATAAGCCTTGAGAAAAAAACTATAGATACAAAAAATATTTCTATGATACTTTCAAAATATCATTCATCAGACGTTCGTATTATTGCTAGACCCTCAAATACAGAGCCAATATTACGTATCATGGTTGAACACAAGGATGAACAAAAGGCTCAAGAAATTTTAGAACAATTAAAAAATGATTTTTTAAAACTTATTAATTAGGGAAATTATGGAATTCAAAGACTTATTTCAAAAACCTCTTGAATATATACAGCACCTTTTTATAACAGGACTTTTATTTTTACTTCCAATCACTATAACATTTTCAATTTTTCATTTTTTTCTAAATGTTATAAAAAGAATGTTAGTTCCTATTAGAAATTTCAATATTCCAATTATTAGCAAAATTCCACATTACGAAATCTTATTATTAATACTGTTTATTTTCATAATTGGTATTTTAATAAAAGCTTTTATCTTAAAACCAATTATTCATATCCTTGAAGAATCGCTATCTAAAATTCCTATGATTAATACAGTCTATAAGGGCATTAAACAATTGGTATATGCATTTTCATCTCACGATCAAACAAGTTTTAAAAAAGTTGTAATTATCGAATATCCAAGACAAGGAATTTATAGTATAGGATTTCTAACTAAACAAATTCCAGCAGAAGTTACCAATCATAATCTTGTCGGCGTTTATATTCCTCATACTCCAAATCCAGCATCTGGAAACTTTATTATGATCTCATCAGAAAACATTCAAGAAATTAATTTAACTCGACAAGAGGCTACAGCCTTAATAATTTCTGGTGGAATAGTGCAACCAAATAGATTTAAAAAATAAAAAACTCAAAAAAGGATATCTAGATTTATAGAGAGTAAAAATCGTTTCTAAAAACAATCTAATAACGATTAAAAAAGGTCAGTTATGGAGTATCATAAGCCACCATTACTTAAAAATGGAGCTCATATTCGCATCATTGCACCAAGTCTTTCAACAAATCTTTTGACACCACAAATTATATATTCAGCCAAACAACGCTACGAAGAAATGGGATTTTCAACCTCATTTAGTCAAAATTGTTTTGAATGTGATGATTTTCAAAGTAGCTCTATTAAATCAAGAATCAAAGATCTTCATGATGCATTTTTAGATCCAACTGTCGATGGAATTGTTGCCGCAATAGGTGGTTACAATTCGAATCAATTATTAAGTCATATAAATTTTGATCTTATAGCAAAAAACCCTAAACCATTTTGTGGATATTCTGATATTACTGTTCTTTTAAATGCGATTACCAAAAAATGTGGCATTATAACATACTATGGTCCAACTTTTTCGACGCTTGGCCAAAAGGAATTAGATCCTTATGATATAAACTATTTTTTAAAAACTCTTTCACAATCTCGACCATTTATGCTTCATCCAGCTGAATTTTGGTCAAATGACGCATGGTATATTAATCAAATAACAAGAAATCTAATTAAAAATGATGGATATTGGATATTGCAACCAGGAGAAACCTCAGGTATTGCCATTGGAGGACATTTAGGAACTTTTAATCTTTTGCTTGGCACTGAATTTATGCCATCTCTTGAAGAAAAAATTCTACTTCTCGAAGAAGATGCAGAACCAGCTAACCCAAGAGAATTTGATAGAAGACTACAAACATTACTTATGCAACATGATGCTCAAAAAATTAAAGGTATTCTTATTGGGCGTTTTGAAAAAAACTATAATATGACAAAAAATTTACTTACAAAAATTATCGCAACAAAAAATATTAATCCTACAATTCCTATCATCGCAAATGTTGATTTTGGACATACAGAACCACATTGCACTCTACCAATAGGCGGAAAAATAAAAATCGACTCTGATACTATAAATTGTATAATTGAAATATTGTAAACTAGATTAAATTATAACACATGAATATACCCAATATTCTCAATAATTAAAACAATCCAGAGTACAACTATTACATCAATTTCTTCCTTTTATTATAATTGCTCAATAAAGCTTATAGGCCAACCAAAAATATCCGCTATATAATTTTACTTGATGCAAATACCGAATATTAATAATCATTCTGACTCAACTACCAACTTACCTGTTTTTAAACGAGGAACAAATCCTTAAACTTCAAATACTTTCTACTGTTTTTCATTTTCTTTTTGTTCTTCTTGCGTCGCTAATCTCTTATGCACAATATATCATCTAGCCGCAGATTGAATTTCAGTTGCAGTTATATCTTTTTCTCTTATATCCATAAGCCTCAAAAAATCTATTGCATATTCTTTTTGAAAGTTTTTTTCAACTAATGTTAAAATAAGCGATCAAATATTATCACGCTTAAATAAGTTTGTTAATGATCTTGAAATAATCTGCATCGATGAGGTTTCTGAATATTTATAATGCCATAAATAAATTATATTCTGGTACTTCTTTAAATTTTGAATTATCAATAATTTTTCGAACAGCTTCTATATTGCCATGTAAACTTTGCTCCAACAAAGAAGAAACTAGGTCATCTTCTGAACATTGCAATGACAAAGATGCCAAAATATAAACAATACATAATTTTATTTTCATAATATTCCCCTAAAAATTAAACTCACTTAAAAATAATATTTTTTAAAACTAAAAAACAATATTTCAAGTGAAAACAGAAAATATTATCATTATAAAATTATATTAAGCTGACAAACATAAAGAATATTTAATTTTTTCATAACAAAAAATATTATTTTTATATAATCTTAAACTTAACATAAAAATCAATATTTAAATTCAAATTGCTTTAACATCCCTGAAAAAATCGCATCAAAAATAAGTCTAATTGTCTTTCTCCAGCTCCTGATTTAATCGCTAAATCAATTTCATAAATTTTTTGGTGAGCCAACAGAAGAGAGCTCTTTTTATGCAATCGCCAATCATTTTTAATAAATGAAAATGGTAAACCAAATGTCATCTGTTTTTGTTCAATTGCTATTTGGCCATTATGAACAACAAACCAATATGCTTTAAATAATTGTTCTGAAAAAAAAGAGGTCCAAAATGGATTTGTGTACTGATATCGTATTTGATTAAAAAGCTCAAAAAATTTTTTAGGATTTTTTTCAAAAAAATATTGTCCAACAGCATACAGTGAAACTTCAGATGCTACGATTTCATCAAGCCATCTTTCAAAAAATTGATCAATATTTTTGCCTAACAAACTAGCATATTCTAATAAAATACAAAGTTGATCCAATGAATACTGCTTACGTTTACGATATAATTTAGCTAAAAAATAAGAAACAACTTCTACTTTCTGTCCTTCATATAAAAAATCTAATTTTAATACTTGATCAGAACTATAACTATCTTGAAACTCTATCATTTTGCCATGCGTAAGATGAACTTCCTCATCTAATTCCACACAACCAATAATCTTGTGTGGACCCTGATACACCGCAATAAAATTTAAAAAATCTGATCTCTTTTTTTTGGAAGATATCAAAGATAAATCAGAAAACCAATATAAAAAAGCTTGACCAAGAAAAGTTGTTTGTAAGTCTTTTTGAACCAAAGACAGATCTTGGTCTAAATCTATCTTTTTAATATCTAAAGATAATTTTTTTTCAAAATTTTTTAAAAATTTATAAAAAAGCAAAGGACTATATTTTTTTATCTTCAACAAAACTACTGGAATGTCTAAAAACTCAGTATGTTTAACAGAAGTTTCTGCTTGTTGCATAAAAAATATAGTCCTTAATCTAACCTAAATTATTGTTTATTTACAAAATCAAGACGAATTTTTCCTGATTCAGTATCAATATCCGTTGCTCGTACATCAACAATATCACCAATTCTATAAAATTGATCAAGATTTTGCTGACGTTCGCGTGGAATCTTAGAGATGTGCAATAATCCAGCTTTTCCTGGTGCAATATCGATAAACAATCCAAAATCAGATAGTCGAGCAATTGTTCCTTTAAGAACAGTTCCTCTTTCTAATTGATCAGCTAAGATCTTAACCCATGATACAGCAAGATCAATATTTGTTCCTGGACCACCAAATATATTTACCTCTGAGCCTTCAATATCAATTGTTGTACCAGTTTTTTCAATAATCTCTTTAATAATTTTTCCACCTGAACCAATAACAGCACCAGCTTTATTTGGATCAATTTGTAAAGAAATCATACGAGGAACTAAAGGTGAAAGCTCTTTTTTAGGAGCAGCAAGAACATTAGACATCGTATTCAAGATAGATATACGAGCCTGCTTTGCTTGCTCAAGAGCTTGTTCAAATACTAAACGAGGAAGACCGCCCTTATACTTAATATCCATCTGAATAGCATTAATGCCATTGCGTGTACCAGCAACCTTAAAATCCATTAAACCAAGCGCATCTTCAAAACCGGTAATATCTGTAATTGCTTGAAATTTATTAGTACTTGTTTCATGTAATAATCCCATCGCAATACCAGCAACCATATCCTTGATAGGAACACCAGCATCCATAAGAGCCATCGTAGAACCACAAACAGTTGCCATAGAACTTGAACCGTTAGATTCTAAAATATCTGATATAACTCGAATTGTATAAGGAAAATCTTTCTTTGTTGGAAGTACGCGTTCAATAGCCGAAGCAGCTAAATGTCCATGACCAATATCACGACGACTCGGACCACGAAGTGGTTTTACTTCACCTACAGAAAAAGGAGGAAAATTATAATGAAGCATAAAAAAGATATCAAGCGGTTCTGATTCAAGTAAATCATCAATCTTTTGGGCATCTTTTCCACTACCAAGCGTTACACTTACAAGCGCTTGTGTTTGACCACGTTGAAAGAATGATGAACCATGAACTGAAGGTAATAAGCACACTTCAGTTGAAATATCACGAATAGTTACATAATCACGACCATCAACACGCTGTTTTCTTCGTAAGATTTCATCGCTTACTGCATCATGTATTGCAGTATCAAATAAATAATCTAATTTTTGTTCTGATTCGCTTTCAGCATCAATTGTTCCCTGAACAACATCAGCATAAAAACCTTCTTTTAATTTTTTAATAGTATCTTTAAGTGACTGTTTTAAAGCACCAAACTTAAATATTTCATCTATTCTATCTGAAGTTAAATAAGTTTTAATTTTACTATGCCAATCATTCCAATCAAATGTTGCATCTGTAAAATCATGTTGAGGAGCTTGAATTTCTTTGCAAATCTCTTCTTGCCATACAACTTGCTGCTTAATGATTTCATGAGCACTAAATAAAGCATCAATAAATTCAGCTTCTGCCATTCCTTCAGCACTTCCTTCTACCATGCAGATACCATCTTTGGTACCAGCAACAAGAATCAACATATCTGATTCAACTTGTTGTTCTTTAGTAGGATTAAATACCCAAGCACCATTAATACGTCCAACTTGAACTGCTCCAACGGGTCCCATAAAAGGGATTTTTGAGATCATTAAAGCTAAAGATGCAGAAAGTAACGAAAGAGATGCTGGAAGCGCGTCTTTATCAACTGAATATACTGTTGCAAGAACCTGTACTTCATTAAAGAAATAATCTGGAAACAATGGTCTTATAGCGCGATCTATTAATCGGCTTGTTAAAATCTCATGATCAGAGGATCTTCCTTCTCTTTTAAGATATCCCCCTGGAATTTTTCCTGATGCTGAAAAGTATTCGCGATAATCAACAGAAAGTGGCAAAAAGCCTGGAAAGCTCTTCGTTTCTGCCATAACCGCTGTAGTTAAAATAATGGTGTCTTTTTGTCGGAACCAAACAGATCCATCAGCTTTATTAGCAAATTTGCCAATAGTAACTTCATATCCAAGGCTTGGTAACTTAAAAGTTCTGATCATATTTTATATCTCACTTTAAGTAATTTTTTATTTTCTAATGCCAAGACGTTTAATAACATCTTTATAAGCAGCTTCGCTTTTTCTGCGAAGATAATTCAATAGATTTTTACGTGTGCTTACTAATTTTAAAAGTCCACGTTTAGTACTAAAATCCTTTTTGAATTTTTCTAAATGAGCTTGAAGTAAATGAATTCTAGTAGACAACAATGCAATTTGAACAGCTGTTGAACCAGAATCTTTTTCATTTTTGCCAAATTCTTGAATTATTTTTAGTTTTTCTGAACTATTTAACATCTAAATAACCTTATTTGTGAACAACTAATTATATCAATTTCTATCTTTTGGTAGGCGCGAGCGGGATTGAACCGCTGACCCTCACTACGTCAAAGTGATGCTCTACCACTGAGCTACGCGCCTGCCAATTATTTATTTACAATATTCAGTCAAATATTTTTCTCTAAATGAGCTAATACCTGTACCTGCTGGTATTAATTTACCAACAATAATGTTTTCTTTCAATCCGTATAAATGATCAACTGTACCATGTACTGCCGCTTCAGCCAAAATTCTTGTTGTTTCTTGGAATGATGCTGCAGAGAACATACTTTCTGTACCAAGTGATGCCATAGTAATACCCATTAATACTGGACGAGCCATAGCTGGTGTTTTACCTTCGGCTTTCAATGCTGTATTAACAGATTTAAAGTGAACTTTATCTATTAAATCACCGACTAAGAAATCAGAATCACCTGGTGTAACAACACGTACTTTACGAAGCATCTGTTTTGCAATTACTTCAATATGACGATCATCAATATTTACACCCTGGAGACGATAAATCTCTTGAACTTGATTTACAATATATGATTGTAAAATATCGATACCCATAATACGTAAAACATCTTGTAATACAGGAACACCATTAGTAAGAGCATCACCAGATTTAACTCTTTCACCCTCGGCAACAATCAATTGACGATCACGAGGAATAAGATACGTAAAGGAGTTATCACCTGAAACAACACTTACTTTTCTATGACCACGATGTAATCCACCAAAGACAACTTCTCCATCTATATCAGAGATAATTGCTGCATCTTTGGTAATACGAGCTTCAAAGATCTCTGAAATTCTAGGTAAACCCCCTGTAATATCACGAGTTTTTGAAACTTCACGTGGAATCTTAACTAAGATATCACCAACTTTTACAAACTGTTTATCGGTAACAAGTAAATATGATCCATGTGGTAAATAATATTGCGTATGTTGATCATTCTTAGTAATAGACAATGCTGGTTGATATTTATCAGATTTAAATTCTAAAATATATGGGAATGATTTTTGTGCAACTTCGTCATATTTTTCTTGACAGGTAATATTATTAACTAAGTCGACAAATTCAACCATACCCTCTTTTTCACTGACAATATAATCATTGTGAGGATCAACTTTAACAAGTTCAGCATCAACAACAACACTTTGTCCCTCTTTTACAAGGATTGTCGCGCCGTAAGGAACTTGGATCTCTTGAAGCTCTCGACCATCGACAGACAAGATTTTAATGCTACCTTTACGACTTACAACAATGTCTTGACCATCGTTATTAGTTACAAATCTAATTTCATTAAATTGAATTAACCCTGCAGACTTTGCGATATATGATGTTTGTTCAGCAAGACTAGCAGTACCCCCGATATGGAAAGTTCTCATGGTAAGCTGAGTTCCAGGTTCACCAATAGATTGCGCAGCAATAACTCCGACTGCTGTTCCTAATTCGACAACAGTACCAGTTGCAAGATCCATACCGTAACACTGTGCACAAATACCACGTTTTGCTTGACACGTAAGAACTGAACGAACTGAAGCTTTAGTAATATAAGCACTATTAATAGCTGCAATTTCAACACGTGTCATTAATTGACCACGCTTTAAAAGAACTTCGCCAGTTAAACCATCTTTAAGATCTGCAACAAGTATTCTTCCATACAATCTTCGTAATAATGGATGAATAATTTTTCCAGATTCTTTTAAGTCTTCAAGTTCGATATAACCCAATGTGCCGCAATCATCAATAGCCACAACAACATCTTGAGCTACATCTACAAGACGACGCGTTAAATAACCAGAGTTTGCAGTTTTAAGAGCTGTATCGGCTTGACCCTTACGAGCACCGTGAGTAGAGATAAAGTATTCAAAAACACTCAAACCATGTTTAAAGTTACTTTTAACTGGAGTTTCGATAACCTCACCTGATGGCTTAGACATCAAACCTCTCATAGCAACAAGCTGTTTAATCTGTTCTTTAGTACCACGCGCTCCAGAATCAATAGACATAAAAATAGGATTAAACCATTTAAATGATTTATCACTATTCTCATATGCTTGATGATCATATTCTTCAAACTGTTGATACATATCTCGAGCAATAGATGCTGCAGTATGATGCCACATACTAACGATTTTGTTTTCACGTTCACCATTAGTAATTGCACCACTCTTGAAAAGTTTTTTTTTTTTTTTAACTTTTTTCTCTGCATCAGCAAGAGAAGAGATCTTATTTTTTGGTTCAATTAAGCCTTCAATAGGGAACGATATTCCACCCATTGTAGCATTTCTAAACCCATATTCTTTAATTTTTTCTAAAAATTGAACGGTACGCTCTGCTCCAAATTTGAAATAAACATGCTCAACCAATTTTGCAATATCACTCTTGCGAAGCAATTTATTAAGCAAGGTAAAGTCAGCGCCCTCTGGTAAAATATCATATAAAAGTGCACGACCAACAGTTGTATCAACAATTTCACCTGTTTTAAGACGCAATTTAATAATGGTATGTAATGTTATAGCTTCATTATTATATGCAGCTATAACTTCTTTTTCATTTGCAAATACTGAACCTTCACCCTTTGCAAAACGGCGCATTTTTGTCATGTAATACAAACCAATAATCATTTCCTGTGACGGAAGCGCTATTGGATTACCATTGGAAGGAGAAAGAAGACTTCTTGTTGAAAGAACTAAACGCTCTGATTCTTTTTGTGCTTTGCAGCTCAATGGTAAATGCACTGACATTGTATCACCATCAAAATCGGCGTTAAACGCAGCACAAACAAGTGGATGAATTTTAATCGCTTTTCCATTAACCAAAATTGGATAAAATGCTTGAATACCAAGTCTATGAAGTGTCGGCGCACGATTTAATAGTACAACCTTACCCTTAACTACTGTATCAAGAGCATCCCAAACTTCATTAGCGCCATCTTCAACCATCTTTTTTGCAATACGTAAATTTGCAGCAATATTACAACGAAGAAGTTCTGCGTATACATGAGATTTAAAAAGTTCAAGTGCCATAATTTTTGGCAAACCACATTGATTCATTTTTAATTCTGGATCAACAACGATAACAGAACGAGCTGAATAATCTACACGTTTACCAAGAAGATTTTGACGGAAACGACCCTGTTTACCTCGTAACATTTCACTTAGTGATTTTAATGGACGTTTATTGGATCCACGAACTGGTTGACCACGACGACCATTATCAATCAATGAATCAACAGATTCTTGAAGCATCCGCTTTTCATTTTTAATGATAACATCCGGAGCTTCAATCTCAACGAGTCTTTGTAACCGTACATTACGATTTAAAACACGACGATATAATTCATTTAAATCTGAGCTTGCAAATCGTCCACCTTCAATTGGAACAAGAGGACGCAAATCTGGCGGTAATACCGGAAGTACATCAAGAATCATCCATTCAGGACGAAGTCCTGCTGTTTTGAGCGCTGATAAAATCTTAATACGACGCATCATTTTATGTTTTGCGGCTACAGAAGTAGATTGTGAATATTGATCTTGCATGTGAGAAATCTCAGCATTTAGATCCATAAATTGAAGTACTTCTCTGACAGCTTGTGCGCCACTTTCAGCTTTAAAACCAAAATCATCTTGATGATTTGCTATATATTCTTCGTAATCATGAACAGAAAGAAGTGTTTTTCGTGAATATGGAGAATTACCTTGATGAATAACCATGTAACTATCAAAATAAATAACACGCTCAAGATCCTTAACGGACATATCTAAAATAAAGCTCAAATAACTTGGTGTACCTTTTAAGTACCAAATATGACACACCGGCGAAACAAGTTCAATATGTCCCATACGTTCGCGACGAACACGTGATTGAATAACTTCAACGCCACATTTTTCACATGTAACACCACGATGCTTCATGCGCTTATACTTACCACAGTTACATTCCCAGTCTTTAACTGGACCAAAAATACGCGCGCACAATAAACCATCTTTTTCTGGTTTTAATGTTCTATAGTTAATAGTTTCAATTTTTTTAACTTCACCATATGATAAAGCACGTATTTTATCAGCAGAAGCAAGACGCAATTTAACCGCATTAAATTGCGCAGGCTGAATATATTCTCTAAATCGTTTTAATATTTGATTATCCACCTAATTCCTCCCTTCCAGCTTTAAATAAATCAACTTGAAGTCCAAGGCTTTGTAATTCTTTTACCAATACATTAAATGATTCTGGTATTCCTGGATCTGGTATATCATGACCACGAATAATACTTTCATATACTTTATGGCGT
>JACPFN010000002.1:101174-142320 GCA_016183005.1 Candidatus Babelota bacterium | reverse complement strand
AGCAATGCGATTATCAAGAGAACTACGAATTTCCCATAAACTAGAGCCTAAAGATTTTACTATTGCTTTTGCCATTGCAACACTCCAATCTTTTTGAGCAACTCTAATATCTTGTCCAATAATTTTACGATCTTCATCTGATAACTCAAATAACCATTTTCGAACTGGTTCATTACCGGATGCTTCTTTATAAAATCGTACGGGTAATACCTTGATAAATTCCATAAACTAACCCTTTTTTGAATATTCCTCATAATGTACCAATATTGATGCGTATCGTCAATGTTTGTATAAAAGACTCAAGAACCATCCATTACTACCGCAATGTAGGGTTATTCACTATCATGAATAACAAGTTTAATTTTTTAAAGGTTATTTTTATTTTGTCACTTTGCGACTTAATTATTCCGCACCAGAGGCGCTTATTTAAAAAAAATCATTAGAAAAAATGGCCTGGCATTTCAGCTCTGAAGAAACTGAATGGTGTCCCCTGCTAGACGCGTTCAGAACCGGGCAAACCGAAATTGATATAAGTTTTAACGATATTAAAGTGATTTGTACAAAATTAAGTATTCAATTGTAAATCAAAATAATTGCTTTTAAAGCATTAAAATATAAACTAGGCATTGATATTTTTAATATAAAAAACTCTTAAATGACGGTAGTTTATGAATTTACAAATAACTTTTTTCTTTATAATTTTACAGTTTATAAAAATTTTTTCAGAAGAAACTGAAAGTTTATTATTTGAAGATTATTGGCAAAGAAAAAATATTCATTTTAGAAGTTTATCTGAAAATACAGCGCCTAAAATTTCTGTAGAAGATATGCCTATATATGAAGCATTTGTCCAACGTTGCATGCAAGGTCATAAAAACTCATTACTTATATATACAGATCATAAAAAAACTACTTTTCATTGCTCTGATAATTCAAAAGAATTAAAAAATACAACAGAAAATGATAGAAAAAAATATGCTGAAGAATTAAAAGCTATAGCAAAATTTGTTAAACAAGGGAATATTATTACTTTTCGTAATTTAGGAAAAAAAGGTGCTAATTGCTCAATGCAAGCAGAAGTTGATCCAAATTGGGAAAACATAGAACCAATTATATTGGGATATCAACTAAAAGCACTAGCTGAAGAATTAAAAAGTGGTGATTTTGTGATAGCAGGATGCAGAGTCCATATAATACATTTTGATGCCCAAGGAAATATAGACCAATCTACATATTAAAACAACCCGAATTCGAAGTTAAACAAAGCCTATTAAAATAACAATTTCGTGTCTTTATCTAACTTGGTTCGACAATCCATTTCAATATTAAAATGCTTATGGATCATCTAATCAAGTTAGAGGAAGACAAGAAGAGGTCTAACTTTATTTGAAAAAAGCTTTAAAATTATGAAAAACTAACTTCGAATTTGGGTTAAAATATTTAAATTAAGTTATACATAAAAACATCCTCCTAATTATTTATTAAGTGGATATTAAATTTCAGTGGTGTCCCCTGCTAGACGCGTTCAGAACCGGACAAGTTGAAATTGAAGTAAGTCTTAGTGATATTCAAGCTATTTTTAAGGGATTAAACATTCCACTACAAATGGAGTGATTTATTTTATAAATTCTTACTCCAAGCAGAATCATATTGATAAGTACCTAAAAATAATCCCTTCACACCCTGCTTAAATTTTGACCAGTCCTGTAAAGGCTCATAACCAAGATTTTGTAAAACTTGTATGATTGATTTTTCTACATTTGTATTTTGATATTCATTCTTAAGCTCTGTCATAAAGATATCTTCTTTATATATTTGTGGTTCAAATATAGGAACAATTAAAGTTTTTAAACCTTTTTTCTTACAAACAGATTCTATATCTTGAAGTAAAATCTTATAAATTTTAGAAAACTCTGTACCCGTATAAGATATATAATAAAAAATACAAATACCTGTTTTTAAATCAACTGCCATATACCCAACAAGCTTTCCTAGTAAATTATAACCAACAGATATAACTGCCTTATCCTGTCGTAATAATTTTTCAGTATTCTTCACCGTTCGATCAATTTCTGAAGTACTGTATTTATCACTATGTATCAGTGTTTTTTTATACTTATCCATAAATTTAGACATTGCAGAAGAATCAGTGCTATCCAAATGTGAAATATATACATTGTTAACAACAGCAATAAACAAGGGCGTAAGTTCATGTCTCAATCTATATACACATAAACCTGTTATCATCAAAATCATGCCTAGCATAACTTTTTTACTTATTGACATTGATCAACTCCAAAATATTTAAAAAACTGCTACGACTTGATTTTAAAACTATCAAAATATAACTTTTAAATTCAATATTACCAAAATCTTTTCTTCGCAAATGCTCTTCCTGAACCAGACTTCAAATATTCTTCATATTTGTAAGCTACATCTTTATCTTCAAACACTGAATAAGTAACCAATTTCCACGGCATATATTTTTGAGTATGAGAAGTAGTGCCACAATTATGATTTGATAATCGTTTAACAAAATCTTGAGTACAGCCAATGTAGACTTGTTCGGGGAAATTTATCGATTGAATAATATAAACGTAATACATAAAAATATTTTAATTATTGCTGTAGCCCAGCCTACGTGTCTCATTACATTCGCTTACTTCGGCAGGCAGCTTTCGTATTTTATTTCAAGTTCAATTCTTCGATTATTGGTTTGGGCATTCTATAGTGGCGTGCCAGCTGAAGCCTTGGCGAAAGCATTTAGCATTTAATTTGTAAAAAAGCCCAGCCGTCGCGGTCTCCCTTGCTGCGCAAGGTCGCTTGCTATGGCGGGCAGCTTTCGCATCATTTTACACTTCAATATTTTATTATTTTCAAAACCTTCTGTACTGGCCGTGCCAGCTGAAGCCTTGGCGAAAGCTGGTGTGCCTGGTTGGATTCGAACCAACGACCTACGGATTAGAAATCCGTTGCTCTATCCGACTGAGCTACAGGCACGTACAAGATAAGATTTTTTTGAAAAACTCTTTATTAGTATAGCAACTCACTTTAAATTATACAATAACCAATAATCTTAGATTTTAAAAAAGGGGAATATTTAATGAAATTTAATAAAATCTCTATATGGCTACTCATTTTATTACCCTTCAGTGTTTTAACTCTAGAGGAAGAAATATCAGAAGCTACAACTACTATTAACCACAGAAAAGAACTTAGTGAAGAAGAACAAAAAGCATTACATAAAAAATTACAAAACGCTGCAAAAAAACATTATAAAGACGGTGATTTTTTTGGTATCAGAACTAAAAATTACATCAACAAAGTTAATGAAATTCAAGACAATGATATAAAAAGATATCTTATAAATTTACACGAAAGCCATCGAATCCAAAAACTTGCTGAACTTTCAAAAGAACGACTTGAAAATTTACAACAACGGATAAAAGATAGAATAGCTGAAAATGATAAATCATTACTTTCAAGTAAAGGATTACGAGATGACCTTCGCACATTGTTAGATGATCATGTTCAATACTTTTTAAAGGTGCTTGAAGAACCTCCTACATCACTACAAGAGGCTTATAAAAAATTAAATTTTATTCAACAAAAATTATTTGATTATAACCAAGCAGAAATGCAACTCAAAAATCAGAAATTACCTGTAGGCAAACAAAAAGAATTACAAGAAATATTACAAAAAGGAAAAAGCTTACAATCATTAGCCCCAAAATTAGAACAGAAATTAAAAACATATATCGATCAACAACCACTCATAAACCGTCTAAAATATAAAAAAGAAGAACTCGCCAAATTACTAGAAAATGATCTTTCATTACAGACTTTCAATAATTTTTATCCAACAACTGAAGAACAAATGAAGATTATTAAACAAAAAAGACCGGATTTATTCAAAAAAAAACAATCAATACCTGAAACTATTCAAGATGAAATAGAAAACATCCAAAACAATATACTTCCTAGTCTCAAGCAACAATTACAACAGCAACTAGAAAAAAATCTTAATAATACAGAAATTCAAAAATTACAAGCAGAAATTAAATTATTAAATTTAAAAATTGAAACCTATAATCTTGAGCAAGAGTGGCTTGCTGAACAAGAAAAAATTAAAAAAATTGAAGAAATAGAAAGTTTAGAAGAACAAATTACATCACTTCAAAGCGAGATGCTAATTAATCCTAAAACAAATACAGTAGAACATGCCAATGAATTAGCAAACTTAAAAGCAACATTAAAGAGCTTGTCGCCAAATACAAAATCTATACCAATCACAAACAATGTTATTCAACCTCGATCATCACTAAGAACAGAACAATCACAAATTAAACGCCCAAGTACAAATAATATTCCAACGGATGAAACTGAAAATAATATAAATCTGCCTAACGCTGATGAGGATATACAAAAATTTTCTGGCAAAGTAATTGAAGCAAAGTTACATAATGATGCTCCAAATTTTTTCAATGATTGATCTCCAGCAAACACAAAAAATTGAAAATCATAAAAATATTTATATCAAATCAAGGATATGTACTATGAAAATCATATATTTATTATCTCTGCTCACAATTTCTGTAAATATTTCCACATCAGAACTAGAAGATTTAAAAAAATTTAAACTCAAGCAGAAAAAAGCGGTTAGAGCAACGTATACAAGCTCTTAAAGACAAGATAGACCAAAGAGAAGCTGATTCTGCTGAATTTGCAAAATTTAATAATTTACTCAAAGAAGAACAAAAGATAAAATCTAAGATACAAGAGCTTCAAGTCCATTGACTTACTGCTTAAATAATTTTGCAAATTCTGATGCCGCAATTTTTAAATTTGCAGCTACTGATTCTGAAATATCTTTACTTGTTTCAATCTCTTTATATAAATCTGGATATACTGACCGTACATAGCTTATTGCTTTCTGAATAAAAATTGCAATTTCAGATACAGCTATTACGTCCAGCATATTTTGCCTAAGCATAAAAAGAATAATCGTTTCATCTACAAAGGAATAGTGCAAAAACTGTTCTTGTTTAAGAATTTCAACAGCTACTGCTCCACGGTTTAACTGTTTTTGAGAAACTTCATCCAGCTCTGTTCCAAATTGAGCAAAGCTCACTAATTCATGATATTGCGCAAGTTCCAAGCGTAGAGCTTTAGACATTTTCTTAACTGCTGCAGTTTGAGCTGCGCCTCCAACACGTGAGACTGAAAGCTCAACATTAATTGCAGGACGAATACCCTGTTTAAATAACTGAGTATCTAAAAATATCTGTCCGTCAGTAATCGAAATTAAGTTTGTTGGAATATAGGCAGTAATATCATCTTCTTGAATCTGGATAATCGGTAAAGATGTAATAGAACCGCCAGCCTTAAGACATGCTGAACGCTCTAAAAGCCTTGAATGCAAATAAAAGACATCCCCAGGATATGCCTCACGACCAGGAGCACGACGCATTAAAAGTGACATTTCTCGGTATGCGATTGCATGATTAGTTAAATCATCATAAATAACTAAAACATCACGCCCTTTATGCATAAAATATTCTGCTATTGCAGTACCTGCATACGGTGCTAAATATTGATTTAAAACCGCTTCGCTGGCATCTGCACTTACAACTACGGTATACTCAAGAGCACCATACTCTTCAAGCTTACTAACAAGTCGAGCTAAATTTCCCTGACGTTGACCAATAGAGATATAGACACAAATAACATTTTTATCTTTTTGATTTAAAATCACATCAACTGCAAGAGCAGTTTTTCCCGTATTTCTATTTCCAACAATTAACTCACGTTGACCTTTACCAATAGGAAATAATGCATCAATTGCAAGTACTCCTGTCTGCATTGGCTGACTAATTGGTTTGCGATCAACAATAGAAGGTGCATCATGTTCAACAAAACGATGCTCCGTTGTTACAATATCCCCAAGGCCATCAATAGGATTCCCAAGAGCATCAATAACGCGTCCTAGCATAGATTCACCAACAGGAATCTTGAGCGCCTGTCCTGTTCGCTTTACAACTTCGCCCTCTGTTACATAAATAGACTGTGAAAGGACAAAAATAGAAACAAAATCTTCACTCATATTTAAAATGATTCCCTGATTTCCACCTTCAAAGTCAACAAGCTCACCATACACAACGTCCAAGAGCCCGTAAACTTTACAAATACCGTCACCAACTTGGACTACGATACCAATCTCATCAAGTTTTTGATGAGGCTTATCCTGCAGCTCTTTTTGTAATAAGGAAACTAATTCTAAATCTTTTGAGTTCATATTTTATTCCTCATCAAACATTTTTCTAGAAATTTTTGCTATACGTGATTTTATAGAATATTCCCATAAAAAAAGATCTGATTGCATACGAATACCTGCAATCAACCCCTCATCAATCATAGCGGTACTAATAATTTTTTTTCCAGAAAGTTTTTTAAAAAAATCTTCAAACTTTTGTCTATGCTCTGCTTCAAGTGGCTCTGCTGTCGTAATAGCAACTTCAAGAAAATCATTGTTAAGCATATATAAACAATAAATATCTTGTAGTACCTGACCAAAAATAGCCAATCGATTATGTTCAACAAGAACATTCATCAATTTTTGAATAGAAGTTGATAATGTAAAATGCTTTTTAAATTCATCCAAAATAGAACAAAATTCAGGATTTCTTCCTGCCAAAACACTGACTATCGATAAAAAAGTATAATGGTTTCGGAAAAATTGAATAATGAATTTAAACTCCTGCACCTGCTGAATGGTCAAACTATCTTGATACTCTTTTAAATAAGCTTGTGCATATTTTTTTGAAATAGCTGATAACGTATATCTCATAATTACTTCCCAACTGCATAATCAAGAAGATTTTGCATATACCTTTTACCTATTCTTGGATCCTTCTTAGTCAAATCCTGCAAATCTTTTTTAACTTTTTTCAAAATTGCTGGTAGTTCATTTTTTATCAATGCTCTACGTTCTGTGTGCTGCTGCTTTCTTTCAAGCTGATAGGCTAGCTTTTGCTCATACTCCTTGCATGCACGATCATACTCTTGCTGCTCTTTTTCAAGAGCAACTTGCCACAAAACAAACTTAGCTTGCAAATCAAAATACAACTGCTCCTGATCCTTGATCTGCTTTTCAATATCAGTCACTTGCCCCTTAAGCTCACGATGTTGCTGCTCAAGAATTTTCAAACTTTCCTTTTGATAAATAATAGAGCTTGAAATCTTAGGAACTATATATTTCTTAATTAAATATACAACAACACCAATTCTTGCTGCCAAATTCATACAATTAAAAATAGTATCAATTAAAGAGTGGCTCATGAAATATCCAATAATTTATCATGCAACACTTTTTGAATAGAATCTTTTTCAGCTGTAGAAATTTTAACCCTTGAAACCTCTACAGGAGCTGTAACCTTAAATTTTAACAAACATTTTTGTAAATTAGCTGATGGAGCCATTTTTATGAGTGATTGCCGTATGAAATTCCAGCGATTTTGCCGTTGTTCTACAGTATCCTTCAGGTCACTGCGCGCACACTCTACCTTATCGGTCAATAACTGATTTTTTTGATCTTGTTCATGAATAATAATAAGAGCTGGAGCAAAAATAAAACGTCTTAAAGCCCAATAAGCTAATAAAAAATGTATCATCTGAAAAAATAACGTAATATCAGGTAATTTCATAAAATATTTATTTTTTACATACTCATTTTATTAATTACAATAATCGCTATCAAAAGAACATAAATAGCGCATGTTTCAACAATTGACATAGCAATAATCATCATCATGCGAATTTTTGAATATGATTCTGGATATTTTCCTGCATTTTCACAAGCTTTAGAACCAATCATACCCTGCGCTATAGCAGGTCCAACTGTACCTATTCCCATAGCAATTGCGGCTCCAACCAACACTGCTGCTTGTGCATATGCACTAATATTTCCATCCATAGTAATACCCCTTATAACAATTCATCTATCTAAACATTATATTATAAACAGTATAATTTTATACATAGTATAGATCAATATTTCCACGAATCTTTAAAAAATCAAGAAATTAAGGATTAAATTTATTTTTTTACATCAGAACTATCAATCTTATTTATAAAATCAACGATAAGATCAAAATATTGTTCCTGCATAACTTCACTAGTTTCAAAATTATCAGAAAAATCTAACACCAAAACGGGTACATAGGCTAAATTTTCAGGAACTCCAATTTTTTTAATAAACCAATTTTCATGCTTTTGCTCAAGTCGATTTAAATAATCCATAGTTATAGGATTTTCTTCTTGCCTGCCACGCTTGATAATACGATTATAACAAATTTCTGCCGGAGTTCTTAAGTAAATAAATCCAGCAGCCGGTCGCTGAATTTGAGCAATATCGCGATCCCATACCTTTTTATATAAACACCACTCTAAAGAGTTCATAGTCCCAATATCTTTTGCAACCTCTGCAAAAATATAACGCCCTGAGTACACAGAGCGCTCTACAAAGCAGACCTTATCGCACAAAGTCGTATCAGCAGTAATCATCTGATCAACGCGAGTCATAACGATATACGACTGTAAAGCGTAAGCCCAACGTTTTTGATCTATAAAAAATGCCTCTAAAAGATTATGCCCATCAACATCTTGCCATAATTCATTCGGTTCATAAAAAACATGTGAGCCTAATTTTTCATTAAGAACGTGCAAAAAACTTGATTTCCCAACCCCTACATTACCCTCTACAAAGATCATTGGTTTGGCATTTTTAATATCTGCAGCAGCGCATATTTTTTTAAATTCTTGCTTCATAAAATCCCTTTTTTAGAATATTGAATATCTATCATTATTTGCTTACACCTATTACAAAAACTCCTTTATAAAACCGCACCTCAAGTTACCACGCGCCCTCCAGTTTTGCTTAATTTTTTTAAATATAGTAAAATAGAGCCTGAAAAGGTTAGATAATAATTTAAAAATAACGGTGTTTATGAATTTTAAATATATTTCAACGTATATCTTTTTAACTCTTGCCCTAACGACAAATATATTCGCAGATAATGAAGATGCTAGCTTTGATTTTTTAAATAATGATACATCCTTTGATTTAATAGATATATCATCAGGAACAGAAAACAAGGGAATGAATTTTGACCCCCTTGATAACTTGGTTACTGATATAACCCCAAGCGATTTATCTTCAATAAGATCTCAATCCTGCTCTCCTGAAGAAAGAAGCTTTTTACTTGGAGTCATTAATACATTTAATGCTTCTGCTATTCTTAATCAACCTTTTTATAGAAGAACTTCTGTTCCGGTAAGCAGAAATCTAATCAATTACCCAAATACTCAAATTATTACATATTCTGATCTAGCAGATCGACAGTTCACAACCCATATTTTTGCGAATATAACTCCTAAAAAGAATTTTTGTAACTCTCAAGAATTTAAACCAGGCACAAGGATTGGTTCATATTTGAATATTGAAAACAAAGAGATTACAAATCTTTTTAACTCAATACAAGATTCGCCATTGATAGGACCCGATATAAAAATGGCATTGCAGGGTCTTAATATTAACAGACTACTCAAGACATTAGGTGATGCACGTTTTGAAGAAAGACGAATAGGGCTCTTTGGACATTATTATCATATCATAAATGATACAACTTACTTCCAAGCAAAACTTCCTTTTTTCTGGATGGAGCGTAATCTTAATTTTTCAACAGCAGAAAAAGAGATTATTGATCGAGAATTGTCAGCTTTTAGCGGATCAGAATTTGATGAAGATGCTTTTGCTAAAAAACATCTAATTTTTGACTCATTGGGATTTGGAACACTTGAATTAAATGTTAATACGAAGATCTGGGAAGGTATTAATTGGCACATAGACTTTGGCGGAGGCCTATTACTTCCAACTGACTATCAAGTCATGCACGGATTGTACGGAACATATTTCAAAGCAAATGATTGTCAACCTATCTTAAATCTATGCCAAGTAATTGATGTTAAAAAAATAGGAAATTCTTCAGACGAAAGTATTTTCCAACCAGATGGTAAACAGAATTTGGAAAAATATTTCGTAGGTGCATTAGACCGATTATCTTCTATATTATTACAATGTCAACACGGTTACAATAAACATCTTGGTATAGATTTGAATGCCTATATGTTCTGGCAAATCAAACCTGATTTTGCATGGAACACTAAATATTGTGTCGAATTTTTACTTCCACGTGAACAAAATCTATTTTTCATTCCAAGACAATCAAAAAACCCAGAAGAAACCTTTTCAAAGTTATTTAATAAGATACCACAAGCAACCGAAGAAGAACAAAAAATTAAGCTTGATATTTTTCAAGCGAAATTAACTGAACTTTTATATCCACGCGTATTTACCGTAAAGGTATTTCCTGGATTTATCTTCAACTCTGCATCATGCCTTCAAAAAACTTTCAGAAACTGGAATTTTAGCGTAGGAACCTCATCTTACTATCAAACTGCTGAAAAAATTCTCTCTGGGCTAACAAGAGAACAAAGAGATTTCTATGACACAGAAAAAGCTGTTAATGAATCTTTATATCATTTTAAACTATTTGGGAAAATACATAGAGTCTTTCATACCCGACGCCATAACGATTTTTCTATAGGTCTTTGGGCTGATGGAACTGTTTGGAATAATGGTCTTGGTAATGATCTCAGCATCGGTATCAGCTTTGACTCTAAATTTTAAATAAAGATCAAGGAATTATATTTATGAAAAAATTTACAATTATATATTGCTTTATACTTATCATTGGAAATACGACAAATCCACTTCCCTTAACTTATCAACCACTAAAATTTGCCGATGCTGCCGGAATATTTAATAAATCAATCGTTGACATCTTACGGGTGCGGCAAGAAATTAAGCAATTTTTATTCGGAAAATTTATATGGTCAGGGGCTGAATTTAATCTTGAAATATTAGATCAAAATCATAATACTACAGGACAAATTTTTAATCTGATTATGAAACGCCCAGAAACTTTTTTTGGCGCAAGCTTTATTGCTATATCACCAAATCATCCACAGATCTCAATGTTTATAACGGCTCAAAACAAGGATAAAATTATTAATTTTATTCACGCAACAACTCATAAAAATCTATTAAGTCGCTATCAAAATCCAAACCAAGAATCTATCAATACCAATCTTTTTGTACGTAATCCAATAACTCAAACATTAATGCCTATTTTTATAACTGACTATGCAATTGAAAACTATGATATACGAATAACCCATGCACATATTGGTGTACCTGCGCACGACTCTAAAGATTTTTGCTTTGCTAAAATAAATAAATTACCTATCAAGCTTGTAGTTACGTCTCATGAAAATAGCAAAACCTCTTCTCCTCAGATAGATAAAACAACTAAACAACTTACGGCTGCATATCATGGAGAATATAGTGATTGTATAATTATCGACAGTGATTTTTTAAATGGCCCAATACACACAGCACGCGAAAAAGCAATAAGTTTTCTTATTGAACACGCAGGAGCTCAAGAATTTAAAAAAGCAATAACCTATCATTTGGGTAATAAAAACTATTCACTCAAAGAACTTCAAATGATCGAACACACGCTACAAAGAGAAAATAAACCTTTATCTGAATCTCAAAAAGAACTTTTTACTATTATTTTATTGCAAGCACAAGCGGATTTCTTAACAATCGTTGAACAGTTTTTAATTAATGTAAAAGCGGTCAAAGATCTTATAATTGAAATTATTGATGAATCATGCAAATTGCGTAACAAAATGGATGCTTATATATTAAAATGGTCTCGCATGGAAACTACAGAATCTGAAAAAACAATCTTTAAACGCGATATCAATAACTGTACAGGACTTAGTGGATTCTGTACTGAACTTATAGATTTCCTTGAAGATTTTGCTTCAAGCTGTCCACATGCTTTAGAAAATCTTAAAAACTTAAAACATACATGAACTCTGATCAAATAACTGGAATTATTGACCGAATCCTGTTTCAAAATAATGAAACAGGATTTTCGGTTTTTATAGTGAAATCAAAAAAATATGATCCTATAACTATCACGGGCAGCTTTGTTGGTATTCAAGCGGGACAAGAGATTCATGTTCAAGGAACATGGGCCTTTCATCCAAAATTTGGAAAACAATTACAAGCTACTTCTTATAGCACTGCTTTACCATCATCTATTCTTGGCATTAAAAAATATCTAAGCTCTGGATTCATAAAAGGAATCGGACCAGTTTATGCAGAAAAAATAGTACAATATTTTAAAGAAAACACCCTAACTATTATTGATGAAAATCCAGAACGACTTTTTGAAGTTGATGGAATTGGTCAAAAAAGAGTTGGACAGATTAAAACTTCTTGGTCTGATCAAAAATATATAGCCAAAATCATGGTATTCTTGCAAGAAAAAGGCGTTTCAACAATCTTTGCAACTAAAATTTATAAGAAATATGGACATGAATCAATTGCAAAATTAACGCAAAATCCTTATCGATTAACTGACGACATTTGGGGAATAGGCTTTAAAACAGCTGACAAAATTGCCCAAAATATGGGATTTGCAACAGGCTCAGTAGAACGTATTCAAGCTGGAATTTTATTTACATTACAACAAGAAAATAATAATGGCCATTGCTATCAAGAGGTTGAATCTCTCAAACAGAGATCATTTCAACTCCTTGAAATCGATCAAGAGTTCCACCAAGGCGTAATGAAAAAAGCTTTAACTCTTTTATATCACCAAGATAAAATTAAATTGATTACCTATCAAGAAAAGCATTTTGTCGGTCTCTGCACAATTTATGGATGTGAAAAAGCAATAGCCCAAAAAGCACTTACACTTTTAAGCTCTAAAATAAAACATACTTTAGATCCGCACGATCTTTATAAAAATTTACAAAAAATTATGTCTACTCAATTAAATGAAGACCAACAACATGGTATATTGAAAGCCTTTGAACATAAATTATCGATCATCACCGGTGGACCAGGTACTGGTAAAACAACCTTGGTAAAAGCGTTCATTCAATTACTTGAACATTATAAATTTTCTTATAAATTAGCTGCCCCTACAGGACGAGCTGCTAAAAGACTCATGGAAGGAACGCATCGTCATGCGACAACCGTTCACAGACTCCTTGAGTTTGATCCAGCCACCATGCGCTTTACTCATGATGATAAAAATTGTATAAAAACAGATTTCTTAATTCTTGATGAAACATCTATGATCGACATTTTTCTTGCAAATTCTATTTTTAAGGCTATCTCCTTAGATACTCATATTATTATGATTGGAGATGTAGACCAACTTCCTTCAGTTGGACCAGGTAGCATTTTAAAAGATTTAATTAATACTCAAATTGTTCCATGCACTAAATTAACACAAATATTTAGACAAGCTCAAAACAGTATGATTATCCAAAATGCCCATCGAATTAACCAAGGACAATTTCCAACTACAGATTTACCTGAATGTAAAAAAGATTTTTATTTTATAAAAGAAGAAACAGCTGAACAATGTTTTAATTCTATTGAAAAAATTCTTACTAAAATTATACCACAACATGAAATTGATCTAACAAATGTTACTATCTTAACACCTATGAATAAAGGTATCGTTGGTACACAATCACTCAATCATGCTTTACAACAACTCCTTAATCCTGATCAATCAAGATCGCATCATACCTTTATGGGCACTGTCTTTAGAGTCGGTGATCGTGTCATGCAGATTAAAAACAACTATGATAAAAATATTTTTAACGGTGACATTGGAACTATCGCTGATATAAGCCAAGATGATAGTCAAATGATTATTGATTTTGAGGGTACAAAGATACACTATGATTTTGATGAACTCAATGAACTTGTTTTAGCCTACGCAATCAGCATTCATAAAAGCCAAGGTTCCGAATACGATGCAGTAATTATACCGATATTCATGCAACATTTCATGTTACTTCAGAAAAATTTGATATATACTGCTATTACAAGGGCAAAAAAGCTATGCTTTTTTATTGGACAGACTAAAGCAATAGCTATGGGAATAAAAAATAATAAACAAGAAGAACGTATAACTTTTCTCAAACAACAAATAACTGAGCAAATTACATGTCGTTAAACAGAATTTTACTATATATATTTTTATGTAATATTAATCTGATTGCATATTCTATAACAATAATGATTGATCCCTTGGGTGATGCAAAATATACTGGTTGTGAAATTGAAGATACTTTTGAACGCAGTCTAACGCTACAATGCGCCCAAAGGCTCAAACAGATTATTGAAGAAACATTCTCAAACACTAAAGTAGTTATTACCAGAAATGCTGGCGATACTATACAACAATTACAAAATGCTTCTTATGCAAACAGAATTAATCCAGATTTATATATATGCTTATCCTTTTATCATCAAAAATCTATTCCTGGTCATATAGCAATTTTTTATTACTTAGAAAATAGTATTGATACACAACACGCGTATAATCCACTTCATTTTTATCATGTTTCACAAGCTTATTTAAAAAATGTTGCAAGCTCTAAGCAATTTGCTTTAAAAGCTGCAGCTGTATTGAAACAAAAATCAATAAATCCACACTTTTTGTGTATTGGTACATTTGGAATCCCCTGCATGCCACTATTTGGAATACAGCCACCTGCTTTATTTATTCAAGCAGGACTAGCCCATAAAAACAACTGGAAATATCTTATTGATCCAATTATAGAAGTTATAAATACAAGCTTAATGAGAAATTAAATATCTATGATTACGGCTAGCTTATTTTCATTGCAATTATTATTTTTCTTCTTTTACTCAAAACGAACTCAACAATCAAAAAATATTTTAACATTTATATCGATCATCCAATTAAATTTCATGAAAAAATCTAGAAAATTATTGAACGCTATTTTTTTATCTCAAGCTAGCATTAACTATGAATAAACTTTTTATCTATGCAATTGCTATCGTTTTATTTGTTTTTGGTATTTTATTTTTTTCATATCAAGAATCGTGGATTATTGTTAATATTCCACAAAATACTGAATTTATAAAATTATCAAAACCAGAGATCAAAGAAAGCCCTATACAAGTTTGGATATTTAAAAAAGAAAAATGGATATCAGAAACCAGACAAATTATTAAAGATAATAATACCGCACAAACACTATACAACTTACTTAATAGCTGGTTTGCCTTTCTTGAAGAAGAACAAATAATTAATCAAACCATTACCGTACATTCTGTTACATTATCACCAACCAATAGCTTAGCTTTCATATCATTAAACCAAAATCCATTTATGTCACAAGCTAGTACATATGAAATAATGATGCTTATAGAAGGAATGCTTAAAACAATCCGCGAAAATAAAATTCCGTTACAAGCGATCCAATTACTCGTTCAACATCGTCAAATTATTGACCATAGGCTTAATTTTTCAATTTCCTGGCCAATAACTGGATATATAGAATCTTAAAATCTATTAATTATCGTTTTTAAATTTTTTTGAGCATCTAATAATTTAGTATAACGCTTAGGATCTGTAGGCATTTGATCAAATTTATCATATGCAGAAAGATACTGTTTTACTACCTTATGACTTGGATGCTGAGCTATAAATTGTTTGACTGAATCATTAAAAATTTTTGCTTCAGTAAGTGGCTTATACAAGGAGCCCCACTGATCCATGATTTTTTGAAAAGCTGCTTGAAAATACGATAATAGATTTTTATCTTGTGCTTGATATGCTTTATCATACCCAGCGATAAAATCTTTCATAGACTCCTTTTGCGCTTTGGTTAAGCCTTTTTGCCAATTTAGAAACTCTTTTCTAAAATCTTGATCGGTAAAAATAGTATGCATATTCCCTAATATCAAAATACTTAAAATAAAAAATTTCATTAGGCTCTCCAATATTTTAAAAATCTTGTTTAACTGATTCAATAATCTCTTTTAAGTATTTGCCACCCTGATTAATTGATTCAATATTTAAATCATCAAACGGTGCAAAATATGTAACCCCTCTTGCTGTATTCCATTCCATATAAAAATCAGGATGATTCGTAATAGCCCAAAAATAGAGTGATTTAACAGGTATTCCTAAGTAACGTGCGCGAGCACAAACACAAAGCATCATGTCTATATATTCTTTTTTAATTTTTGGATCTGCATTGTTACAACCAGCTTCAACAATATAAATATCTTTATCCGCAAATGCCTTATTGGTTTCAATAACAGCTCCAAGAGATCCTTGATAATCAACTTCACCTAGAATATTACTACCATCAGGCTTCCACATATCAAACTTTAATGATGGATAAACACTAAGCGCTATCCCATCAAACTTAGAGATATATGGCTGTACAGCACTTACAAACTTACCATTATACATTTTGTCTGCTATTGTCGTTACCAAAAGTTCTAATGCATATCGTGGATCATAATAGCTATGCTTTGGAATCATTATTTTCCATTGATGAGATACCAAGACATTTAATTTTACATCCTTACTATTTTTATCCCGCACATTTTTCATTTTATCTGAAGCTAAAGCTGATGCTTTCATAATATTTTCTAACAGTTTATCTTGCTCAACTGTATATTCAAATGGAGGTAAATCTTGATTCCGGGTAACTCTAAAAACAAAACCCGTCGGCTGACTTATCGGACAAACATGAGTAATGTTCGGTAGCTTTTCTATAATTCTTGCGCAAATATTTGCAAACCACTCTGCATGCTCTTGCTTTTCAAACAGATTTGATAACTGTATTGGATTTGCATAATGATGAAAAAAAATCATGGGATTGCCTAATTTTTTAATAAAACTAGTAAGATTTTCTAATTTTTTATCATCAATTTCTGTAGTACCTGATTTTAAAATATCAGCAATTTCAATCGAAATACGCATATTCGGAATCTGTTTTAATTTTAATAAATCTATGTTTAAATAATGGACTAATCCTGCGATTTTATCTTGAATATCTACCGTAAACAGATCTTGCTGCTCCCTTTGAAAATCAATCTTCTCTTGGCACAGTGGACATTTTTTTAACTGCAATTCTTGATTATGCTCTAAATCAGATAAAATATCTTTCACGGCAATATCTCTATGTTCTAAGTCTAATGTCGCAACATGTATATTATGTCCATTAATACAACTATATTCGGGCATAGCGCGCAAAAGATACCAAATTCTACTCTCTGCCCTCAACCATTTTTCTCCCTCTAGTGGGCCCATCTTTTTTGCTATTTTAAGCATCTGCTTTCTTACATATTCAGGATTTATTGTATTTTCTGAAATATGAGTCTGAGAAAGCGATGTTCCAACACTCAAAGCAAATGGATGTACGGCATTACTCATTAAATATTCGTAAGATTGCTTGCCACTCGGACAAATCGATTCATCAAATGAATTAATAGCATTAATTGGTAAAAAAGAAATTAAATATAAAAATATAAAATGGATAGATTTTACAGGCAACATTATGCACCTTTTATATTAGAAAATATAAATATATATCGAATATATAAATAAAAAAAAATCTAATTACAAGAATTATTGTTTTTAAAAATCGTTTATGATAATTTTTGCTATAAGTATCATAAAAAACTAAAAAGGAGTTTTATGTTAGATAATTTCTTTAGCTTTTTACCCGCTTCTCAGCGAGGATTTCTATATATTTTTCTTGGATTAGTTTTAATCCTTGGAGCTTTAAGTAAGCTTGGTTTTTTTCAAAGCTTTCTTAATATTATCTTAATTGTTGTAGGATTATTATTAACATATCAAGGATTGCGAAAAACAAACTTGTTAAAGTTATTTAAAAAATCTTAATAAGGAAATATATGATGTTTACACAGGGCAAACTACACAGCTTGGCCTTGCTATTACTAGGTGTTTTTATAATTATTCTTGCAACCAAAAGATTTAGCACCTTGGAAGAGATTTTGACTATCATCGGAATAATTATCGGAATAAAACTTATTTTTCATAGCCTTAAACAGCTTGACATTATTAAGTAAAAATAGCCGGAAACTTTCCGGCTATTTTATTTATTGATCCATTTTGTGTATATCCATTCCACTATTTTTAACCAGTATTTTAATGGTAGGGCCTGCTATTTGAATTCCCGCCTTAGATAACTTATCTACTAAATTAAATCTTAAGTTACTCGCTATATCCCATTGACGTAAAGTATTTCCCGATGCAACAAACCCTCGTAACATAAATATATAACCCTTATCATCAAAATCCTGTAATCGAACAAATGGCTGAGGAACCTTTAAAACATCTGCATCTTCCTCTAAAACTTCAAAGCATATCTTTTTAACTAAATGGATATCTGTTCCAAATGGAACACAAAACAAGATATCATCAATACCTATATAACTTCTCGTATAGTTCCAATTATATAATGCAGATTTTAAAATAGTTGAATTAGGTACAACAATATTTACAGAATTCTTTCTTCGTAATATAACCGCTCGAGGCCCTACTCTTCTGACTACCCCCATTGCTTCATTATCTATTTTGATATAATCTCCAAGCTTAACTGGCCTTTGAACTAAAATAAAAAAGTATGCTACAAAGTCGGTAAATAGATCCTTAAATGACCAACCGAAAACAACCAATGCTGCATATGAAATATAGGTAACCAGAGAGCCTAATTTTGATTGAATACATGCCATCATTACTATTGAAATAATAATTACATAACGAGAAATAATAATAACGGTATTTTGAATACCAATGTCAACATATTGAATATCAAATAAACGCTTAAGAACAAAGCGCTTAAAAATATAAGCTATCACAACCCCTAAAACAAACATAAAAATAATATATAAAAGATTATATACTTTAAACGATTCTGGGATAATCTTACCTGCTGCATTCAAAGATTCTAATTTAAATAATTCAAATAACGCAAATCTTTTTAAAGTCATTAAAGTAATGCCATATCCCCAAACATGGGAACAAACAACAATACCAATAAACATTGATAGTAATACACTTGATATGATATATATAGCATACCAAGTTTTGGCATGTTCAAATCGCTCAATAAATCCTGTAACCGTACCCTCTTGTTCATCAAAAAACATCACCGCTGAATATTGCTTAACAATCGTATATAAAAGAAATAATGATCCACAGGTTGCAATAGTTACAAATAGATTCCAAAAAATATGCCACATAAGTGATCCATAACCACCCAGATAAGGATCACTCATAATAAGTAGACTAAAAATACCTAATAAAAATAAATAATAATATCGTTCAAGCATATCTGTAAATCGTTTTGCCAATGTAGATTTTTTAGGCAATGCTTGAACGATTTCATCTTTATCCAAAGAAAAGATAATCGATATAAAAATTACAATATGGTATACACGCAATAAAATATTAGGAAGCTCTGTTGGCTCTTGAGCTAATACCACAATAAACATTCTTCGCATCACCAATATAATAATGGTGGAAATAGAAAAAAATGAAAAAACAAATGAAAATCTATCAATTAATCTTTTGCTCAATAAAAAATAATCAAATTTGCGATTTATCATTAAAATTATTTGTAACAACTTACGAGATGCATAAATCCAAAAAATAATCGAATATATATAAAATAGAATTAAAAATGGAACAGATGGTTTATATAAAAATTCATACAATAAACACAAAAACCAAAAATATAAAGGCTTAAATAGCTCTCCGCCAAATCCAATTAAGATCGCAAAAATATGTCGCCATATATATAAAGGATCAGTATCGTCATAATCATCACTGATTAGATGATTATAAACCATTGGAAATACAGCTTGTAACGATAAATATAAGAAGAAAATTAAAAAGAGCATTAAAAATGTAATAAGCATGCCGCCAAAGCCGAATCCAGCTATTATATATGCTAATTTTTGGATGTTAAATTGTGTAGCATAAGTGCTTAAAATGATATATAAATTTTTGAAAAATAATTTTATATCAGGAATTATATTTTTAACGCCATCCCAAGTAACAGCACTTATAGAGCGATGCCATACACCTATTGTATCAAATTCATGCAAGATGGTTTTTATGGATTCCAAAGTTTCTTCTTGAGATTGCATTATCTGTTCATAAAATTCACTCATTTGGAATAAAAGCTCATACTGTTTTTCAAGCTCTTGAATAATATTCAAAAGCATAGTCGAAGAATCTGTTAATTTTTTTTGCTGCGAAGTGGATAAAGATAGAACAGAAGAGTTCATTGTTTCATGCTGTTGCTTAAGATACTCAATATACTTTTGATATTCTTTAAGATGTGCATGTACAGATACTTCCATCTCTTTATTTTTTTTTATACTTTCAAGCGTAGTCTGATATGCCTGCTTATATTCGATTCGCTCTTTTTGAAAAGTTTGACTATCTTTTGTTTGTCCATGAATAATGCCATACAAAAGCTTGACTTCCTTCAAAGCAACTTGTGATTGAACATATTGATCTTCAAGTACATTCACTTGAAGTTTTATTTTATGAATCATTCGATCAAATGTTGATAACGAAACAAATGCATTTGCAACACTATAAAGAGCAAATCGCTCTGAGATAGTGCTAATATCCTGATTTAATTCAATAAATTTTCGCATATTGTTTACAGTTATCTTAAAACGATTTCGTAAACGATCCAACTCATCCTGAGTCTCAACCTTTTTTAAAATAATTTCATTCTTGATATTCTGTAATTCAGATATTTTACTATCCATTATTTTTTTAGATTCTGTCACCTTATGCTCATAACCATCTAATTCATTTTCATCAATAAATAAACGGCTTCGCACAACTTTCAATTGTTCAGAAATATCAGTAACACGTTCTTGAAAAATAGATTCTTTTGAATTTAAAAAATCTAACTGTTTTTGAAATAAATTAAGCTTTAATGAGGCATATTCGCGCTCTTTTATGATAAAATCACGCTCCGTATCCAAAAGAGATATATCATCTTTATTAATCTCTGACTGCCTTTTTCTATCTTCTATAACTTGCTCTATAGTACTAAAATCCTTTTCCTTTGTTGCGATCAAATGCTCCTGACGAGAGATATCTTTAAATAATTCTTCTTTTTTTATAAGTATTTGCCGAACCTGATCTTCATATACGAAAAATTTCTTAGTGACAATTTGCAGATCAGAAAAACCATATAATGATTTTTCTTCTATTTGTGATAATACATGAGATGTTTCAAATATATTTTTTGATAAAAACTCTATATGTTGTTGTAAGATTTCTAAAATCTTTAATTTAGTCTCTTTAATTTGAATAACAACAGCATCTAACTTATGAAGTATGCTAATTCTTCTAACTAAATTACTTGAACTTTTCTGAGAAGAATTAGATAAACGCTCAATTTCATTTTTTATCTCAGCACTCTTTTGATTAGTATTTTCAACAAATGTTCCCCACTCTGTCTGTAAACTACTAAGCTCTGATTTTAAATTATCTAAATATTTATGACGAGCCTCACTATCAAGACCTAAAACAATGCGAACCTTGGGTGTAGTTAATTCGTTTTTTAATTTTGTACCAAGTTCAACACTAGCAAATGACACTATCGAATTTATAAATAACAAAGCATATAAAAATATTTTCACCTAAATAACCTCAATGAAAAAACACATATCATCATACAAGAATATATTCAAACTAACAAAGAGAATTTATTGCTTCAAGCTCAATTTTCTAAATTTTTTTGTTGATATAAAATATGAAATCCAATATCAAGATATTTGTCAATTAGCCTAGAATCGGATAATCCTTCAATAAAAGGATCTTGCATTGCTAATTTATATATCTGCACATCTTGTTCAAATATTTCAGATAAAAAAAACAATCTCAATAAAATTGATTTTTTATTATAGAGCGTCAAGATAATATTATTTTTATATACATCCATTAAAAAAATAAATATATCATCAACTTGCACATTGTCGGGCAATAAACGTAAACATATAAGCATAATTTGATGAAAAAATTCTAATTTTTCAAGATCTTGCGTCATAGGTGAATATATAATATCTAAATATGAAAAACTATATCTACGACCAATTAATTCAATATTGCAAACAATCAACGAACCTATGGTTAAAAGCTTTGCTTGACTATCCTTTGGATATGCACACGTAATCTTACCATAAGTACTATGCAAAATCTTAACTTTAAAATCTAAAGGGCTAAAATTTTTTATAACAAATGCATACTGTACCATTACCTAAATAACCTATATTCTACAACATTGAAAAATAAGGCTGAGCAGAAAAATTATGCCCCAAAAATCTTTTAATCATATATTGCGGTTTAGCTGAAGCTCCAAAACTTAAAATATCCGTGATATATTTTTCACCTGTTTCATGATTCAATAAACCATGCTGCTTAATATAAGAAAATATATCTGCCGCAATTATTCTAGAGACCGGATAAACATAATAAATAGAACCTATGTCACCAACAAGATCTGGAAAATTTGCTTCTATATGAAATGAAGGGTCATATTCAACATATTGAAATATTTTTTTATACAAGAATTCAGTTATTCTTTGAGTAGCAACCTTTTTAGTTCTATTTTTAAAAAACTCTAAAGAAAGCAATGATAAATAAATAAGCTTAAGCATTCTACCTGCTCGACCAAATTTATATCCAGCAACCAATTTATCTATTTGTTCGCGAGTAAGGGTTTTCCCTGTTTTATAATGATGGCTCAGTGACATAATTATATCTGGCTCTTCTAAAAAGTATTCCAGCACCATAGCGGGAACCTGAACAAAATCTTGCTGTTGAGATGCTCCTGAAAATACGGTAAACCTGGTAGCTCCAAATAAATTTTGCAAAGACTGACCAATTTCATGAGTCAATGTAATAATATCTTTAAATTTTAACAACACTTCAGAGTTATCCAATTCCGATTTAAATTGAACAGCAACAACAGTTGCTCCCGCACAAGCGATGCTACAGTCATCTCTGACAGCAGGAATCATCATAAATGTACGTGATCCATTAACTTTTTTACCTTCTCGTGCATATAAATCAAAGAAAATATATCCTAAAATTGCCTGATTCTTCATGGATCTTACACGATATGAAATTAATTTATCTGCCCAAAGTACCGTAGATTCTTCTGCTTCAAATTTAATAAAGAAAAACTTTTCTAATTGTCTTAAAAGTTGTGGCAATACAAAGCTAAGTGGAAAATACTGAGAAACCTCTAACTCGTTAGAATTAAAAAACTTTTTACGATACGATGCTTTAACATATTCATCATCCCAAGGCTTTAATTTACCATCAAATGATAAAGATACACCAGCAGGAAGATGTCTAAACATTTTTTGATACTCTTTTTTATTCTTTACTTGAAACTCTTTAACCAAAGACCATAAAAAGTTTTCAATTTTTTTAACATTTTTAAATACTAAATCTTGTGTTTGGTATTGAGCAAAATTTTCATATCCCAAAACATTTGCATATTCTTTTCTATTTTCAATAATTTTATTCAAAATAAAGTCGTTTTGAGGATAAGCTATTTGTCCGAACATCATAAAATAATTTTTTCTTGTTGATTCTATAGAACAATTTTGCATAACTTCATTAAAAATATTATTATCTGAGGGTAAAATATAACTACCTTTCCCATCAGCATGAAGATTTTGAATTATAGAATCATCTAACCCCTGTAAATCATCTTTTTCAACAACAATATGACGAATGTCGTGCAAAATATTACCATTGTATTGTCCAGATAATTTATTCATCTCCAATGTCAAATTAATAAGATTTACCCGCTTATTTAAATCCAGATCAATCCCCTGCAATATTCCCTTTTTTATAGCATTTTTTAAAAAATTCTGAACTGGCTTAGTTGGATGATAAGGATCATGGCCTAATTCTAAATACTGAGAAAAAGCTGTATGTAAATGCTTATTTCTTACTAAATGCTCATTTTTGAACTCTTCTAACTCTTGACGACCCAAGTTTGCCGCAAGTTGTATTTGAATATCATCAGAAAGAGATGATAAAAGCTTAAGAATTTGTAATCGCATATAAAATAAAAAATATGCTTTCTCATAAGCAAGCACTGTATTTAAATAGGTTCTATCATAAGGACAAACAACATCAATTTCTGATAAAACATTCTTAAAATTCGTTATAGTATCTTGCACTAAGCTCTGTATTGCTTCTGAATTCTTAGGAATAAGATCTATAATCTTTTCCATATCAATACGAGAACACATTCTTTCTTGTTCAATACATTTTCTTTTGCAACCAGATAAGGCAATAATAAATATCGATAAAACTATTACTATTTTTCTCACAATATCTCTTTCAATTTATTTTTCAACTCTATATTTAAGTCCAGATTAGTATACACTCGGAGTCAAAACAAATGAAATAAACTGTTACTAAATAAGTAAAAAAATAATAAACATAAGATATTTTAATCAATCCCCTTAAGGCGTAACAACTGATCTCTAAGCTGAATTGCTCTTTCAAAATCTAAATCTTGAGCAGCCTTATGCATAGCAGACTCAATTTCAAGAATTTTTGCTTGTAACTCTTCTTGATATAAATAAGAGACTTCCTTCTTATTACTCTTTTTTATAATTTTATCTGATCTTGTCAGATCAAGGGCTGCTTTTGAAATAGATTGTACAACTTCTCTGACTACAGTCTTTGGCGTAATATTATGCTCTTTATTATAAGCCTGCTGAATAGAACGACGGCGAGTTGTCTGATCAAGAGCATATTGTATTGAATCTGTAATTTTATCTGCATACAACTTCACAATACTTTCTGTATTACGTGCTGCACGACCAATAATTTGAATCAAAGATTTTTTATCACGCAAAAAACCTTCAATGTCAGCATCCATAATCCCAACAAAAGCTACTTCAGGTAAATCTATACCCTCCCTGAGTAGATTAACTCCAACAATACAATCAAAAATACCTAAGCGCAATTTTTGCAAAATTTCAGTACGCTGAGGAGTTTTAAGATCACTATGAAGATAACAGACCTTAATACCATGCTCCTCAAGATACTGAGCAAGCTCTTCGGCCATTTTCTTAGTTAATACAGTCACCAGGCTACGAAATCCATTTTTAGTAGTTTGCTTAATCATCTTTAAAAGATCTGGTACTTGATCGGCTCTAGAATGCATTACGATCTCTGGGTCCAAAAGACCAGTAGGACGAATAATTTGCTCAACGATCTGATCACTATTTTCAAGCTCATATTTTCCTGGTGTTGCTGATACAAAAATAACATTTTTAAAAAACTTTTCTGTTTCTTCAAACTTCAATGGTCTATTATCGCGAGCTGATGGCAAACGAAAACCAAAATCAATTAATACCTGTTTTCTAACGCGATCACCATGATACATTCCACCAAGTTGTGGAATAGCTATATGAGACTCATCTATAATTAATAAAAAATCATCCTTTGCAAAAAAATCAAATAAACAATAAGGAGCTTGACCGGGCAAGCGTCCATCAAAGTAACGTGAATAATTTTCAATACCCGTACAAAAACCAGTTTCTTCAATCATTTCTACATCATGAGCCACCCTGCGCTCAAGGCGTTGACGATAAACTTGATTTTCAATCATTGGAGCATAATCTGCCAATTCTTTTTTTATCTCTGCAACTGCTTTATTTTTGACATCAACTGATGTTACAAAGTTTTTGGCAGGAAATATCACTGTTTCTATCAACAGTTCCAGAACATTATTCGTAACTTTTTCAATCCATGAAATCGTCTCAATTTCATCACCAAAAAGTTCTATGCGAAGCTTTTTATGTTTTTCATATGGAACACAAATTTCAATAACATTACCAAATACACTAAATGTTCCACTTTTTTTATCAATATCATTACGCTCATACTGCATAAAAACAAGCTTATGTAAAAGATCCTTTCTTGATATTTTTTGATTAACTTGTAATGCGAATGATTGCTCTTTCCATTCAATGGGATTTCCCAATGAATAAATACAGGAAACAGATGCTACGATGATCACATCTCGTCTTTGCATGAGATTTGCAACAGCCTCAAGCCTTAAACGCTCTATCTCTGGGTTAATCTTTGTTTCCTTGGGAATATACATATCCTGAGCCGGCAAATAAGATTCTGGCTGATAATAATCATAATAACTTACAAAGTAACAAACTTTATTTTCAGGAAAAAAAAGACTAAATTCTTCGTATAATTGCGCAGCCAAGGTCTTATTGGGTGAAAGAACAACAACTGGTTTATTTTGAGCTGCAATCACATTGGCGATTGTAAAAGTTTTTCCAGAACCCGTTACACCAAGAAGCGTAGATTTTTCACCCTCATGATGTTGTAATTTTTTAATTGCAGCTTCTTGATCTCCGGCAGGCTTGAAAGGTAAACGTAGCTTAAATAAACTCATATTCTCCTACTTTATCATTACCAATAGTATCGATTACCGCTTAGATTCATCGGAATCATTTAAACTACTTCCTATAACATGCCTATTACTTGCATTAAGGCTTAATCCTTGAGCAGCTGTGCTTGAGTTTCTTTTTTTCTCTTCTTTCCGAATTTGCACTCCTTCAAAAACGAATTCCTTACTAATTTCTTTAAAAGACTTCCTACATTCTCCCGCTATTTGATGGCGAGTAAAATTCTCAGAATCTTCTACCGTAACCAATCTACTTTCAGGTTCAGCAACCTTATCCAACCAACCCGAAAAAGAAGATCCACCCAATACCTCCTGATTAGGCGTATCTGTTTGTAATACATTAAAGTTATTTGGAGTCGGCAAACCATAACAACGCTTATGATTTTTAGCTCTTTGCAAACTCAATTCATCCTGTGAAAAAGATCCATCAGATCCATCAAATTCATCTGATCCATAAGATCCATCAGATTCAACAGATCCATAAAATCCATAAGATTCATCAGATTCATCAGATCGCTGAGAACAATAGGTAATAACGCTAAAGCCAAACACAAAGAGAACTATAAATCCTTTATACATAGCATCATCTTTCATCAAAAATATTTAACATAAAAGCTAATATTCAATTATTTAACTATCCCAAATAACAAATTAACCCCCATCTATTTAAATATAGCAATTATAAAGTAAAACATTAAGATAAAATCAATAAAAATCTTATGTTATTCAAGAAATACCCTACAAGTCGTTAAACTCGCCATCAGAACTTTCACCACTACTTACGTATTCAGCATCCACCAAAAGCCTTGACACCATATCCCCTATTTCTCTAGCATCATTTTCAAAAGATACTGATTGAGAGCCCCTTGTTTTAAAATTAAGTGCATCCGGTATTGTCAGCCTTAAAGAACCCTTGTTTAAATTCCTTGAATTTTTTAAAGACATACTACCATCTAACTGACTTTCAGACATAGATACTCTTTCTTCAAGAAGTTTTTCTAATTCCCGCACTACACCATTTTCATGTAATACTTTTCCACCATTATCGCTATCTAAATCGAATAAAAACATCGGTGATTTTTCATCTTCTGGAATTACCAAATTAAATTTTTTTTGCATACGTCTTAAATGTTCAAAAATTGATCCAACCTTAACCAATTCTGTCGAAGTAGGATCATCTTCTCTCAAGGCATTAACAGAACGCGACAAGGAAGATACCTTTCTGCATAAAGATTTAAAATCATCCAAATCTTGATGATCATAAGTATCCAGACCAAAAGCAATCGGTCTTCTTTCACCCAATTCACCTGATTTATCAGTTACTTCTTTTTCTAATTCTGCTACCAAGGGAATAGCTTGAACCCTTCTATTAAGCCGCCCTTCTAGTTCTTTTGCTTTTTGCTCATATTCTAATAAATATTTACCTACTGTACATGCAGCAAAAAACCCATTCGGAGAAACTCTGCCAGATTTAGATATAGAAGCATCAACATTTGAAGCATCTGACGCCTGTAGCAACATTTCTGAAAAAATAAAAAATCCCATAATCTTAATAATTCTCATACCTTCTCCTTTAATAATTGCTTCGGTTACAAAAGACTTACCCTTTTACTTTCAAATCAAAATTGACCACAAAGATAAATACCGCAGCAAGAAGTTCTATTCTCTGTGAAGAATTTTATAAAAAAATTACTCCATAAAGGGTCTGAGTTTTACTCCTAAAATATTACAAACAGAATGACACCTATGTTAAAAATGATATCAGCACCCCTAAAATGTATATGCCCTACATTCTTCTGATTCTTTATCGCTCTTCAATTATAATATTGTGCGTCATGGTATATCTACTTTCACTTCATTTTTTTGCCAAAATACAACCTCAATAGCAATACTGTAATCAAAAAGATAAAAAATTTCTTTCATTACAAAAGAAAACTCTCTAGGTAGATCACAACAATACCCACAATCCAAGCAACAAATTATCAAAACAAACTGCTATAAACTAATAAACTATACTACTATACATCACAAGCCGTAGTATCGTACGAAATTTCTTATAGCCTTTTTAACTATTTTGCGCTGCTCACTTTACTCAGCTATTGCATGTTGCAACATCTCAGAATCTTTATTTTATAAGAATTCTGTTTCTAATGTCTTAACCCCATCTACATCAATAAATTTTGCCTTTTTCCCTATTTTAGTTTTTACAGCCTTTGAAAACTTCCCATCTACAAATAGTGCTGCTACATCATCATATAATGCATAACCAGCAACCACCTGTTTCTGCGCCACAGAATTAATATAAAAATTTTGACGCTCAGTTTCGGTATCAAAATGAGGACAAGCCGAAGCATTAATAAAATTAAGACCCTCAACAACCCCAAGAGGCCAAACAGAATCGGTAATTCCTTGCTTAAACCAACAGATCATTCCCGCACTAAGCCCCGCTAAAATTATTCCTCGATTATAAGCTTCACGTAAGACTTCATCAACTCCCCATTCACGCCAAAGCGCAAGCATACTACGAGTATTACCTCCTCCAACATAAATAATATCTTGATTGAGTAAATGCTCTTTCCAATATGGCTCAACTCGGCCAAAAAGTGATATCCATGAAGGTTCTGCTCCAAGAGATAAAAAGGATTGATAAAATTTAACAATATAATCACGAGATTCATTACTTGCTTGCGGTAAAAATGCAATTTTAGGATTTAAGACATCACAAAGCGATAATAAATATTTTTCTAATTTTAAATCCTGGTCTCTGGTAAACCCACCGCCACCCATTACAAATATCTGCTTTTTCATAATTATCTCATTTTTTAGAAGAATGCCTTAAGCAAACCCTATTGCTTTCGGTAAAACAAGACACCCCAAGATCTCTTTCTGCAAATAAATTTCGCCCAATTTCTGTAACCTTTTGATCTGCTTTCATGCTGGACAATCTACCTGCTGATAATTTTTTTTCATTATTAACATTTTGTAATTTATGATCAGCAGCACCTAAACAAGGTAACACAAAAAAACTACCTATAATTATTCCATATAGATTTTTTATCATCATAAAACCTTTTATAAAAAAATTAAAATTAAACCTATTGCATTAATGTTTTTTTAAAATAAACAAGCAATACCATCAAAAACTTCAAATTCCTTACTGAAATATTTAATCAAGAAACCCGCGCCTTAGTTTCTTGTATATCTGCCGACAATCTATCTCCTTTACCAGCATATAATCTTAAAAACTCTACAAAAGATAGCTTTTCTTCTTCTTTTCTGCGCTGAATAAGATCATCGTAATATTCTAAAGCCGCTAATAACGAAACTTCTTTTGGCTTATCAATACTTAGTAAAAAGGAACCTTCTTTTACTAAACAAGCAGAAACAGCTTGTCTTTCTAAAAGAAATAATCTTAATTCCCTAGCTCTGTTACTTCTAAAATTATCTATATCTTCAGTGAAGGTAATAACATTATATCGACCTGATGCCTGATAAAAATTTATCAAAATTCCATCTTGCACTAATGAAGATCAATGAAAATAAAAACGTTACAATAAATAAAAAAATCATCTTTAATGTCTCCCTAAACACTCAATTCATACGATTATTAATTTTACAGAGATTCATTGAAAATTTTTTGAAAATTATCATACATAACACCTAATCTTTCAAAATCTCTTTCCAAGTTTATAACAGACGCCTTTAACCCTTCCATTACCCGCTCATCTTGTCGCTGAGTTAACATTGTGCGCAAAAAAATAGCTCTTTCTGTTAAGCCTTTAGCTAAAGCTTCAATTTTTATCGCGCAAAACAGTAACTCATCCCTGACATCATGCTTAAATTTTTTATCAAGATTATCTTCTCCTAAATTAAAAGCTTTGCTCAAAAGATCTGCATGCTCATCTATTAGTTTAGAACATCTGCTAAATAATTTATTCTCAGAAGAGATACATACTTGAAATGCTAACAAAGCTACCACCAAGCTTATTTTATTCATATTAATAACACCCTAAAATAAAGAAGCAGGATTATTGCCTGCCTCTTTTACTATTTATATATTTTTTTATAGCTCACTCTTTAATTACAAAATTCACAGTTCTATCTTGCACAAAAATAATTTTGATAATCATTTTTTGATCAAGCCATTTTGCAATAAGAATTCGTGCTTGTCCAATTACATCATCCTTTATCAATCCCTTTTGCACAGTTAATGATGCCCGCAGCTTTCCGTTAACCATAATAGAATAATTTGAATCAGTTTCTTGAACCAATACTGCATCATATGTTGGCCAAACACACTGCTCAAGTCTTAAATTTAAAAGTTTTTCAAGAAGCTCTGATGCTGCATATGGAGCAAAAATAGAAAATAAGGTTAACACCTTTTCCATTGAATTCCTGCTCAATTGCATTTTTTCCTTCATTGCTTGATTAGTCCATTCCATAAAGGCGGCAATTGCTGTATTCGGCTTAAAATGAGCTATCCGATCTTGAACCTCTTTAATCAATTTATGTATTGATCGAGTAACCACTAACTCCTCTTTTTTATCAGCTAACAAAACCGTTTCTGCTTGTTCAAGATAGGTAATAAATCGGTTAGTAAAACGCTTTATTCCTTCGATACCATCATCCTGCCACTGACAATCAAGTTCTGGTGGTCCCATAAAAAGCATATACATACGTAGCACATCTGACCCATAAACCTGTACAATTTCATCAGGATTAACAACATTGCCCTTTGATTTTGACATTTTTTCAATCAACCCAGTTTTTTCAGATAACTTACAAACCATTCCTTGATTGAATAGTTGCGTAAAGGGTTCATCAAAAGGTAAAAATCCTGCGTCATGTAAAACTTTCACATAAAAACGTGAATACAAAAGATGTAAAATTGCATGTTCAACTCCGCCAACATATAAATCTACCGGAAGCCAATAGTTCAAGTCTGACTGGCAAAAAGCTTCTGTTGTAAGATCTGGATTGGGATATCTCAAGAAATACCAACAAGATCCTGCCCATTGTGGCATAGTATTTGTTTCACGCCTTGCTGCACCTTTACACTTTGGACAAGTTGTATTAACCCAACTATCTATCGCGGCCAAAGGAGATTCTCCTGTTCCCGTTGGCTCATATTTTTCAACATCGGGAAGCGTTACAGGAAGTTGTGACTCTGGAACTGGCACAATACCACATTGAGCACAATGGATTAATGGAATCGGTTCGCCCCAATAGCGTTGACGAGAAAATATCCAATCACGCAATCGATAACTTATCTTTTTTTCTGCTAATTTTTTCTCAACTAAATACTTAATAAGGTCTTGACGAACATCACTACCTTTTTTTCCTTCGAATGGTGCGGGTTCAAGCAATATGCCATTTTGCATATCAGAAAAACAGATTTCAAAATTTTTTACACGCTCAGCAAGTTCTTTATCCTCTGGAAGAATGCCAACCTTAAGAGGGATATTATATTTTTTTGCAAATTCAAAATCACGTGGATCATGTGCAGAACATTTCACTATTCCTGTACCATAATCTGCTAACGCGAAACTTGCAATCCAAATAGGAAGATTTCCATTACCCAGCGGATCGATAATATAACGCCCTGTAAAAATACCCTCTATGTTTTTTTCATCATAATTTTTTTCAAGACGCTTAGTAGTTAAATTTTTACAAAACGCTTCAATTTCTGATCTGTTAGAAACACCTTCAAGCAATCTAGATAATAATGGATGATCCGGTGCAATTACCACAAATGTATCTGCATAACATGCTTCAAAATGAGCTGAAAATGTTTGTATTTTCAAATCAGAATCTTTTACAGGAGATGTAAATATTAATCCAGAACTTTTACCAATCCAATTAGCTTGCATTAACTTAACTTTTTCAGGCCAATCAAGTTTTTCAAGCCCCTGTAAAAGTTTTTCTGCATATTCTGTAATTTTTAAAACCCATTGACGAACTTGACGTGGTTCAACGGTTGCAGCACAGCGTTCACAACCACCATTTACAACCTCTTCATTTGCAAGACCAGTCAAACAAGATGGGCACCAATTAATAGGCATCATAGCTTCATATGCAAGGCCACGCTTAAACATTTGTAAAAAGATCCATTGCGTCCATTTATAATAATTTGGATCAGTTGTATCAAGCTCTTTGGTCCAATCATAAATGGCACCAATTTTTCTAAGCTGTCTTTTAAAGATCGCAATATTTCTCTGTGTCACAGAAAGTGGATGCTTGCCTTCTTTAATAGCTGCATTTTCAGCTGGAAGACCAAAGGCATCCCAACCCATAGGGTGCAATACATTATATCCCTGCAAGACCTTACTGCGTGCATAAATATCAGATAAAACATACCCACGCCAATGTCCAACATGCAACCCAGCTCCCGATGGATAGGGAAACATATCTAAACAATAATATTTTTTTCCAGAATAAGTCGCTTTGGCTACACCGTAAGGATTTTTTTCCCAATACTGTTGCCATTTTTTTTCAACTTCATGAAAATTATATGACATCTAAAATGACCTTTTTGCTTAAGGAGAAACATTTTCTGATACTTTTGCAGTATACATGAGATTAAACTCACTGTAAAAAAGATTGATTTTTTTTATGTATTTCTTTAATGTAAGGTTATCAAAAAAACGATGGGAAAAAAGAGCAGTAATATACCAAACGTTTTTACCTGAAAGTAATGATTATATGCAGATTCAGAAAAATCAATCTCCGTATATCCAGCATATCAATGAAGAAATATTAGTGGTATCAACAAAATCATTATTTTCTCATGTCAAACCATGGCAAGGAATTAATTCATTCGATTTTGATACAATCCTTCAATCTATTCAAAACAATATATCCTTTATGCCCCGCCCACATGCTGAAACAAATTTTGCATACAAACAAATCATTCCTTATCTAATATTCTCTTTTGACAAAAAACTTTTTGTCATGCAAAGAAGATCTAATGCTTCAGAACAACGTCTTGCAAATAAACTTAGTCTTGGAATCGGAGGACACATTCAAGAAAATGACATCAAAGAAAAGGATATTTTTAACTGGGCCCTTAGAGAATTTTACGAAGAAGTGAATTATAGAGGTACATTATCACACAAAAAGATTGGATTTTTAAATGATGACAGTTCTGATGTTGGCAAAGTTCATTTAGGAATTGTTTGGCTTATTAATGGAGATTTGGCAGAAATATCTATTAAAAATGAACATAAAAATGGCATGCTTTTAAATATGAATGAATGTGCTCAATTATATGAAAATATGGAAAGTTGGAGTAAAATCTGTTTTGACTTCTTGAAATCAAATTTAGAGTTAATGAAGTAAAGAACCCCGGCAAAAAACCGGGGTTCTTTATATTTTACTTATGACATTGACAACGACCACCGCAACCACATCCACAGCTGCCAGCTTTACAGACAACCAAGCGATATATAATCATAAGTAAAGCTAAAATAAATATTCCATAAGCGATCATTTTATGAGCATACGATAAATTATTCCAGTATTGCACTACAGAATCTTTCCAGCTTACTGCAGACAATGATTCTTGACATTCATCATGTGCCAAAACCCTACCAACCATCACAACCAAAACACTTAAAATCTTTTTCATAGCTACACCCTTATTTTAAAAAACACCTACAAAAATATCTCTCTTGTATGCCCTTATTTAATTTCAAAAATTAGCATTATTTTATGATAACCTTTTGAATATTGCAAAGAATTAAAAACTAAATTACACAACAAAACAACTAGTAATTTTAAAAAAATTACCAAAGCTTCTACGATAAAAACTGTATATTTTGATCAGCAACAAAGCGATAATCTCCCTTACTACCTATTTTAATACCGATTTTTCCATTAACACCTTTTTTTCTTACATATCGCACATGAACCTTAGACGTTTCTGGAACTTGAGGGTTAGATAGCCACATTGTTATATAATATGGCCCTTCAAAATTCTCTGGTGCATTACCACTTGCGATGCCGCAATATTTTATAAATACCGGAAAAAATGAGCCCTTACTGCATTTAATAACTAATGTATCTCCGGTACTCAAATCGAGCGCTTCACTCTTAAAATAAAAAGTACTTTGAGGGAATACAAATGAACTTGAACCCTGAGAAGCATAAAATGTTTGAAATTCACAACCAGGCGTATCATTTTCTATAAAAGATAATAAAAGCTTATGTGCCAAAGGAACTTCTAAAGCTTTTACTCCCAATATATTTGGAGTACTAATAGAACCCCATAAACATATACCTAAAAAAATAATTCCATAAATAGATTTAGTCAGTATTGATAAATCAATTTTCATAAGAAATCCCCCTTAATTTAGAACCCACTTTTACCAAGCATGCTACCAAATTAAGAAGGATTTTTTCAATCTATTAGCCTATTTGATTAATCTTTTTTGCGTCCTGACCACATTTCTTGAAAATGTTGTTTTACTCTAGAAATAGTATCTCGTATCTTCTTTGTGACACTTGAAGTAGGACAATAACGACATCCTTTTTTGCGATCAATAAGCGGTCTCATGCCACTTTGTCTCCAGTCACTCATAATATACCTCCATTTTTACTATATGTTTATAACAAAGATACATTACTCAAACAACAAAAATCAAGAGTTTTTATTTCTTTATACTATAAAAAATTATTAACCCAATATTGATAAAATCTAGTACAAACAACATAATTTTGGAATAAATGGCGCGGCTAAATGATTAATTCCCCTATATTTAATACAATCAAGTTCATAATTCTTTAAAGCATCATAATTGGGATTCTCGTGCATTTGGCAATAAGGACAGCTCTTTTGAGGACCAAGAATAGCAGGATTTTCATTTAAACATGTACAATAAATAACTACCTCAAGGCTTTCTTTTTTAAATTTTTCAAATACCTCTCTTATCTGCTGAATATCACCTTCTACAGATGCAACAACGATTTTACCATTAGCTAACGCATCCTTAGGTTTTTTAAATTTTTTTAATTCTTTTTCTTGTTGATCTATTTTAGATTCAGCCTCTTGTATCTTTTTTTGAACATTAGATAAAGCTTCTATAACGGCTTTCTGATACTCTGTTTGTGCACAATCCTGCACACCAAACTGATACTCAGTTTTTAATTTTGCAATTTCTTTTTTAAGATCTTCCAGCTCTTTGCCTTTTTGACGCAAAATGTCTAATTGATTATCCCCATTTGCACGAATTACATGAAGTGCTGCAGCTCGAAGTCTATCTTTTTCAACTTTTTGTCTTTTTTTATCAGCATCTGCTTGCGCTTTTGCCTCTAGTGCAAGCCTTTCCTGCTCACACCTTTCCTCCTTTTTTAGCCTTGCTTTTTCTAATTTAAGCCTCTTATCTTCTATTTGTTGATCATGCTCTTGAGACTGTTCAGCCAAATTTCTTTGATCCTCTTTCTGTCTTGCATTAGAAATATTAGCCAAAAGTTCATTAATCTTTAATTGGACTACTTTTGCCTGTTGAGATTGCTGTAGTGGCTGAGATTGTTGTAATGAAGATTTTGCTGTATCTAATAGAGTTTGCGCATCATTAAAAACAGTCTGATTCATTTCATCGGATTCAATACATATAGTAAATTTAGGAACCATCTTATTTTTCGTATTAGATCTTGTTTTTTCAATAAGAGTATTTATCCATTGTTCTACTTGGCAAATTAAAAAATCTTGAAAATCTTTAGAGAAATTAACCCGTTCCCCTAAATTAATATAAAAAATATTATGAATGTAACAATTAAATCCAGTCGAAATTGCTAATAAAAACTGATCTTCAGATATATTAGCAGAATTCTCTTGATTAAATTTTTTAAAATTTTTATAAATTTTTTCTAAAAAAGATTCATATAAATATATGTAATAAACAATAGTAAGTTTTTCTCTATCTTCATTATGCAATTCACTTGATTCTTTTTTTGATGATATCCTAGTACAAATATCATTTATATCATAAGTTATACGACGTAAAACATCCCTTGTATATAATTTCTTTTCAGAACTTTCATCATTCAAATAATTTCTATGGCCGGATCTATAATATTGGTCAACTAATAATGATAATTTTTCATCATCTGGAGAACTCATCCTGTATTTACCATGATAATTCAATGTCACTTTCTTAACATACTCTTGCATATGATATTTTATTCCGTCTTGCAATAAATTCTTACTCTGTGAAGTTAGCCTTACGATCTCACGATCTTTCTCGAAATCTAATAATCCACGAGTAAAGCATTCATATAGCGTAATTTTAATACAATCATTATATGTCGAAGATTCTTCCATCTTAACATTACAAGGAATATTACCGTTATTACGACCAGATTCTAAAGAACGCAATACTTCAGGGTATAACTCCTTAGAGACGCATTCATAAAAAGCCAAAAACGCCTTCCATAAATATATTTCAAACAATTGTTTTTCTTCTGGTGAAATCAAAATAGCACCCAACCGAGAACCTAACATTGCTAAAATTTGCTCATTAAAATAAATCATTGCCTGAGGCATCTTATCGCGAACCCAACTCTGCTTCTTTTTAAAAAATGCTGCTACAGCTTCGCGATTTATCGCTCTTCCCAAAGAAGGCATAGCAGATGTTGCTTTTGTAGCACCATCAGAAGTATATTTTTTTGGATTATCAAATCCCCTCATCTGGGTAAATTTCTCTTGATTTCCTTCAATTCTCTGTAATTGAGAGGCTAAATCTATGTTATAAATATAGGCTTCTATCGCTTTTAATACGGAAATGTTGGCATCATCCCTTGTCGATCTCTTATTAGGGATATTTGAACTATCGTCACTTGCTGAAAAAGCAATGCCACTTTGTATAAAAATCAACACTAATAAAAATAACATCAAGCCTTCCTAAACAAAAAAGATATTAGAATATTTTATTTATGATAAAATGTTTTCATTAACTAATACTACTAATTTTATCAAAAAACATGCAAATAAAAAGACAATTAATAATCATATCCCTAACTATATTATTAAGCTTTTCATTCATAAAAAATCAAAGCCAATCAAATATCCATAATATTTTATATACAATTAAGACAATTGGTAGCTTAAGGGTTAAAAAAAAACATTCTACTTTTTATAGTCAGACAATCTTTAAAAGAATAATTCAGCATTATCAAGAAAAATTTTATGCAAAAAAATAATATTCTACTTCATCATCCAGCACACTTATGGATAGGTGATTCTAATATCCTCAAGCAAAAACTAACAACAATACTACAAGAAATTTTTTGTAAAAATCAGGCTTGTGCTAAATGCACAATATGCCAACAAATTAGCAATGAACAGTTTCATCAAACCGTTTGGATTAATCCGCAAGATTCTTATAATCTTGATGATATCGATACAATCTTAGAACAAGTACGATTCAAGCTCGATACAAAACAACACAAATTTTTTATTTTTTGCAAAGCAGAAGAACTCTCTTTAGCTTGTAGTAATAGATTATTAAAAACTATCGAAGAACCAAATACTGGTTATCATTTCATATTTTTAGCAACAAGAACAGAATCTATACTTCCAACTATTATATCACGATGCCTTAAACAGGAATTTAATTCCGATCATAATATTTCACAATATCAAGAGATTATAGATATTTTTATTAATAAGAAATTAGACAATCCTTTATACTTTTTAAAAATTATAGATAAGTTCGAAATCGATACTAAAAATTCTAAAGATATAATTGATCAATTATTTAGTTATTTCCATTATCAACTTAAAGAATTATTACTAACAAAAGAGTATGACTCAAATAAATTAGATACTTACTTAAAATTACTTCTTATTTTCAAAAAACAACTTAATCAATTACCCTTGCCAGGAAGTACTAAAATTTTTTGGAAAAATCTCTTTATTGAATTTCACTCCATTACGCGATAAAAATTTTTATGTCATACCTACAGCGTCTTAAACAAATCATTCAAAATTACCTACTCTCTTTTTTAGAATTACAATTCGTTATCTCCTTAATGTCACTACCCATATTAATAATATGGGGTATTCCGATATCATTAATGAGCCCGCTGGCAAATTTTATTTTTACACCACTTATGATTCTTTTTTTATGGATCTCCTGTTTAGCAAGTATCTGTATCATTATCAAAATTCCATGCTATTTTTTTGAAATCATATTAAATAAATTAACAATCATTTGGCTTTATCTACTCTCATTTTCGCACCCTACATGGCTTATCGGTTTTCCGATCAAAACAATATATATCAGCGTTATAATCTGTTTAAGTATTATTTGTTGGTATCTATTTACTACAAAAAATCCAAAATTAACCTTTTTATTTTTATCTCTTTGCTGGCTGACTATAATTCTTACGCAGCATTTATTAACTTCAAAAAATCAATTAAAACAGATAGGATCCTTACCATTATGGACCTTTAATGCTGCAAATAAAACATATTTAATTGATAACGGAGCTCTCTGTACTAGAAAAAATATATTTACTCATCTTGATTATACTATTCTGCCTGAACTTATTTATCACACAGGATTTACAACAATAGATGCTATAATATTTTATAAACCAAGCACTCAAATCACAAAAATAGCAGAACAATGCATAACTCAACTAAATTGTAAAACCTTTATAGTCACACAAAAAGGACACTGTTATCAAAATATGCAAAAATATTTCTTAAATAAAAATATAGTTATTCTTCCATTATTTCATAAGAAAAAACTTCCCCCAAAAAACTGCTATAATATTTTTTAAAACTGTAATAAATTCATATATTTTTCAACATTCAGATAAAAAAATCACAACTGTTTATTGTTAAATTATTACACTATCGCACTGCTTGTAAATAAACCCAAAAGCAAATTACTTCACTTACAAAACTATAGCGATTATTATTACAATAATGGTTAAAAATATTTACCAATGCACAATCATGCTAATAAACCAATATCTTTATCATAGAAATTTTTTTAAAAATAAAGATTATAAAAAAGGCCATAAAGGAGAAATATGAAGAAAATTATACTTTTTATTCTATTAAATTTACACATAACAATACAAAGCTACCTGTTAGTTGTTCAGGTGGATAAAAATGAATCTATAAGCCCCCTATCAGATGAAATTATTCAAGAGCATGGAAAAAGTATTCTTGAATATCTTTTAAAATATACATGGCCATCATGCATCACAAGCAATTTAACTGATTCTGAAATGAACCAACTTTTTGCTAATAAAAATGGAGCAGAACGAGATTTCGTTAGCAAAAAATTAAAACTATTAGATCCCAGCTTAGATGTAATTTTTATACCAACGACATTATATGAGCTGTTTTTTTTTGTAGATGTTTTCTTAGAATGCAAAGAATCAGGAGAATACTTTACAAAGAGCAGTTGGAAAGATTTAATAACAACAGCCGAAGTTCTTGATTTATTGGATCAAGATGTAAACCAAGTTAAAAATAAGGCTAAATCCTTAAAAATATCCCCGGCAGAATACGTAAAGCAAGAAATTAATGATAGATTTAAAAAATATAACGATAAATTACTAAATTTTTATTCAAAAGTGCTCATCTTACATCAAAAATTGATAGTAATGTTATTAAAAAATAATGCATTAAAAAAAATCGATATATTATCTGTAGATAATTTCATACAGCAAAATAAAGAGATTATTGTAAATGATTATATACAAATCATAGAGGACTCTGGAGTAGATTACAGAGAAGACTTTTCTGATCCTATCGCAAAAAACACTATTCTTAAAAGTATAGATATAGAATATAAATCGCTGCAAAACAATAAAGCATTATTATTTAGAGGAAGCAGTTTCTTTCATGAAAAAAATATTTTTGGCAAAGGCGCATTAATTCTAGCTACAACATTAAAAGATTGGCCTTATTCTATTTCATTTGGTAATTCATTGTTTGCTGGCTTTATGAAGGATCATGGTTCATGCGCTTTTATTTATTTACGTAAATATGGTGGATATGTTTTGTATATAGATAAACATGAATATATAAATAATTATTGCTCTAATTTATTTTTTATATCGCCATTAATAACAGAAGTAGCATTGTTTGGCAGAGGTGAAATGTTTCATTCAAGAAGTAAGCCTGCTGTAAAAAATAAAGAAAAAAGAAAAATTGAGGTTTTGGGTATTTCGCCCATAATAGCAGGAGGTCATATAATAGATCATTTTGGAATTTTTTTAATTACTCGAGATCCCTATAAGCAAGCATATCTTTTTAGTCAATATTTTATAAAAAACGCAGAGAGAATAGAAAAAAATGATTCTTATTTACAACCAGAAGTAAAACTGGCCATAGATAATTTCATGGAAGAACAAAAAAAATTCAAAGCAGAGTATAAAATTTCAAGTGATGATTTTAAAATGTTTCTTAGAAGGTACCTCAAAAAGAAAAGTTTATTAAATATTAAAAAAGAGTATGCCAATGTAGAATCTATTAAAACAAACATTGCTGACTCAAGAAGATTATTTAATAATACAGCCAAAGAAAATATAGCAAAAAAGCAAAAAGCCACTGAGATAGAACGTGTACTTGAACTATATCGTGTAGTTAAATTAAAAAAAAATAGAATAGCCATATTAA
>JACPFN010000002.1:0-101162 GCA_016183005.1 Candidatus Babelota bacterium | reverse complement strand
GTGGAAGCGGAAAAAAATAAAATAGTACGTGTTTTAAATCTTTTTGTTGCCGTTAAAGATCAAACAGTTCTTAAAGCAGTGCGCGTTCTTGAATTAAACCGTTTAGCACTCTTAAAGACAGAATCGATCAAGTAAATATTGCTATTCGATGATTAATTGATTTGAAGCAAAATTAAATAAAGAAAGCTTCCTGTAATTATAAAGCAACAGGAAGCTTTCTTCTATATTTATTATTTTTTTAATAAAATTTAAATCAACTTACCACTCAAGCGATCCACCTGTTTGATATTCTGTTACACGCGTTTCAAAGAAATTTTTCTCTTTACTTAAATCTGCTGCTTCAGACATCCACAGAAATGGATTTTCATTGTTATAAATTCTATCAAGTCCCAAACGAACTAAACGCCGATCTGCAATATATTGAACATACTCACAGAATTGTCTACCCGTAATACCCAAAAGACCATCTGGACAAGCTTGTACTGCATATTCAGTTTCAAGATCTACCGCATGTTTAATTAAATTAACAATCTCATCTTGAAATACCTCTGTCCAAATTTCAGGAGTTTCTTTAATAATTGTATTAATTAAGTCACAACCAAAAGCAAGATGCAAACTTTCATCGCGCATGATATATTCAAATTGTTCACCTATGCCAACCATTTTTTTATGCCGCTTCAAAGAAAGCATCATTGCAAAACCTGCATAAAAAAATATGCCTTCCATGATCACATAAAAACCAATCAAATCACGAATAAACATCTGAGTTGTTTTTGCATCAACAATCTCAAAATTTTTATCCATAATAGATTTAGTAAGTCCAATAACAAAATCATCCTTCTTTTTAATAATATCAACATTCTGATACATCGTATAAATGTAATCAGAATCAAGCCCCAATGTATCACAACAATAGATAAAAGTATCTGTATGTATTGCCTCTTCAAATGCTTGACGAAGTAAATACTGACGACACTCAGGATTTGTTACATGCTTGTAAACTGCAAGTACAATATTATTTGCTGTCAATGATTCTGCTGTTGAAAAAAATCCTAAATTTAAAATAACCAGCTCACGCTCTTTATCACTTATAACACCAGAAGTTTTCCATTGCTCAACATCACGCTGCATAGAAATTTCCTCAGGGGTCCAATTATTTGCAACACCATTTTTATAATAAGTTCTTGCCCATAAATAAGTCATGGGTAAAATTTTATTAGGATCTGTTTTTGTGTCATGAATGATAGCCATAAAATATCCTTTCTATAATAAATTTATTACTGACATGATTCACAGTCAGGATTATCAATACGACAAAATTGTCCCGCTGTTTCATTTAATTTCTCTTTTTCTTGAAGATGCAAAACATCTTGCTTTAAATCTTCTTGAATCTGATAGCTTCTAACCTGAGTAAATCCATATTTTTCAGCATCAAGCGTAGATTTTTCTATTTGACTAGCCGCCAAAGTTCTTAAATAATAAGTTGTCTTAAGGCCGAGTTGCCATGCAAGCATATAAATATCGTGCAAAAGTTTACCAGAAGTTCCCTGCATAAAAACATTATGTGACTGACTTTGATCAATCCACTTTCCCCTAGAGGCTGTTATTTGAACTAACCATAAAGGATCGAGTTCAAATGCTGTTTTATACTTAGCTTTAAGATTTTGTGAAATTGTTGGTATTTGTTGAATACTACCATCAAAATATTTTAATAATTCACGCATTTGCTGATTCCATAATCCAGCTTTTTTAAGATCTGCAACCAAATACTTATTCACTATTGTAAAATCCCCACTTGCATTAGATTTTACATATAAATTTTTATAAATAGGCTCAATACAGGGAAAGCATCCAGAAATATTAGATATCGTAGCAGTTGGAGCAATTGCCATAGTATTGGAATTTCGCATACCATATTTTTTAATAGCGTCACGAACAACAGCCCAATCTTTAGTCACTTTGCCAATTTTTTGAATCGATATTCCTCGTTCTTTCTCTAAAAGATCAATAGTATCCAGAGGTAAGATACCTCGATACCACTTAGAACCAACATAGGAACTATATACACCACGCTCTTTAGCTAAGACAGATGAAGCTAAAATAGTGTGGTACGCTATAATTTCTGTCAAACGATCCGATGCCTCAAGTGCTTCATTGCTATCAAATGAAATATTTAATTTATATAGGGCATCCTGAAGACCCATCAGGCCTAATCCTATTGGTCGATGCCTAAAATTAGCAGTTTGACCCTCTTTGGTTGGATAAAAATTTAAATCAATAACATTATCAAGCATACGAACAGCAGTCGATACCGTTTGAGCAATTTTTGCCTCATCAATAATACCTTGAGCATCGATAAACATACCTAAATTAATTGAACCCAAATTACAAACAGCTGTCTCCTCGCGACTCGTATTTAAAGTAATCTCCGTACATAAATTAGAAGAATGTACTACACCAACATGATCTTGTGGTGATCGAATATTAGAAGGATCTTTAAATGTTACCCATGGATGACCAGTCTCAAATAAACGAGTTAAATGTTTCCGCCATAACTGCCTTGCCGACACAACCTTAAACAAACGAATTTTGCCCTCAAGAACCTTTTGTTCATACTCTATATATCTTTCTTCAAATGCTTTTCCATATAACTCATGAAGTTCTGGTGTTTCCTCTGGAGAAAACAATGTCCAAAATTCATCTGTTAATATACGTTTCATAAATAAATCAGGGACCCATGCCGCTGTATTCATATCATGCGCTCTACGGCGTTCATCCCCTGTATTCTTTTTAAGATCTAAAAAATCTTCAAAATCATAATGCCAACACTCCATATAGCCGACAACAGCCCCACGACGACTACCACTTCTATTGATTGCAGAAGTTGTATCATTAGCAACCTTAATAAAAGGAATAACGCCTTGACTTGGGATATCTATAGATTTAATAAGGGCGCCTGTCGCACGAAGAGCAGTCCAATCATTTGCAACACCACCCGACCATTTAGACATTTGTGCATTATCGCTCATACATTTAAAAATATGAATCAAATCGTCTGCGATATAAGTTAAATAGCAAGAACTCAATTGTGCTTTTTCAAGGCCCGCATGCAAAAGCGTTGGCGTTGAAAGCATAAATAACATTTGTGAAATAATATCATAAAACTCGACAGCTTTTTGATTTTTATCCTGTTCGAGCAATGCAAGACCCATAGCAATACGCATCCAAAATGACTGTGGTAACTCAAAGATTATATCTTGCTTGCGCTTTAAATACTTTTCTTGAATAGTTTTTAACCCAATATAATCAAATAGATCATCGCGCGAAAATTCTATTTTATCTGCTAAATAGTTAAGATCAAATTCTAATAACCTTTGATCAAATTTACAGGACTCAACCCCAATTTTAATGCCATGAATAAAAGATTTTTTATAATCTATTTTATTAATTTGCTCAGGCCAATATCCAATCACAGTATGATAAATATGCCTTAAAAGTAATCGTGCTGATAATAAGCTATATGCATGATCCTGTTCAATAAACGATACAGCTGATAAAATTAGAACATTTTCAAGCTCTGCAAACTTCATACCATTAAATAAATTTTTCTGAACAATATCTAAAATCTTATCAATTGCAACATCTTGTTGTAAACCTTGTGCAGATATAATTAACCTTTGACGCAAATCATCCAAAGTAAACTCTTCATTCTTTCCATTTTTGTTTTGCACAACTAAATACGTATTATTAAAAACATTCTGTTTTGTTGTCTCCACTTCAAACTCCAAAATTTACACATAGAATTATTATTAGGTGGTGCTTTATACCAAGATATACAATCTCTCCTTATTGTTTAAAATAAAACAAATTCAAAAAAACACCTAAAAATCGTGTTTTTTTAAAAAATATTATCATAGAGTAACACATCAAAATTGATAATCAAGTAAAAAAAAATCTAAAATCGTTGATTTTTTTCAAAAAAACGCCTCCATTTTTTATTTCTAGTAGAAATAAAAAACAAGCGCTTTTTATATTTTTTTAATAATAGAGACTGCATCAAAATAACTAATCTTTGTTCAGCCAATATATTGACAAATAGAAAACCAACTTGATATCTTAATAATAAGAATGTTTTAAAATGGAGGTTTTATGAACATTTCAAAAAAATTATTAATATTATTTTTGCCCATTATTAATTATCAATTACAAGCTCATTACACAGAACCAGTATCTTTAATATACGAAATACCAACAAGCGATGAACTACATGGGGCATTAGAATCTAAAAAACCTTGTATAATAAAACTTCATGCACCAAATTGCCCATACTGTACTATGTTTTCAAAAACATTTGAAAAATCAGCAAAAAACAATAGAAAAATAACCTTTTTATCTGCAAATGGTAAAAATTTGAATGCTCCCCAAATAATTTCCAATTATACTAATGGCACTATAAAAATACCTGGCTATCCATCAATCTTATTTATTAAAAACAGCAAGGTAGTCGATTATCAAATAGGAGGCAATGATAAAATATTTCAAGAAAAACTTGAAAATCTACTTAAATAAAAAAGGTCCCTTCTTTAAGAAAAGACCTTTGTATTACTAATAAAATAAATTACGAAACGAGAATCAAGGAAACAATAGTCATCAATTTAACCAAGATATTCAGCGCTGGTCCAGATGTATCTTTAAATGGATCTCCAACCATATCGCCAATAACAGCTGCTTTATGGGTTTCTGAACCCTTACCACCAAAATTACCTTTTTCGATATACTTTTTAGCGTTATCCCAAACACCACCGCCATTTGCCATCATAAGAGCTAAAAGAATACCCGTTACTGTTCCACCAACAAGCATACCACCGAGTGCAAGCACTCCAAGAGTATAAAAAACAATAATTGGCGAAACAACAGCTACAACACCCGGCAAGATCATTTCACGCAATGCAGCCTTAGTTGCAATAGTGATACATTGTTCATAATCTGGCTCAGTTTGACCTTCCATAAGACCAGGTATAGTTTTAAACTGACGACGCACCTCAAACACCATAAATAATGCTGCTTGACCAACCGAACGCATAGTAAATGATGAAACAAGAAAAGGAATAATTCCACCAATGAATACACCAACAAGTACATATGGGTCTAAAATATTAATAGATTCAAGATGTGCTGCTTGAGCAAATGCGCTAAACAACGCAACAGATGTCATCATAGCTGAGCCTATAGCAAAACCTTTTCCTATTGCCGCAGTTGTATTACCTAGTGCATCAAGACCATCGGTAATATCACGTACAGATTTTCCGAAATTAGACATTTCGGCTATTCCACCTGCATTATCAGCTATTGGTCCATAAGCATCGACAGTCATGCTAATTCCAACAGTCGCCATCATAGCAACAGCAGCAAGAGCTATACCATATAGTCCGCCACCATATACATGTGCAATTAAAATACCACCGCTAATTAAAAGTGCTGGTATTGCTGTTGATTCCATACCAACAGAAAGGCCATAAATTACATTTGTTGCTGCACCAGATTGTGCACTCTCAGCTGTTTTTCTAACAGGCTTACAGCTTGTATAATATTCTGTTACATTTCCAATAGCTATTCCAGAAAAGGTGACTGTGGAATTGCAAGTCCAAGACCTATCCCAAAAACAGATGCTATCAAGCCTATAGATGAAAGAATTAAGGGTAAAAAGATATACTCTAAAGACATTCCCAAGCTTAAAGCTAAAAGAATACACGATGCCATACCACCAACATAACATTCATAAATATCTGCTCCCATACCAGCAGTATCTCCCACACAATCTCCAACATTATCAGCAATAACAGCTGGATTGCGTGGATCATCTTCTGGAATACCAGCTTCTACTTTTCCAACTAAATCTGCTCCAACATCAGCCGATTTGGTATAAATACCCCCGCCAACGCGTGCAAAAAAAGCCACAAGACTTGTTCCTGCAGCAAAAGCTGTCACTACTTGAGCAAAATTATAAAGATCTAATCCAAAATATAATAAAGCTGCAACGCCTAAAAGGCCAAAGCTTGCTACAGCAAACCCCATAATTCCACCACCAAAAAATGAGAGAAGTAATGCAGCTCGTTCACCCTTATCCTTTGCAGCACAAGCAGTACGAACGTTAGCGTCTGTTGCTGCACGCATACCAATAAATCCTGCAACCATAGAAAGAAGAGAACTAAACATAAAAGCAATCGGAATAATAATATCATGAGTAAAAAACCAAAGAGCAATGCCTACAAAAGCCGCTGCTCCCACAATCAACTTATATTCTTCAATTAAAAAAGTCATTGCTCCTCTGCGAATATAAGAAGCTATCTTATCAGCGCGTTCATCGGTTACTTTTTGTTGATGAATTCTTGCTCTCAATGAAGCCATAACTAAAAAACCTAAGCTTGCTATTGCAGCAAAACCGCCATACATAATATCAATCGCCATAAAAAAAACACCTTTAAATTAAGAGAAAATTGATTATCGGGATACAATAAAGAGTACCTTGAAAATAATTTTGTGTAAAGTTTTACTTAATGCGCTAATTGATAGTAAAATTAAACAATGTTACTTTAATGATTTTGTTAATTTTTCAGGTAATAGTTTCAAATAAAATCGCTTAAATTTTCATCTCTATAAAAACTGATAATTCTCTATCCTTATGAAAAATTCTTAAGCTCTCTTTGGGTTTCACGTGCTATATCGCGCTGCTTGAGAAGCTCTTTTTTATTGTGAGCCTTACGATGACGACCTACACCCAATTCAACCTTTACTAAACTTTTTTGATTAAAATAGATTTTAAGCGGTAAAATGGTCATGCCTTTTTTAGAAACTTCACCCAATAACTTGTTCAATTCACCGCGATTTAATAATAATTTTCTTGTTCGCAGTGCTGAATCTTCGTCTTTTTGGTAAGCATGACTATATACAGGAATATTACAATTAAGCAAAAAAAGCTCAGTGCCCTTAACCGTTGCAAATGAACCATTTAAAGAGCCTCTATGAGCACGCAAAGACTTTACTTCATCTCCAGTTAAAACAATACCTGCTTCAACCGTATATAAGATCTCATAATCAAATAAAGCTTTTTTATTTTGAATAATAACTTTCATGGAATTATTAACTTATTTTTACAAATTAAAAAGTTTGTATATCATAACAATATTAAGTATAACACACTATTTATTATTAAAGTAAGAAAAGATCTATGGAAAATAAATTTATACTATCTGTATATCTTATTTTATCAATTCAAATGTTTTCTGGACATCCATTAAGCCCTGAAACAAATGGTTCAAAAAAACTATTCTCTGGAACCATAGAGTTTCCAACTAAAGTAGATTTACCACTCTGCTTATTTTATAAAGGTGAAAGATTATTTACAGAAAAACATGGTCCAATGCCTTGGTTTGAATATTCATTTTACGACGTCCCAGAAACTCAAACCATCTATGTCATTATAACAAGCAACCTTACTCACTCTACCCAAGTTGCAAATACCTTAGCTACTTTAAAAATACCTGCTGATACTGATTATATATGCTATAAATTACAAGCAAAACGAAACGTAGTTGAGGATGAACACACTCTTTTAACGTGGGAAATCTTTGACCACAAGCTTATCGATAATATAATTCCACTTAATAGTTTAATATTTTTATTTAATCCTAATTTAATTACAGGACTCAAAATCCAATCTTGGAGAGCTGAAAATATCTTTAGAGTTATTCCAACCATTTTGATTAAACCCAATACCAATAAAGAAGAAATCGATCGTATACTTAATTTAGCACAACTTGCAGCACTTGATATTAAAGCAATCCATGGACAAAATCAATCTAATGCGACAACAATTATTTCTGCTCCCAAAAGCAACTAATCATGAAAACTATCTCAAAAAACTTAACCATTCTTGGTATTGAAAGTTCTTGCGATGAAACAGGCGCCGCAATTTTCACCTCTGAGCATGGACTTATCTCTAACGAACTTTTTTCACAAGCTAAACAACATGCTAACTCTGGCGGAGTAATACCTGAATATGCATCACGTGAACATATGACAAAGATAATTACAATCGTCGACGATGCATTAATAAACGCAAATAAAACAATATTAGATATAGATGCTATAGCAGTAACCCATAAACCAGGACTTCCTGGTGCTCTTATGATTGGCGTTGCTTATGCAAAAGGGCTTGCCTTTGCAGCAAACACAAAGATAATAGGAATTGACCACCTAGAAGGGCATATTTTTTCTGCTTGCATAGAAAACAAAGTTACGTTTCCCTTTGTAGCTCTTACCGTATCCGGTGGCCATACAGCTTTATATCTTGTACAAAACTTTGGAGACTACCAATTACTTGGCAATACCCTAGATGATGCAGCCGGAGAAGCATTTGACAAAGTAGCAAAGCTCATGAATTTACCATATCCAGGTGGACCAGTTATTGAAAAATTAGCCAGCGAAGTTAATTTTCAAGATTTCTTTAAATATCCCCGTGGAAATTTAAAAGATTTTAGATTTAGCTTCTCAGGCTTAAAAACTGCAATACTGTACCATTTATTAGAAAATAAAGCCTATGATCCTGATACTAAGCAATTTCTAAAAATAGGTGATCTAGAATTTCAAAGACAAGTAGCAAGCTCTTTACAGGTATGCATAGGTGATATATTTGAAGATAAACTTCGCAAAGTATTTAAAGGTTATCCTGAAGTTACCTCTTTTTGTTTTGTCGGTGGCGTTGCATGCAACAAATATTTACGAAAACGGCTCGCTGATACATGCAAAGAATTTAATAAAGAATTATTTTTCCCGACCCCTAAGCTTTGTACAGATAATGCAGGAATGATTGCATTCGTTGGACACTACAAGGCTCAACAAGAAAAATTTTCCAACCTCAATCTTAAAGTTTTTTAAAAAATCTCTTATTAATAAAACAAAAAACAGACGCCCAAAGGTGTTTCATGATATTTATACTATAACCCTAGTTTAATTATTAAATAATTAGATATATATCAAGTATCGCTACAAAACTCTTACGTATATAATTATATGAAATATATAATAGTTTTTTTTATAATAATCACTAAAGTCAATTATTGCTCAGAAACAACAGATAATGAATGGGATGATATTTCTGATGACGCTAAAGCTATCAACAATGAATTAACAAAAGAAATAGCTCAATATCTAGATACTGACCCTATTATTTCAGATTTAAAAATAACAACACAAAACAGACTGACAATAGCTAATGAAATTATGCAAGAACTTAGAAATAAAATCGATACTTTAGATCGCCAGGATTGTTCTGATTCTAAGAATAAATCAAATTTCATAAAAGAAATAAGCCGTCAAATTCAAAGATTATATGACCTCAGCGAGCTGCCTAAAGATAAAAGGAATGAATACAATGGTTACATTAACAGCGTCGATAATTACACAAATGGCTCACGATCACACCTTCTTGCAATAATTGAGGCATATTTGGTTATCGCGGAATCTACAATGGCAGATTTTATTAATGCATCAAAAAATCTAGAATTATCCATATAAAAAAATACGGCTTTAAAATAAAAAAGATACCAATTTTGATAGTATCTTTTTTATTTTAATTACAATTATTGTAATTAATTAATCATTATGTGATGAACTGTGACTTCCGCCATTTCCATTATTATTTGTTGTGATTCCAGCACCAGCCTTTTTCAAACTCTCAAAAAGCTCTTCATTTGTTTTATACTGTTTCATCTTATTAATAATAAATTCCATACCTTCAACAACATTCATAGTCGAAAGTAAACGATGCAATATCCATGCTTGATTAAGTTCATCTTCGGAAAGAAGTAGATCGTCACGTCGAGTACTTGAAGATAAAATATCAAATGCAGGGAATGTTCGACGATTTGATAATTTACGAGTTAAATGAAGTTCCATATTACCAGTACCCTTAAACTCTTCATAAATAACCTCATCCATACGCGAACCAGTTTCAACCATAGCAGATGCAATAATTGTTAAAGAACCAGCCTCTTCTGTTTTTCGAGCGGCGCCAAAAAATCTTTTAGGGCGTTGTAAAGCATGAGCATCAATACCACCTGTCAAAACTTTACCAGAAGTTGGAGCTGTTGTATTATATGCACGCGCAAGACGAGTAATAGAATCAAGTAGAATTACAACATCATGCCCATATTCCACAAGACGCTTTGCTTTTTCAAGTACAATTTCAGCTACCTGTACATGACGTTCTGCAGCCTCATCAAATGTTGAGCTAATAATTTCTACATTTTCGCCTTTAATAGTACGCTTCATATCTGAAACTTCTTCTGGGCGCTCATCAATTAAAAGCACAATTAAATGAATATCTTTGTGATTTGAAAGTAAGCTCAATGCAATTTCTTTAAGAAGCATTGTTTTACCAACCTTAGGAGGAGCAACAATAAGTCCTCGCTGACCTTTACCAATTGGAGTAAAAATATTCATAATACGAGTTGCTATATAATTAGGACTTGTCTCTAGGTCATAACGTACATCTGGATGAAGAGGAGTTAAACGATCAAAGTTTAAACGCGTTGAAGTTTCATCGGGAAGTCTATCATTTACCTTTTCTATTGTTTGAAGAGCAAAATACTTTTCACCCTCTTTTGGTCTTCTGATGCTACCATAAATTTTATCACCAGTACGCAAATTATACTTACGTATAAACGAAGGAGAAACATATACATCATCAGGACCAGAAATATAGTCATAATCACCAAAACGTAAAAAGCCAAAGCCATCTGGCAATTTCTCAAGAGTTCCTGCTACAAAAATATCTGTCTCTGGCTTCTCCTGATGTTCCAAAATAGTTTTAATTAAGGAATCCTTTGAAAGCAAGCTAGATCCTATAATCCCAAGGCGTTTTGCATAAAAAATAAGCTCCATGGTTTGCATTTCTGCTAAATCAGGTTGCGTCATTATTCGATGAGTAGATTGTTGACGTTTTTGTTGATGATATCCTTGTTGCTGACTTCTTCTCATTTTATGATCACGAGACTGCCTATGTTGACGATAGTCCGATTGCTTATTGGCCGCATTATCCGAAAATTCACGCTCTTTGGATAATGCATTTTTGGCAATATCCATAACAGGCTCTGTTGATTGCGCAGATACATCCTTTTTTGCTTCCTGTAAATCAGATATCTGCTTAGAGTTATCGATTTCTACTAAAGGCTGCTTTGTTTCCAAAACAACATCTTCTTTTTTTGACTGTTGAGATTTTTGAGCAGTTTCAGAAGTAGCTTTTCCCTTAGTTGTGTGATCTTTAGATGTAGCTCTTGAACCTTTTGAACCAGAGATAGGACGTTGCTGTACAACTGATTCAGACTGAGATGTCTGAGTAGAAGAATTATCTTGTTCCTGTACTGCTATATCTTTTGTTTTTTGCAAACGATTCTCCATAATGATTTATAATTTTTTGTGTAATTTAATTTGAAATATGACAATACAACATCGCATATTATAGATTAAAGGGGTAGTTGCTCTACCCCTTTAATCTATAATATTAATTTTTTTTCATAAAAAGCATCATAATTGGACTCGCGATATAAATGGAAGAGAATGTTCCAAAAATAATACCAAGCAAGATAACAAGCGAAAAATCTCTTATGGTATCGCCACCAAAAATGAACATAGATAAAACAACAAGGGCCGTTGCAAAACTAGTTAAAATAGTTCTGCGTAAACGTTCATTAACACTTATATTTACAATGTCGTATAAACTTTCTGAATGTAATTTTTTCATGTTATGGCGAATTCGAGAAAATACAATAATTGTATCATTAATTGAATAACCCAAAACTGCCATAATTGCACCAATAAAATCAATTGATATTTCTTTATCTAAAAGAATAAAACAAGCTAAAACGATAAGTGCATCATGCGCAAGCGCAATAACCGCACCAAGCGCAAATGCAAACTTGAAACTAATAGACAAGTACAAAGTCAACAACGCAAGAGCTATAATAATAGCCTTAAGCCACTCTGCCCACAAATTATCACTTATTGTTCGACTGATACTCATAATCTGCAAAACCTCTGCAGGATTATCAGGAGATACCCTATCCAAAGAAGCAAGTAACTGTTTATCAAGATTCGCTACCTGGTCTGGAGCTTGATGCACACGTATAATTAACTCTGGAGAGCCCACAACGCTGTAAACAGTTCCCTGCCAATCGTCGTGTACGATTTTTTTAACAGCCTCTGTATCAATAGGCTTTTGAAATCGAACCCTTAGCTCTGTACCGCCCGCAAAATCAACGCTGTATTTAAAGCCGCCCTTGGTAACATAACCTACAATTCCCGCACCGATAATTACCAAAGTCAACAAAACACTAGGGACGCTATATTTGAGAAAATTATACTTGTACATAGTACTCTCTTTTCATTTTTTCATAACAAGAAAATTTTTGTTATTTTTGAAAATTTCAAATTAATAAAATTTCAGAAATAATTACAATTGAGAAACAATTGAAACATACTGACGATTTTTATAACCACGATGAAACTTTACATATCCTTCTGAAAGCGCAAACAATGTATCATCGCCACCTCTGCCAACTAATTTACCTGGATGATATTTTGTACCGCGCTGACGAATAATAATTTCACCGCCATTGACCTTTTGACCTTCGTAAAGCTTGACTCCAAGTCGTTTACTTATACTATCCCGGCCATTCTGGGTGGAACCGCCGGATTTACTGGTTGCCATACGTATTTCCTTGAATTTTTAAAAAATAGATTAGTTTTCGTTAGTTTTTGTTTAAAAAATTATGTTTTTAGACAGTTTTTCAACAATTAATAGTGTGCCGTGGTTCATGAAAAAAGTCAACTCCTGGTTAAACCAAGAACTTACTATATAATTTTCTTATTTTTATCTGAATACGCAACGCATTTTAAGCCTCTAATTAAAAGACACTTGCAAACATTCTAAAAGTAATGACGCAGAGCCATAATTCAAAAAATCTTCTCTTTGTTTTTTCATCTATAAATAGACCTTATTTAGTCACTTCTTTCCAGCTTTTACCACTTCTAAGTGTTACCCCGAAAGGAACATCAAAGCCAACGACACCTTCTAGGGATTTTTTTAATAATTTCTCAACCTTATCTACCTGATAATCGGGACAGGTTATCAAAAGTTCATCATGAATCTGTAATAATACTTTAGCCTCAAAACCAAGCTCGACAATCTGTTTGTAAAATTGAATCATACCCATCTTAGTAATTTCTGCAGCAGTACCCTGAACCGGCGTATTAATAGCTATCCTACGAGCCAATTCATATAAGTTTTTATTTTTTTCATAAATACCCGGCAAATATCTTCTTCTTCCATACAAAGTCTTAGTGTAGCCAACCTTTTTAACCTCTTCAACAATATGCTCCATCCAAAGTAAAACCTTAGGATATTTCTCAAAATATTTTTCAATATATTTTTTAGCTTCCGCAAACGGAATATCTAAGTCCTTTGAAAGCCCATAAGGGGTCAATCCATATAAAATACTAAAATTAAGCCTTTTTCCTATATTACGCTGAGCAACAGTAACCTTATCTAAAGAAATATCAAAAATCTCTGCTGCTGTCTGTGTATGAATATCCTTATCTGTTAAAAATGCATCAATAAGAGCTTGATCTTTAGAGAATTGCGCCAAAATTCTCAACTCAATCTGAGAATAATCTGCTGCTATAAAGGACCATCCTCTGCTTGATTGAAATGCTGATCGAATATTAACATCATACTCCTTACCAAATTCAAGACCATTCGTCGGAATATTTTGTAAATTAGGACTAGAGCTTGAAATACGTCCCGTTGCTACCCCTGTTTGATTCCACGATGTATGAATTTTACCCGTTATTGGATTAATATATGTTGGCAGTCCATTAATATAGGTACTTTTTAATTTAAATAGTTCGCGATAAGCAAGTAACAACATAGGAACCTCATGCTCTTTTGCCAAAATAGCTAGCACTTCAGCATCTGTTGAGTGTAATTGCGTTTTTCCACTTTTCTTTTGCGGTTGTAACTTAAATTTCTCAAAAAGTAATTCTCGAATCTGTTTAGGCGAATTTAAATTAATCTCATGCCCAGCATATTGATAAATTTTCTTTTCAATTAAACTTAAATCTTGCTCTACCTGTTTATCTAAATGTAAAAGTATATCAGCATTACAGTAAATACCCTCCTGCTGCATTGCAATTAAAACATCATTAACGGGAAGCTCTATTCCATAAAAAAGATCGCTTAAACCCTGCTTTTCAAGCTCTAACTTAAATATTTCAAATAATTGTAATGTTTGATGAGCATCAGCTGCAGCATAGACCGTTGCTCCATCTAAAGGTAAATCTTTAAAACTATCTATCTGATACATAGACATTAATTCTTTATAACTCACCATTTTTTCATCTAATATTTGCTCAGACAAATCCTTAAGGCCTATTTTTTCCCATTCTTTAGCTAAAAGACTCGCTGCAATTAAAGTATCAAATACTATACCACCTACAGGCAACTGTGCTCGATTTAAAACAATAATGTCATATTTTGCATTATGCATATATTTCATAATTTTTTTATTTTGTAGAATTGGTCCAAGATATTCTAAAACAAAATCTTTTGTTAATTGACCATTTGCGCTATGAGCAAGCGGAATATAAAAAGCTTGCCCCTTAACATAAGAGATAGAAATACCAATTAAATTGGCTTGCACGGGATCCAAGCTATCAGTTTCTGTATCAAGAGCAAATCCAGCAACATTTTCTAATTTTTGACATAACTTTACTAATAAATCTTGGTCCGTGATACAAACAAATTCATATTTCTCATGAAGCTTTTTATCAGCAGAGCTTGTATGATCAGACACAATAGAAAAGCTTGTGTGCTTTTTTAAGATGTCTTTTACGAGCGACTTAAATTCTAATTTTTCAAAAAATGTTAATCCCAATGTCCACTGTTTTTCATCAAAACTTACCCCTGACACTTCTGTATCAACATAAACATCTTGCAATAAAAATAGCTCATAACTAATATATGCGTTATCTTTAGATTCTAAAAGCAATCGCCTAGTTCTTTCCTTTTCAACCTTGTTCAAATTTTGATACATATCATTAAGTGACACAAATTGCTTAACTAATTCGGTTGCCGTTTTTTCTCCAACCCCCTTAACTCCTGGAATATTATCAGAAGTGTCACCAATTAAAGAAAAATAAAATGGGATTTTTTCAATTTCAAAACCATAACGCTGCTGCACAGAATCTTTATCCATGATTTTTTCAAAAAATGGATCATAAATAATAATATTTTCACTTACAGCTTGACGCATATCCTTATCAGATGAAACAATCACTGCATCATATCCAGATTTATTACATTTTTTTGCAAAGGCATACATTAAATCATCTGCCTCTTGGCCAACCTCTGATAATTGTGCAATCTTCAAAATACTTGTAACTTCCCGAATTAACTCTTTTTGTTGAAAAATATCTGACGGTGCTTCTTGACGAGTTGCTTTATAATCAGGAAAAATATCATGCCGTTTAGTTTTTCCCTTGCTATCCCAAACAACAAGAACATGCTCTACTTGAAATTGATCAATCAATTTTTTAAGCATTCTGCAAAAACCATAAACTGCATGAATTGCCATACCCTTACTTGTATGAAGAGGCCTTAATCCGTAATATACTCTATATAAAAAAGAAGAACCATCGATAATGAAAACTGATTTCTTTGAACTCTTATTTTGCATTGTATTTCACCAAATTTAACAATTATGTTGGTTAGCTTAGACAGAAAAAATCTTTGAGCAAGTATATTTACAATTATATAGCTATCAACTATAAAAAAATATATTGATTAGCCCGAAAAACTATTTTTTCTATAATTAAATCACGTAAAACATTTTCAAAAGAATGATTATTATCTGGTAATTCTTGCTCAAGCAAAAAGAACAAATCCTCTTTCGATAATTTTTTCATCTTTGCAAGAATACGAACAATAGCGCCACGAACCTGACGTCGAGATCCAACAAACTTTGATTGCTGTACATAATGTTTACTTTTTTTATTATTAATTTTTAATTTCTTTTTTAAGTAAACACCATAATCCATAAGAGCGTAATACCAATCACGAGGATTATTTTTATCAACGGTTTGTTCAACTAATTTTAAAATCTCTTTATCTCGCACTAGTTCTTGTTTCTTGAAAAATTCATGTAAAAATACAGTCCGTATATTTGTTTCAATAAATGAAACTGGTTTATTAAAAGCAAAAGCTGATATAGATCCAGCCGTATTAGGCCCAATTCCTGGTAAACTTTTTAATATATCTAAGTCATCAGGCAAAATTCCATGGAATTTATTTTCTACAATTTGAGCAGCTTGTAATAACCTAAGGCCACGACTATTATACCCAAGCCCCTGCCAAACCAATAAGATTTCATGCTGTGATGCACTTGCTAAACTTTTAAAATCTGGAAATTTTTCTATCCATTGCTCAAACTTTAATAAAACTCGTGATGCTTGCGTCTGTTGAAGCATTACTTCAGAAACAAAAATTCGATACGCTGTTATATTATTACGCCAACTAAAATCACGCCGATTATTATAGTAATAATTATAAATACTCCGCCGAAAATGAACGACTTGCTCTGTTGACAACAACATACAAAATCCACATTAAAAAATAAAATATAATCACTCTAGATTTAAAAAGAATAAGAACTAGAGTCTTTGCCAACGTTTAAAATCCGAATAAACACAAGTACAAACTGATAATCCCACTAACCCGACCGCCATTCTTCGAAACAACTGTGCCCGAGGGTCACGATCAAGTAAATCTGAAGCTTTTAAAGAAATTGCTGCCAATGCTGCACTGGTAGCAGCCAAAGCACAATCATGATAAAAATCTTTATCTCTCTCTGCTATTTCATCATAAAATTTCTCAAGCGTTGTTTTATCATCAGCATCCGATGATTTAATTATTAAATTACAAAAAATAATAAGCACTATGGACAACAACTTAATTTTATTATTTTGCATAAAAAACCCCTTACAATTACAAAATATAATAATACTTCAACAAAATATTTTTATAAATACGCTACTTTGAATTCATATAAACAAGCTCAATTACTATGTTCATGTTCTATCATAAATGGCCTAATGATTGAGCGCTCCTTAAATGGAAATGTGAGTGCTCCGACAATTTGATACTCATCTCGACCTTTACCAAGAATTGCTAAAACACTTCCCTTTTTGCTCAACTCATGACCAAGCTCAATCGCTTTAACTCGATTAAGCTCCTGATAAAATTCAAACTTTTTGGTAAAATCAAAACCCTTTTCAATTGCTAAAGCAATATCCAGGGGACTTTCATCGCGAGGATTATCAGAAGTCACAATAACAACATCGCAATATTTTTGAGCTATTGCTCCCATTAAAGGCCTTTTTTGTGGATCTCTATTTCCACCAGCTCCAAATACAACGATCAAATGAGATGTCATTGACCGCAATGTTGATAAAACAGCTTCAAATGATGACGGATTATGTGCATAATCTATAAAACAAATTGCCCCATTTTTTAATTGATATTTTTCCATTCGACCAGGAACATGCGGTAAATCTTTAAGTGCATATTTCAATTGAGAAAAATCTATTTCAAGTGCGCGCATTAATCCCAATACCCCAAGTAAATTATACGCATTAAATGTGCCCAAAAAAGGAATAAAAATACTATATAATTCATTATTGTTTTTAACATGTAGCATAACTTGCCCATCTGCCTGATGAGTACATCCATACAACGTTGCTTGCTTATTTTGAAATGAAAAAGTTGAACATTCTGGATTTTTTAAAAATAACTGATGACCATACTGATCATCAATATTAATAAACATATTCTTAGGATTTTTAATCTTATTTACCAATAAAGCTTTAGCAGCAAAATACTCTGGTAAATTCTTATAAAACTCTAAATGTTCATGCGAAAAATTAGTAAAAACCCCAGCAAGGAAGTCTATCCCTTCTACCCGATTAAGAGTTAAAGCTTGAGCAGATACTTCCAGCACAACATACTCTATAGCATGGTCAACACAAAGACGTAAAAACATTTGAAGTTGATCAGGAAGCGGAGTTGTTAATGGCATAGCTATTAATTCTGACCCTATTCTTTTTTCTATAGTGCTCACCAATGCCACTTTTTTTCCTATAGCATGCAACATATGATATGCCATATAAGAACTAGAAGTTTTACCTTTGGTTCCCGTAATACCAACTATTTTTAATCTTTTAGCAGGAAAATCTAAAGCTTGCGCCGAAAGCTCAGCCAATGCCTTGCGCGTATCATCTACAAATTCTAACTTTGCATTATGTTTTCTAGTTAATTTTGCTAATTCCTGCGAAATAGTTTCATTTACCGATACAACTATTTTCTTCGCACCCTTTTCAAGGGCAAGTGGAACAAAATTAAGACCATTCTGCTTACTGCCTGTAATTGCAACAAAGGTTGAACCTTGTCCTACAAAATCTGTATGTCCTGTTACCGGATAAACTGATGGAAAAATAATCTGAGACATCAATGAAGACCCCTTAAATTTTATTGCTTATAATTCAATAAAGCAGCCTTAATTCTTGGCGCAAAGTAAAGCAATCCAAATATGTTAACAAGAAATAAACCTGCCGTTACAAGACTATTTAAATTCCATATAATACCGGGTTTCATCATCGCCCCATAAGCAGTGCAAGAAATATACAAAGCAATATATAAAGAAGAAAAGCGATTATTAGTTAAATATTGCCAGCAAATTTTTGCATTATATGCATAAGCTACCACAACACTTATTGCAAACATAACAACCAAAATACTAACTATCCAACCAGCGACCCCACCAAACACTGTCTCGTACGAAGAAATAAGAAGAGCCGTGCTTGTTTCGCCCGTGGTATAAGCTCCGCTTACAAGAACACATAAAGCAACCAGAAAACAAACAATATGCGTATTAATATAAACACTCAACATCGATAAAATACCAGAATCGACCGGATTTTGACCTTTAGTTGTTCCAAATGCTACAGCTGCAGTACCAAGCCCTGCTTCACTTGCATTAATTCCTCGCTGTAAACCAAGAGCCATAGTTGTTTGCAATGTTAAACCAAGAGCACCTCCTAAAAAAGCCTCCGGCTTAAAAGCAAAAAACACAATCTGATATAATGCCTGAGGAATAGCAGTTATATGATAAATCAGAACAATAATTGCAGAAATTAAAAAGCCATAAACCTTCACTGGAACTAATTTATCCAACAATTTAACAATCCTTGCAGAACCACCAAGTACAACATATCCAATAAAAATAAAGATTCCAATTGCTGTAATATAAGTAGGAATTTGCCATGCACGCTCTAAAGCTACAGCGACAGCATTACATTGAATTAGATTTCCACCAGTAATCATAAAACCGAAACAAAAGATAGCAAAAAGCATTGATAAAATATTACCTGCTGGCAACAGGCTTAAATAATACATCGGGCCAGATTTTTCTGCTGTAGATTTAGATGAAAATTCAGTTGCAAGATAAACCTCAGCAAAACGTAATGCAACAGAAAATGTTGACATTGCAAGAAGCCAAAAAATTGCCCCTGGGCCGCCAAAAGCGATAGCGACTGGAACACCTGCTAAACTTCCATTTCCAATATTTCCACCAAGCGTATTCATAAATGCTTGAAAGGGAGTCAATGTTTGTGCATTCGCAACATTATCCGTCTTTTTAGCACCAAAAATCATTTTGATAGATGAAATAAAATAATTAAATTGAATAAAATCTAAATAAATGGTCATAAAAATACATACACTAAAGAAAAATAATAAAAAAGGCATGCCCCAAACTAAATCTGAAAGCTTCAATAAAAAAATAGAAAAATCCATATGTTTCCCATGTATTTAAAATATTAATTAATGTACAAAACAACATAAGTATAGTAATAAATTTAATTATGCCATTGACTAATACAAAAGCAACCAAACAATAAAGAAAGTATATTATATAATGAAAGTTTTAGCACTCGACCTTGGTGACGTATGGACAGGCACAGCACTTAGTGATCCATTGAAAATAATTGCTCGTCCATTTAAAACTATAAAAACTTCCGAACTGTTAACCAGTTTACAAGAAATAGTTAATTCTCAACCAATTGATACAATCATCATTGGTTATCCAAAAACAATGCGAGGAACAGAAAGTGAACAAACCAAAAAAGTTCTTGTGCAAAAGGAAAAAATCGAGCAATTATTCCATAATAAAAAAATAATTTTATGGGATGAACGACTCTCAAGCAAAGCTGCTCGAGACATACAAGGTAAAAAAGCAAAAACTGAAGGCATTAATGAACATTCCATCGCTGCCGCAGTAATTTTGCAAACATACCTTCAGTTTCTATCTTAATAAAGATTATTTTTTTAAAATATAGATATTAAATAATTTAGGCTAGCAGTGCCGCCACCTTAACAACATAACAAGAATTTCACTTTGTGTAATAAAAATACTGGAATTTATAAAAATCTATTAATTTTCTAAATGAACAATTAGACCAGAGAGTAAATCTCCAACTAAAAATAATTTTTCCCTATAGCACCGCATTCTAGATTAGTTAATTTTCAATAACTTGACTTTCCATAAAAATTATTTTTAACATATTACTTGTCTTCTTTTAAAAGATGGAGATGAAGTATGCAGTGTAGAAAGTGTTCGGGACTAATGATTCAACAAATGTTCTTTGATCATTTTTTAAATTTTGAGGGGTGGAAATGTCTCAATTGTGGGAAAATTGCCCTTAAAAAAGAAAAGGTTTTAGAGTACGATTACTTTGGAATATACTTACAACAACAAAAACCTAGAAAAAAATAGTTATGCATTATTCCCTGATTATTCAATATCCTTACGAAAGTATTGATATAGCCTTGTGTCAAAATGGATCAATCGTCAACTCGGTAAACCTTCATAAATTTGAAGCGATAGGAAAAACTATTCCTACAATAGAACTATTTCTCAAATCGCAACAATTAAACTTATCCAATATTTCATTTTTAGCGGCAAATGTTGGTCCTGGCCCATATAATACACTTCGTGCAATACTTACTATGCTCAATGGGATTTATACTGTTAAAAAAATTCCGCTCATTGGTCTTAATGCTTTAGATTTACTTTCTGAGCAAATTAAAAAAACAAATTATTTTATTGGATTGAATGCGTTTGAAAACCATATCTTTTATAAATTAAAAAACAACTCAGGAGTTTCATATGCAGCAAACAACATCAACGAAATATTAAATATAATCAATTCTCAACCAGATAAACTCATCATACAGGGAAATAGTGCGATTAAATATGAAAAACAATTTAAATCTTTAAGTAAAATTATTTACCCAGAACAGATAGTTTTATTTAATAATCTAGAAACTCTTGCTTCGTTGAGCTATCAACAATACATCAAAAATAATTCTTCTTCTAAGTATCTAAAACCTATATACTTTGAAGAACTAGCTACAACCAAGTAAAAAAATATATTTTTTTATTGTTTCTTAATACCTATTTTAGTTATTTTAAATAGTAAGTAATAATCAAAATAGAATTAAGGAGAAAAAATGATAAAAAGAATATCATTAATTTTTTCTTTAGCCGGAATACATACAAAATTAATAAGTAAAAACGTAAATTTTAATCTAACTGAACAAACCTTAAAGCAGAAAAAAGAAACTTTGCGAAAGTTTTCAAGAGAATTAAAAAATACAAAAAAAAGCAATCCATTACCCGGTACCGTTGAAAAATTAGAAAATAAAATAAAAATATTAAAAGATGAAATAAAAAATCTAAAAAAAGAACAAAGAACATCTAATACATTTTTCAAAAGAAAAAATGATATAGAGGCAAGAGCTACTATGGACCCGCGTCATGGCCAACCTATCTATGATCCAAACTATTTTCAACTAGAAGAACCATCTTACGATTTACATGAGCAACTAACAACAGGTTATTTTCCAAATCATTAAAAATTAAAGGAGAATGAGATACTACTCATTCTCCTCTTTTACTGTTCTTTAGTAGTCAAACTTTTTTTCTATGATAAACTACAAATTAATTTTAAACATATAACTTTACCCATTAAAACATGAATTTTCGCACATTTAAACAGAATAAATTAGTTAGAGATAAGATTATTAAGATTATGGAAGATAAGGGTTCCAAACTTTATGCTTACAAACTCAATGATCAAGATTTTTTAAAACAACTTAAACTAAAACTACTTGAAGAAGCTACTGAAGTAAGCAAAGCCCAAACAGAACAAGAATTACTAACTGAATTAGCGGATGTACAAGAAATTATATATACACTTTTAAAATTTCATAACTTTACAGAAAAAAATTTAACAGCTGTTCGTGAAAAAAAATTAGAAGAAAAAGGCGGTTATCAAGAAAAAATATTTGTAACATTCGCCGAACACCCTAAAGATAGCCCACAAGAGCGCTATTGTCTTGCAGAATCTGATAAATATCCTGAAGTAAAAAACTTTTAATTATTGAATTTCAAATATAAAATCAATGTTTTTTAATAGAAATTTAAAAAACAAAACACGTTTTAAACACGCACCCTGAGCTTGTCATGAATTTTGTGTAAATGCATAATTTTTTCTTATTCGTTATAAAATTCTATTTTCCAAGCTTCTTTTCATCAAGCTCTTTTTGCAGAGTAACAACTTGATGTTCTGCCTCCAAAATCTTCTTTCTATTCAAGTTAAAATCAAGTTTGTATTCTCAACTAATTCTCTTACGAGCTATATATTCCTCCAAGGCTTTCTCTTCTTGGTCATACATAGACTATTTCATCTCGAGTAACTGAAAAAACTCTTGTTCCACTTGCAGCATAACTCATCAAAATCGTGCCTGTATGATCTTCATTGAATCTTTTTTATTTGAGTATTATCATGATTACTAGTAACAATGGATACACGATAAGATAATATTACGATGGGAACTATAAATAAATATTCAACAGCACTTTTTGATAATTTTAAAATTATCAAACTATTCTAAATAAAATACCCAAAAAAGAACTGCTATAAAAAGAGTCTTCTTTATAAATTACTAAGTTGCTTTAAATAATCCAACTCCAACAGAAATAGCCTGGACCGCACGAAGTATTGTTGATGTTAATCGACATTTTTGAAATAAATAATGCTCAAGTTGCTGCAACTCTTCTTTTGCCAATCCTCCTTCTGGACCAACAAGCAAATGTATTTCTTTGCTTTTTAATATTTTTACCTTTAAATCAAAAAAGGATTCTCCTTGCGGATCAAAAACAATTTTTTGTTCTTGTAAGCTAAATTGTATATCAGACAAATGAATAGGTAATTTTATCTTAGGAATAACATAATTTTTAGATTGTTCAGCAGCAGAAACAACAATAGCTTCTAAGCGGACAAATTCATTATCATTCAATAATTTTTGACGAGATTTTTGAGTTACTACTAGCTGAATTTCAGATACTCCAATCTCAACTAAAGAATATACAGCCTCTTCTAAGGCTTCCTTTTTTAAAAGCGGTAATAAAAACTTAATCTTTACTAATGGTTCAATATTTTTTTCAAAATTAATAATAGTAACTAAAAAATATTTTTTTGAAATATCAGAAATTTCAATAATGCCATGATATACAGAATCGAAAAAAATAAATCTTTGACCAATTTGAATACGTAGCACCTTAATCAAGCGATGAACAATATCAGGATCAATAATCTTTACTATGGCATCGACCTTATAAACATTATTCCAAAAATTCGCTATATAAATTGCAAAAATATGCTTATCGCTCAAGGCCATTATTTCCACCAAACAGATGACACAGCCTTTGTAACTTCATATGTAAATATCTTTGCGTATAACATATATTTTTCAAACCATGCAATTTCTGGTTGATTATGTATATTAGAAACATCACAATTCTTTAAATCATTAGTTAGTTGTTCTAATGCATCAACATTCTGCATCTCTTCATAAAATTGATCGAACTCAATCTCTGAAGAAACAGACAAAGCAACAACGTCAAATGGATTATCCTCGAATAGAGTATCCTTAAGAACCATAACACGAAGTACTCGATATTGATCATCTAATTGAAAACATACAACTACAGCATCTTGATTAGATGTATCAGATAAAGCTAAATCTGATAAAATTTCTATAACATTACCATTCATTTCATTGTTTTCTGTGGCAATTTCTAATTCTTCTTGTCTAATGGTACCAGCTTTAACATTTCCTAAACGATATTTTCTAAAAAACTGTTTTCCGTCACTATCAGATACAAGAAGCAACAAGGTTGCATTCTTTTTAACTAAACTTTGAGGTATAGCCACCCGAAAAGAGGAGGCTTGCAATAATGCAAAATTAATAATCATAAAAAAAGACAAACAAAATCTTAACTGCTTCGTCATAAAGATCCTTTCAATTTTTTATTTCAAAATTTATTTTCAAACCCCTTGTCTTAGTATAGCACAAGCCCAAAGCAAGCCCTAAATCAATACTTTGAAAAATCTATAGTTTGGGTTTATACCAAGAAAAATGTACAAAGTCACCATCATCAGAGTCAACAAGCTTTGCCCCAAAACTCTTATATAAATTCTGTGCTCTAAAATTATTATTACGTGTAGCAATATCTATACGAATTGCACCGCGTTTGACCATATCATCAACAGCACTGGTTAAAAGTTTTCTTGCAATACCCTGACGACGAAAATCTTGATCAACTATTAAAAATAATAATTGCCAAATTTTATTAGAACCTTGAATCTTTGGATAATATGAAAAAAAGCCCGCAATCTTACCATCTATTAAACAAACCTTCAAAACCATATCTTGCTTTTTAATATGCTGAGATGAAGTTTTATACCTCAGAGCAAAATCTATTGAATAAGTATCTGTATTTTGCGTACTTATCATCCAATACCAATTATCATCCTTATGGAACAGATTATCTACAGCTTGATGATCTTTATTATAATCAAAATCTCGAACAACAAATCCAGAACTTGAATTATCTGAAAAATAGTTTTTAAACATATAAAAACTTATGCCAATCAAAACAACAAATATCCCTATAAAAAATAATCTTTTTTTCACTGCAAATCCCCCTTTTGATAAACTATCTGTTCTAATACTAATCCTTTTGCCGGTGCATTTGGAAGAGTATGGCATGGATTTTTTTCATCTAAAACATTCTGTAAGTCTTGTACGTTTAATTTAGGGGATGTAGCAATTGCAACAGATGCCCCAACTATTCTTCGAATCATATATCTTAAAAAACTCTTTCCCTTAATTTCAATCTTATAAGCATTCCAAGAAGAAACATATAAGATTTTCACGCTATCAATAGTACGAATCGTATCAGACAGATCATCCCCTGTACAAAAGGATCTAAAATCATGCTGACCAATAAAAACATTAAGCGCCTTTTGCAAAATTTCAAGATTTAATGGTTTATAAATATACCAACCAAATCTTTGATAAAATGGCAAAGGACGCTCTAAAAAAATATGATATGCATATGTCTTTTCAATAACTCCATCATGCGGATGAACCAAGCTGTCTATCTTTTCAATTGACCTAATAGTGATATCACTTGGAATTGCCTTACTCCAAGCCTGAAGCATTTTTTCTGGGAAAATATTCACACCGGTTCTTAAGATAGCAACCTGACTCAAAGCATGTACACCCGCATCAGTACGAGACGCACCTAAAATTTTAGCTTCTTGAAAAAAAACTTCTTCAAATGCTTTTATCAGAGTTCCAGAAATTGTTGTTGCATTATTCTGTTCCTGCCATCCCCTATAGGCCGTACCATCATAAGCAACAACAATTCTATAAAAAGTCATACTAAATAAGATTAATACTCAGTTGCACAGAACGGCAAAAGAGCCATAATTCTTGCTTTTTTTATCTCTGCTGCAAGAATTCTTTGTACTTTGCTTGAATTTCCTGAAATACGTGACGGTAAAATCTTACCACGCTCAGTAACAAATTTTCTAAGCAAATCAATATTCTTATAATTTAGATCATGAAGCATTTCAGGATTATCTGAAAAACGACAACGCTTTCTTTGACCATGCCCTTTTTTTCTAAATTTTTTCTTTAAAAGACGTGCACTGATTTTTAATTTAATTTTTTTTGTCATAATATTTTCTCTTAATTATAAAAATTTAAATCTTTGACCCATTAAGATATAATTACTCTATATCTTCCATATCTTCATCTTCTATTTCTTTAATAACTGATGAAACTTTGTCCTTAGCAACAAAACCTTTTCTTGGGGCTTTTTTGATAAGACCTTCCATCTCATTGCGTTTTAAGAAAGTATCAACATCCTGCGGACTATCTTCCAATGAATCCGGACGACGATACTCAAGCGAAGCTTTTGGATCAAGACGCTCTATAATATGTTTAGGAATCAATGAATTAAATTTAAACACAAAGATATTTTTAATATCAGCAAGAAGAGATTCCTTTTGGTCATTCTCAACTTCAAAACGTGTTAAAAAGTAAACACCATACTCATTTTTGTTAACTGGATAAGCTAAACGATACTTACCCCAACGATCAAAGGATAACATTGAACCTTTGTGTGCGCGTATAACTTTAGTAAAATGAGATTTTACAGCCTCAGATTCATCTTTGGTAATCTCTGGCACTGTCAAAAATAGAACTTCATATCTGAACATATGATGTACCCTACTTGGATTAATATACCAATGCAGCTAGCTTGGTATAATAGGTTAAAATATTAAAATCATTATATAGTTTAACAAAATCTTAAAAAAGATCTAATCTGAATATAGTTTTTTTAAAAATCTTGAATTCTTTGCACAACCTTGCCTATATTTTTAAAATAATCCTTACCTCGTATAAGAGCTATGGAAGCATCTCTTGGATTCAAAGATGTCAAAATAACAAACTCATCGGTATAAGTTATCTTCATGATAGCTTTTTTAACATCTTGATTACCATATTCAACAGCTCCAATATCACCCGTCCTGGTCCAGGTTTCAGGAGAAATAATTAACAAATCATTTTTCAAAAAGATTGGCGCCATCATATTAGAATCAACAGCCAATGCAAACATAGATGTATCAACAAGATTAATACCTGGAACAAATACATCTTTATACCCAGAAGTTACCTGCATTAACTGATTAGAATATGGAGATGGATTCGAAGGAATCTCTCCGACCACCGGAATCACTCCCAGGCGCAAATGTATATCTATTTTTTCAGGCAGACTAACATTATTGTCTATATTGTCGGTACGCTTGCGACGCTGCATAAAAAGATCTACAGGGCTTATTTCAAACGCATTAGCTAATTTGCGCAATGAATCTTCGTTCCAACGGCGAGTTCCATTTTTAATATGGGTCAAATAGCTTTCAGACATACCTGTTTTTTCTGCCAAAACTTTAGTAGTCCTTTATTAATAGTACGGTAGTATGCTAAAAGTAATCAACAATAAAGAATAATAAATTATTACAATCTGTCAAATGAAAAAAAGTTCAAAACAACGATCTAATGCAATAAGTAAGGATAAGAAACTATATCCTGTAGAAAAACACTATTGGAAAGAAAATAAAATAGTCTGCGGAATCGATGAAGCGGGCAGGGGCTGTATGGCCGGACCAGTAGTTATTGCAGCAGCAATCCTCAAACCCAACACCAAGCATAAATTTTTAATAGATTCAAAAAAGCTTACCGATAAACAATTAATTTTTATGTATAACTGGCTTTTGGATAAATGCATATTCTCTGTAAGCATTGCAAGCCCAAGACTCATTGATCAATATAATATTTATCAAACAACAGCCCGACACATGCGTTTAGCGTTACTACATGTTTTAAACAATTCAACAAGACCAAATTTAATAGCCGTTGATGCAATGCCCATAAATTTACAAAATACCCCATACCATGATATTGAAATAGTATCCATGACCCAAGGTGAATCCAAATCGACCTCAATCGCAGCAGCATCAATTATCGCAAAAGTAACAAGAGATAAGCTTATGTTAAGACTAGAAACAAGTTTTCCCGGCTATGATCTTAATAAACATAAAGGTTACTGTACGTCTTTACACAAAAAAAACACCCTTTCTTTAAAACCATCCATTATCCACAGAAATTCATATTTAGAATGGATCTTACTAGGTAATAACAATGAACAACAATCAATCTTTTGCTGAAGTCATTGAAGGGACCCTGTCAAACTGGATAGGACAATCTTGGAAATGGAATAATATTCCAGAGTTTGGCTCTCTGGTAATAACAAAAAACAACAACGTAAAGGCCTATGGCATTGTTTGCAATATTCAAACTGGCTCTAATGACCCTGCAAGAAAACCAATGACATACAAAAAAACAGAAGAAGAGCTCTTAAGGGACCAGCCTCAAATATTTGAATTTTTACAAACTAAATTTACTTGTATTGCTGTAGGATATGAACAAAACGATTCTATTTTTTACCACATTCCAAGTCAACCGGCAAAAATTCATTCCTTTATCTCACAGGCTAACGATAAAGAATACAAAGCATTTTTTTCTAACAATCAATTTTTAAACATCCTATTTAATCAACAATCACAAATATTAAATTTTGACGAATTATTACTTGCTATTGTTAAAAACCTACATGAAAAAAAATGTCTCCATAAAACCAACTTGCATGATTTTATAGAAACATTTTCAATATTATCTAAAAATGATTATCAGAAATTAAAAGTTTTCTTACATAGAATGCAATCAGTCATGCCTAATTTTCAACTCTAATAACCCAAGCAGCCACTTCAATCTTTTTTTATTTTTAACACCAAATAAAAAGATGTAGTTCCAGTCAAAAATGAACCAATTGCTATACCCTTCCAAAAATCTTCTTTACTTGAATGGTAATAATAATTATTTATTTTAGGTAAAAATCCTCGTGCTTGTTGCGCATGAATATTTGACTGACTCCAGCTATAAGCTGTTTTTGTATCATGAGCCATGCCCCAAGTCTGAGCATTAGCCTCTTTTTTTTGATCGTTTAAATCTGCTTTTTGTCGATCAGTAAAAATACTATTTTTAACTTTTTGCAATAAATCATCCTTAATTTTTACTAACCCAACAATTTTTGAATCGTTAGCAACTCTTACTTCATTTTTATCTGATTCAATATCGCCACAAGAATCTAATGATGGATATCTATCCATGCGAATCTGAAAAGTTTCAATAGTATTCTTTGCTCCTAACACTACATAACGACCTATTATCCCAGCTATTGCAACTCCGCCACATTTTAATAAAGTTACTGTAGCAATAGTTTCTGGAAGAATAAGTTCAGTTTCCTGTACGCTAAAAGTAGATAAAAAAAACATACATAAAATGTTTTTTCTAATATTTTTCATGATTTCATCATCCAAAGCTTATAATCAACGTATTTTATTATAAACTCCAGGCGCACAAGCCATAACCGCTACAGCAAGTAAAACTTTACGCCAATGTAAATAAGAAAAAACAGTTGCTTGTAAATGTATTGCTAAAAAAGTGTCATACTTTGTCGCTATATTAGCCAACTGGTCCATTTCATGTAACAATTGGTAAACAACCTCATTATTTTCTCCGAAATAATTGAATGGATTCATCCAGCTAAAAGGATTAACCCATTTATAACGAATACCAGTAAATACATAACTCGCGTAAGTAGTATAGCTTCCAATAAAATAAAGCTGATCACTTACTAAATCCATAATTAAATATTCAAATATTTTAATAAGAGCAACAGCTTTATCAGAGGAAATATTTTGCTGATCAAGATCAGACATAATATTCTGGTACATTGGTAAATCGTTTAAATCTCTTACCCCATATATCTCGCAAATTTTTTTCAAATAAGGGAAGTACTTAAATTTAGAATTAAAACCTTCAAACATAGCGCCGCGCTCTACATTAGAATTATTGGTAACCTGATCTAAAAGATTCAAGGGACCAGGGGTACGTATATAGTCGGCTCCAATAAAAAAAGGACTAAGCAGAAAAAATCCTAAAATTTTTTTCATGTAAATTTTTCCCTCTAAATAAAAATTAAGATTGTTTTTATAAAATACTATCAAATAGGCTTATATAGTTTAAAAGATAGGCGCAAATATTTCAATCTGAAAAAATAATAATTATTTCCAAGCTGAATAATTCTTTAAAAAAATAAAAAACTATGGAATACTAAAAATATCCTTGGCGTAATTTTAGGGTTTAACAATGTTTAATTTTATTAAAGAAAAATTACATAAAATTTATTTTACAATCAGCACCAAACTTCATGATATTTTCTCAAAAAATTCTATAGATCAAGCAACTATAAATGAACTTCAAGAGATTTTATTAAAAGCTGATACTGGCGTAACAAGCACTAAAAAATTAATTACTCAAATTCAAAATTCTTACCAAAATGGCACCATATCAACAGGACAAGATATCCAAAGACTTGTCGAAGATGAACTTTTATCAGTACTCAATGCTACCAAGCCCACACAGCAGCCACAAATATATTTATTAATCGGAATTAATGGTAGCGGCAAAACAACCTTTGCTGGAAAACTTGCTTACTTTTTCAAACAGCAAAATAAATCTGTTATCCTTGCTGCAGCTGACACATTCAGGGCCGCAGCACCAGAACAATTACAACAATGGGCTCAACAGTCTGATGCAACCTTGATAATGGGAAAACCAGGACAAGAGCCAGCATCAGTTACGTTTGACGCTTGCCAACATTTTAAGAACAACAATGCCGACATATTAATAATCGACACAGCTGGCAGACTTCAAACCAAAGAAAATCTAATAAAAGAGCTTGAAAAAATACAAAGAATTATTCAACGACAATTACCACATCATACCTTATGCACTATACTTACTATTGATGCAATGCTTGGACAGAATTCGTTTATTCAAGCAAAACTTTTTCATCAAGCAACCAATATTAATGGCATAGCTCTTACCAAAATGGATGGAACTGCTAAGGGTGGTATTATTTTTTCTATTGCCCAAGAACTTAAAATTCCTGTGCTATTTTTATGTTTTGGAGAGCACATACAGGATCTTATTCCTTTTGAAGGTGAACAATATATTCAAAACTTACTTGGACAAGGTTCAATATTCAAGTCTCACAAAAATAAAGCTTAATGTATGATGCAAGATTACATTAAAAAAATTGTTACAGCTTGCTCATTATCAAAGCAAGAAGCAATTTGGCTTTTAGAACATATATGCCAAGAAAAATATACAACTTTACTTATAAAAAATCTGACACCCGAGCAAGAATTGCTACTGACCACATATCTAGATCAAATTAAAAAAGAAAATAAGCCTCTAGCATATATTATTGGCTGGGTTCCATTTTTAAATTTAAAAATAAATGTCCGCCCTCCCATACTTATTCCAAGACCAGAAACTGAAGAATGGGTCAATCAAATAATTAAAAGACTATCTGCACACAAAGACGAGATCAAAAAAATCTTAGATGTAGGAACTGGTTCTGGAGTTATAGGATTAAGTTTAGCTCAAGCATTTCCTCAAGCAAATGTTGTCGCTCTTGATATTAATGATCAAGCATTACAGCTAGCCAAAGAAAATTCCAAAAATAATACTTTAAATAACATAACCTTTATAAAATCAAATCTTTTTGAAAAGCTTGAAAATCAGAAATTTGACCTGATCGTATCTAATCCACCCTATATTCCAGAAAATGTGTCACCATCTCTTGATACAAGCGTATTAAACTGGGAAGATCCAGATGCATTATTCTCAGGAAAAGAAGGATTAGATCTGATTACTAAGCTTCTTGAAAAGAGTTATAACCATATACGCCTAAATCAAAAACTACCATTTCAATTAGTCATTGAAATCGACAAAACACACCATGAAATAATACCAGCATTGGCAAGCAAACATCGGCTAAATTGCTCAATTGAAAAAGATCTTTTTGGTAATTATCGAACCGCATGGTGTATAAAAAAACAGCAAAAACCCTTTAACTATTAACAAAAGCCAGACAAAACATCCAAGACCATTTGTCTAGGATTAGAATATCTTTATAATATTATTTAAATGTTTCTAATTCTATTGCTTAGGGGGCAATCGTATGAATACAAAAAAATTATTACTGATTTTTTCAATTTTTATAACACCAAGCATTACTAAAAGTGCGCATTCTATTATACCAGCAACAACACAGAGTGGGCTTTCTTCGGTCCAAGCTGGACTTTCTTCTTTAGGATCTAAAACTCCATATTTAGCACCAAGTACAACAATAGCTTCACAAAAAACCGCACGAATCATAAACCTTAATCAAGAACAAATACAAAGCATTACAGACGCTCTTTCTTCAAGAGGTGGAAAAGCATATCTTTCTCAATTCCAATATATTTGGAAATCAAATCGCGATCTATTCTATACCTTACAACAAGCTATTAAAAGTGGATCAACAGAATCAGCAAGAGTTGCAGTAGATGCTATAATGCAAACTGCAAAGCAACTCCCCGCTCAAGACTTATCTAGTATACAAAATGTAATGAGCACTCCTCAGCTTAAAGCTATTAAAACAAACTTAGACAATGATATAGATAATATAAAGTTAGATTTTTCTACTATTTTATATAACTCAGAATTAATATCCAAATTTCCTAGAAACAGCTTTTATATAACAATAGACAGCCCAATACAAGAAGCTATCTCAGAAATAAGCGAAATCTTATCTAGAACAACAGATAATCCTCAACAAGCTGCATACAGGCTAAATCGCGTAATCGATAAACTCGAAAAATTAACGCCACCCATAAAAGATCTAAACGAATCAATAACAGATAGCAAACTAAAAGAAAAAATATCTTCTATTATTGAAAAAATTGATGCTACAAAAAATAACTTAAAGGATATTTCGTCAATCTTTCAAAAAACAGCTCCTGGACAGGCTAAAGCAGCGACATATCACGAATTAGAATCTTTTGTTGCAAGTATTAGTACACCTACTTCACCTCAATCACCATCTACAACCTCTCTTGTTAATACCACAGGCGAAAGTTTACAACCAGCTTCGTCAAGCGCCGCAAGCTCTATCTTTACTACATCAGTTACGGACGACAGTTTATCAAATGTTGCAATACCAGCAGAATTAAAGAAATTTTTTGCATTAGAGATATATAAAATTAATCAACAGGCATTACAGCTTACTCAAACAGCAAAAAAACTTTTCCAAATCGATATGTCAGATATAACTCAATATCTTTCTGCAAATCAACAAAAGTCTCTTGAGATAGCACAAAACTCATTGCGCCAACACCTTATTTTATGCAATAAAATAATAAACGATATAAATAAAATTTCTGATCATCCTAACGCACTGATGAATTCAAAAGAATTAAATATCTTTCTCAATGCGTTAATTATAGAGATTATTGATTCTCTGATAACAATAACTCAAACACTAAGCCCTCTTGCTCCATCAAAAAAAGAGACTGCTCTTGCAAGTATTCAAGCAATAATAGAACAATTGTTAACAATTCAAAATCATACAAAATCAATTGAAATAGCTCTATTTGAGTACAATTCTAGCAAAAAAGAGATCGTATTGTTAAAAAAACAAATAGATTTAGCAGAGTTCGTTCATAAGAGCAACAACGATTTACAGCTTATAAAAGAAACTGGCAGTCAATTAAGCCAAATCTTATCATCTAACGATATTCTTAAGGTAGATAAAGCTCCGATGGGAATGATACAAGTGTTAGATTCAAAATTGTTAGAGTATGGCCAAATCATACAAAAAATCCAACAGATCACTAATTTAGAAGAATTAATACCTTTAAAAACTCAACTCAAACAATTAGAAGAAGAGTTTAAAGAACTCTTACAGGCTTTACAAACAAAACTTGCTTGGTTGCCTACTTCTACGTCAAAGCGACAAGCGCTTGCTGAATTTGAAAACTTGCAAGAATTATGGGCTAAAACAAAAAACTATGTTGAAAATATATTTGGCAAGATTAATGACCTTACGGAAAAACATTTAACTATCTATATCAAAAAAGACTCTATAAAAATAGAATACTTGCTAAAGTTAGAAAAATACAAAGCGCTAACAAAATCTATCACTAAAAATTTCCCTGAAACAACAATGTCCCAAGAGCAAAAAGAAGCCTATCTAAGATTAAACACAGAGATCGAAGCAATAAAAAATAACATGAACGATATTATTGCAACAGCAAAAATAGACTCATCCCTTACAGATCTTGCACACTACGAAGAAACATTCAAAGAAACCTTAAAACTATTTGGATTAAGATTAGTTCTTGGAATAACAGCTACAGGTACTATTGGATGGATTTTTTCAACAGCAGATAAAGCTAAAGAAGAGGAAGATCTATCAATGGATCCAGAAATCGAGGACAACAAAATTACAGAGCTGATTATGAATACAGTATACACACACATCAAAACTCCAAAAACAGAAGAAGAATTTAAAGAAGAATCAAATAAGGTCATAGAACAAATAGAGCACCTTCAATCTCTTCCAATAAGCTTATTAGATAAGGCTACGCGCAACATAGATTTTAATATGAAAATTTTAAATCTTAGAGGATTTCAAGAAATGGCACAAATATTCACAGAAAAAGTAAAAACCACTATCATAAGCTTACTAAGATCTCCTATTGGTTATATAAGAATACAATACTTAACCGACTGGTGGAATAGCGTCAGAACTACGCAAGAAAAGCTCGAAGATGTCAAAGTTCCATCAATCCAAATAACATGGTTTGATGACATAAATAATATAATCAAAGAATGGGATTTCACGGTTAAAGACAGTGATATTAATGATGATTTACTTAAAGAAATCGCATATTAAAAGTTCAAGAAATTAATGTAAATATTTAAAAACATGGGAGCGGTATCAAATTTGATACCGCTCCCATGTTTTTAAATTATCTTGGCCAATTCTTGGCGATAAAAAATGTATAAACCCACAAATAATATCATAAAGCTTAAAATATCGGTTATTTGAATAGAATAACCAAACCATAAAACTCCGTAAATCAGGGCAAATCCTGGTTCCAAAAAACCAGCAAATGAAATAAAGGTCGGAGAAAAATGTTGCAATAAATAGGCGTATAAACTATAAGTAATCAAACTAAATACAATAAAAAAAAACAGTAGTTGCATAAAATTTGCTGAAAATGATTGTTCAAAAATTTTATTACCGTACATAAATCCAACAAACCCTGTCGATAAAATTCCCCCTATAATCATTGCTATTCCGTTCAGCACTTGAACAGCATGAGAACAGGAATGAATCAACTTATTAAATAAAATCCAACCCCAACAAAAAAGAATCATTGTTACTAAAATTATTAAATTACCAAACCATGCTTTATCAGAGATCACTAATTCTGTATGTATCGACGTAGTTTTTAATAAAATGGGCATTAGTCCTATAAATCCTACCAATAACCCTAAAATTTTTGTCTTATTTAAAACAGTCCCGCTATAAAAATATAACAACATTGCGGTCAAAAAAGGTGCCGTAGCATATAAAAAACATATTGTAATAGGGCTAGCATACATTGCTCCATACGAAAAACCAAACATAGCAAAGGCATGAATTAAAATACCATATCCAACCAGCCAATACCACTGCTCTACAGAAAGTCTTAAATCTCTTATTTTCTGTTTACCAAATAAGACCATATAGATCAAAATGATACCACCGCTACCTAAAGATCGAAACATTCCCACTATAACTGGATAAGGATCAGATGACATAAGTGATGTGTTAATAAAGGTCATTGCTGCAAAGATTGCATATAAAATGATTACCAAAATCATAATATTTCCCAAAATAATTAATTATTTATTTTTTTTATTATTTTATGTTATCTACTCAAGTATAAATTTGTTTATAATTAAATTATCACAAGGATATAAAATCATGAATTTTAAAATAAATTTCTTAGCGTTTTTATTCTTAATAATATTTCATTTTCAAAATTTTACATCTATCTCTTCATCCTATTTTGCGCAACCCAATATTGGCCAAGCATATTCAATCCCAGAGTTACCCAAACAGGATAAAAGCTACACAAATTCAACAATATTACCAAGTATATCAAACCTATGGGGATTATTCACAAATTTTAGCACCGTTAATGCCCATGATGAAATTAGACGAATTATACAGCTCGGCCAAATAGATAGTGCATGCGAAATAACAGCCCTGGAAAAAAATGACAACACAATAACAACTCGTTTCCCAAATTTTGCAATTATACTTGCATCCATAACTAATGAAAATTGCAACAATTTAAGGAAAGCAACTCAAAAACAAGAAAGAGATGCTACTGCAATGCTTGAAGAACAAAGAAAAGAATTGGCTAATCTAATTGGAATTATTGCCTTACAATTTCAGGCACTCAAATTCAATAGCACAACGCAACCAATCTTACATCAAAATAGATCTTTGTTCCAACAGGCTATTGATGAATGTATCAACAAAGAACAGAAAATACAAAATAGCCTAATGGCTGAATCTCAAGCACGAATTCAAGCATTACAAAATATAAGAGATTTATTAGGTACCTAAAAATTAAATATGATATTATTTTTTGCTTGCAAAGATTACAAAAAAAAACTAGGTTACCCCTCAAATAGAGTGAAGATACTTTTACTAATTTTTTTTAAGGAGTAACAATGAATCATTATTCAAGATTTTCATTAATTCTCTTAAGCCCCTTTGCAATTATTGCTTCACAAAACGGTTCAGAAGAAAAAAAAACACCTAAAATTACCTTTGTTCCAGGAAGAACACCAACCACAACTGTAGCCCCTGCCAGTTCTGTATCCAATAATTTGTCTGATGCGAAAGCAACAAGTCCTGATACAAAAATCGTTGCTACCCCAACTAGCAACGACAATGAACTTGGAGCACCCTATAAAAAAGTTTATGCTCAAGAACAAAAAACTCCCTACACTCCTGGAAGAGACGGAATAGCAAAATTATTCCGCCTAGATAATTCCGATAGCTTTATCGCAAGACTTTTACGTGAAGGTAAATTTGCAGGAGCAGCAAATAATACCGCTGATAGCTTTTTACCAGATCACCTAAGAAGAACACTTGCAAATCATCAAGAAGAACTAACAAGAAAATCTCTTGATGATCGAAAAGCGATATCAGAGGTATTAAAAAAACAACGAGATACAAATAACTCATTATTTGCAGCACTACATGTTTTATTAGACGCAACAACAAAACATGCTCCTAAAGAAATTAATCTTGGCAGCATTGAGAATATCTATTCAGAAATTGAGAAACTTCAAGCTGATAAAAGAAGATTATCCGATCTTATTGGCAAAGAATTATTAGAACAAATATCATTCTTAAGCAATATTTCTGCTCAACTCGATAATCTTAAAAAAGCACAATCAATTCAATCAACGGAACAGGGTAATAAATAAACATGAATGCAAAATTATTATGCCTTTTAGCTATTATTTTTGCTCCACTAAGAGATTGTAATGGTTCACTTAGACAGATGCAAAATAATGATGGTGTTCAATCTACATTGTCAACATCAGCCGCTAGCACACCAAGTACACATCAAAGAGCAACTAACTCTTTACAAAATCAAAATGAAGATGAAGAGGATGATAGCTATTTGCAATTCTATAGTTTAAGAGACGATTTATCAGATGTTAATCCCCTCGATACCCATAACCAAGAACCGCCAACCTTGATAGGGACTCTTATTGCTAAATGTCATCATTTAAATAATGGACATTACCCGCTTCAAAGATTTGGCGAATTATTCGGTACCCAAAAGAAATATGATTTTTTACTAAAACTTCTCGATAGAGGTCAATTAATTAACCACATCAATAAATTAAATAGAAAAAACATAAGCACCGGAGACAGCCTGCTCAATGAAGCATTAAATCAAGCTGTCCAAGATGATAAACGAAAGGAGCTTATTAGATTATTGTCTGAAACATTAATTTTTTCAGATAAATTATCTACAGAAACTAAGCAGCGCGTAGATATCTTTTTGCAAGAAAAACAAACCATTGATCGTGTACAAGTCTCAAATCAGGTTAGTGAATACTTAGAGCAACAAAGATTAATAACTCAAATTCGCCATGCTTTAACCCAAGGTACTTACCAAGGACCAGATATTTTAAATATGACAGCAGCTGCTTATGATCATATTCAAACATTAACTGATGGGGTTATTGCAAATAACCTTGCAGTAAATCATAAATAATATCGTTGAGTAGTAAAAAATGTGGTATGATTTTATATATAAATATAGTCATACCACATTTTACGTAATCTTTATATGACACAAAAAATTCAAATCTTAGATCATCACGAAGCTATTAAAATAGCTGCTGGAGAAGTTATTGAACGACCAGCCAACATCATCAAAGAACTTCTTGAAAATAGTATCGATGCTGGTGCAAAAAATATCTCTTTATATTTGCACAACGCCGGTAAAACTATGATCAAAATAGTTGACGATGGTTGTGGTATGTCACCAGAAGATGCACTTTTATGCTTTGCACATCATGCAACTAGTAAAATTAGATCCGTTCAAGACTTAACGACTATTGATACGTATGGATTTCGCGGAGAAGCTCTTTCAAGTATTGCAGCGATAAGCCGAGTAGAATTAATAACAAAAACTCAAAACGAAAAAATTGCAACGAAAATTATTTTTCAAAACTCAAAATGTATTAAACAAGAATCAAGCATACATCAGACAGGTACAACATTTATTATCACTGATTTATTTGAAAACATTCCTGCTCGTAAAAAATTTTTAAAATCAGATGATACTGAGTGGAATCAAATAGTAACCATCTTTCAAGCTTTCTGCCTAAGATATCTGGATATTAATTTTAAACTTTTTCATAATGATCACCTAAGTTATAATTGTAATAAAACCAACAATACGCAAACTCGTGCAGCGCAACTCTGGAACAATAATTTACATGAACAACTAATTATTATTTCTTGTCGGACCATAAAACAGATTACTCTGCATGGTGCAATTTCTACACCGCAATATTATCGGTTTAATCGTGGACAAATATTTATATTTGTAAATAATCGGTGGATTAAAAACAATGAACTTATCAAAGGAATACTAGAAGGCTACCAAGGTGTTTTGCCTCATCAAAAATATCCTGCTGCATTTTTAAACATTGAAATTAACCCAGAGCTCATCGACATCAATATTCATCCAAAAAAAGAAGAAGTAAAATTTTTAAATCCGGGAATAGCACAACAAACAGTTGCAAACTGTATCAACGAAACACTCAATAATTTTATCTCTCAAAAAATATCTCACCGAGCTGTCGCAGATATTGCTACCGATAAAGTCTTAGAAAAAAAAATATTAGTACCTATAAGCACAGAACAGAGACCTTTAAACAAAACTACACCATTTCATCCTTTAACAAATATTTTTAAAACACACGCAAGCTCTGAATTTGTCACACATAAAACAGAAGAAAGATCTTCCAAGTCAATAGACCATCAACCAATTTTTGCCAAACCTATCCAACAAATCGATACCAATACAACCATTTTAACAGAAACTGCTTTTACAATTATTGGTCAATTTAATAAGACTTACATTATGCTAGAGCAAAATAATGAATTAATTCTTATTGACCAACATGCTGCACATGAACGAATTATGTATCAACGGCTTAAAATCCAAGGTGAAACTCCATCTGTACAACTTATGTTTCCACATGTTATAAAAATGCCTATAACCAATGTCACTAAAATTTTAAATTTTACACATCTACTATCAGAGCATGGAATTATTATCGATCAACTCTCTGATTGCGAAATCATTATCACTGCAACTCCTATCGGAATGCAAGCCGTATCAATTCAAGAAATTATTATGATGATTGTCGATACTCTTGATGAAGAACAGGATCTACAAAAATTACAACTCAATGAAAAAATAATACTAGCAAAAGCTTGTAAAACTGCATGCAAAGCGGGCGACACACTTGAAATGACACAAATGCAAAACTTAATAAAGGAGCTCATGAAAACACCTGATAAGTTCAGCTGCCCACATGGTCGACCTACTATGTACCCAATGACTCTTAAAGAAATTGAAAAACATTTCAAGCGAGACTATGTTGGTAATAAAATAAAAAATATTTCTTTAGAATAAAAACAGGCATAGTAAATTTAAAAATTCACTATGCCTATATCTATATATCGCAACTAAAAATTATAATCGCTTTGTACAACAGTCGCCCCTGTTTTCATCAGGGTTACTAGTTACACAATCATAAAAACAGTTAGAAAACAACCGCCATAAAATTGTTGGAATTCCAAAACATGCACAAGGAGAGGCGCTGCATGATCTCTGAAATGATTCATCCATTTCACAGCATTTTTCCTGTTTACAAATATTTGCTCTAGCCCCTTCAAAAGGCGTAAATGATGTAGGAACTGAATTAGGACAGCAAGCACAACAGGTCACGGCATAGAGTTTAGCGCAACAATTATATTCATGTCGTGTTACACTAAGTCCACTTTGCACAACAGACCGAAAAACGACCGGATCGTCATTAGATGGTTCGTGATGAGGTGTTAGCACGGGGGTCACGGGGGTATTATTATGTTTTGATAAAACAGGATCATCGCCTGCACTAATATATGTAACGCTTACAAAAAATATCATTATAACCTTTATACATATTTTCATAAAAAACTCCTTTTGAATTTTCATGTATTTTTAGATATAACCATCTGCTTATAAATATTAACCTCTGCCTGCTGATTTAACCAATAAGAAAGCATTATAAGTAATCCCGCCTTTGGATGCGCTACTGTAATCAAAAGAGTTACCAAAGAAAATAAAAATAAAGATATAACACTCCCCTTTGTCAAATTCCAACTTAATCTGCAAGCTTTAAATGCAGATACTTCTTGGTCAATAATGAAATATTTAATAAACCTTAGACGTTGCCATAGATAAATCAACAATACAGCTGCAAACAAAGCAATAACGAAAAAAAATATTCCTATAGCAACAAAACCATTTTGCGTATTTTGATTTAAGGGTAATAAACACAAAATAAAAAAGCTGACAAAACCAATAAGGCATACCAAAAAAGAGAAAAATAAGAAAAAAATCATTTTACCCAAAAAATACTGTGGCAATAAATAAATATATTGGTACATATCATGCAGCTTTGCCTTTTGCTCATTTTGAAATTTCAATGCGGTCTTGATATAACCGATAGAAATGGTCATCACGCCACTCATCCACAATAAAATCGCAGGAATCAAAACATATCTTAATGGAACTAAAACAACATTAATATACTCCTTCAAAGAGATACTAGAAAGTGTAGAGTTTAAAATATCTTCAGATATAAATATTTTTAAAAAACCATACAAACTAAATTCTGTAAATTCTGCATATTTATAATTAAGACCAATAAAAAAATTATTAAATGAATCTTTAAAGAAAGAAATTATCCAACTATAATTTTGCACCATAGCAGAAACATTTAAAATGTGCGTATATATTAAAAAAATGTACGCTATCAAAACAGTTAATACCGATATGATTCCATACCAAAACAGATAAAACAATAGATGTTTATAGTTAATCCTTAAAGAAACTTTATACGCCTCTAAAACAGAAAATTTTCCCTTAGAAAACATAATTATCCTTATCAAATAACAATCATCGCTTAATTTTTATAATAAACAAAAAAGATCCCCTATGTTTCAAGAGGATCTTTTTATCTAGAATTTATTTTGCCAATTGTTGATAAACATTTGTTTCTGTTTGATTTTGTAATGGAATCACAAATGCTTTAAAAATAAAGAAGAAATCTGAAAATCTATCAAGTATTAATGAAATTATAGTAAAACCGGTTAAATGAAATACAGAGCTCTCAGTTGCAGACCAACTTGCTTGCAATGCTTTTACAATGCTTAAGTTTTTATCGATAATGAAAAATCTTGCAAAGCGAAGACGTTGATAAATAAAAAGACCGGGAAGCAAAAATAATAAAGAGCCGGCTATAGTAAGAATTCCAACAATTAAATTTGCTGTAAACACACGGGGCACAAGATAGTAATATTCAAAAAGATATCTAAGACTAACCTGTTTATTTGCATTTAAATCTAATGCAACTTTGACCCAACCTATGCTGATCATATCAAGAAATAGCTTAAAGATTAAAGCTGAAGGAATAATCCATTTTAAAATATGCTGCATTTCTTCTCTTGCAATATCTATGGACGCAGGATCCATATTCATAAGCTGCTGTAAATAATTTTCTGGAATAAATGATCTTAAAGCACCATGAACCGATAAAGCTTGATGGTGAACAGGACCAGTTACTGAAGTGGTTGCTTGCTCAAATAATCGTACAAGTTCCATAAAATTATCTTTAAGAAGAGCAAAATCTACCAAACCTAACACCATTAAAAATAGCCCACCTGTTAATGAGCCAACTATAATTGCAAAAAGAAAAAACATGAAATAGTTCATAACCGTTTTTCCACCTGAATAATAAGCTGTCTCAAGTGAAAATTTTTTCGTAAACATACATACTCCTTTTTTATAAAAACATATTTACAAGGTAAAACTACATTACAAAAAAATTGTTCTGACTGTCAATCTAACTTACTTCGTTGTGCTTTTAACTGACTATAAAGATAAGCGAAAATCCAAAAATTTAATGGGACAAATAGAAAGATAATACTACTTAAGGGAATAAACAATGTGATCAAAAAAACTGGTACTATAAATATAAATATTTGCCAAAAAACTCCCTCTGTTATATTCCAACTTTTTTTTAATGCTTCAAAAGGAGAACATTTTTCATCCAACATAATTAAATATCCAAAGGCAAATCTAACAAAAAATATAATCCCTGGAATAATTAAAAATATAGAGCCTAAAATAAAAATTAAAAAATATAGTAGACTGTATAATAAAAAACTAAGTCTTTCATCTCTTTGCTTAAATCTTGGTAATTCTTTATCTTCTGTAGCTGCCAAAGAATTCAGCATTAAAGCGTTCAATATTCCTATAGCTTTTTGAAATATCTTATAAGCTATGAATATGAATAATAACATAAATGCTATAGAGACAATAAAATTTAATGGCGTAGCTTGAAGATTAAATATTGAAAAAATATTAAATACAAAGTTAGTAATATAAAAACCACCAAAGCCAATACATGCAAAGAGAACTCCAACAGCAATCAAACCAATTCCTGCAAAATAACTTATACACGAAATCATCACCCATATATCAAGCCGCTTAAATTGCTCATTTATAAAAGATTTTAAACCTTCATACAGCTGACTTATCTCTAATTTTATTTTTTCCATAAAAATTCCTCGCTTTAGGCTCCCATAAATATGGTATATGACTCATTGATAATATCACGATCAGGAAAAATACGTAACACAAAAACACTTTCAATAATCAATATTTTCAGCTTTTTGATTTGCACAATGACTATTTAAATATCTAATACAATCTCAAAAAATCTTATTGTAAAAAAGCAAAACTAAAGTTCAGCCTATACATAATTTAAAAAAATCATCATCATACCCTGAGAGAATAAAATTATCGAATGTCGACAAAATTTTGAATAATCCGATTTAACGCTTATTTAAAAATAAATAGACTCTCTTGATTCACCATAAAAAGGAAATCAAAAGAGTCTTATCATTACAAGCAAAAATCAAAAAGATTTAAATTTATTACTAAAGCCAACAGAAAAATTTTTTCTATATTTAAAAGAATAGTTGGCAGCAGCGATAGAATAATTTTTAAATAATTTTTATCAATTAACCGCCAAGCTTAATTAACTCAAATCTTAAACAATACCAAACGTTGTTCGAATCATATCAACAACACTTGAATCTGGATATTGTGTTACAATTGCAGTCCAAAACTTTTTATTAAATTTTGGAACATTCGGACTGCTCAAATAAGCTGCCATTGCTTGATTATGAGAGCTTTCTGCCAACATTTGAACTACTCCTGCTAAAATGATTTCATCCATACTTGCAACGCAAGGATCAGCAAGCATAAGCTCGAAAAGTGGCAAAGAAAAAACTACCTCATCGTTTACAGGCGAATTAGAACTAAATCCCATTACTATTGCACGTATATCTATTGACCCAGATTCAGCTTCAGATAATATTTCATATGCGTGATCAAAATCTCCCCTATGACAACTACGAAAAAAACTTCGGCTTTTATCAAAATCTTGGCCAAAAGCGTCATTTTTTCCAAAAAATGGATTAATTTCTTCACAAGAAGAGCCTACATCTCTAGGGAATTGCTGAAGAGCTGATGATGACATACTCGATCCAAACAACGCAGTTGATCCGTATATTACAAAATAACTTAAAATAGATGTGACTATTATATTTTTTTTCATTTTTATCCGCCTAGTAATTAATTTTCAAAACAAACAAAAGGCTCTTTACTGAACTAGTATAGCTTAAAATTATAAGAAAGTTAACTAAATGGTTCATATTGTTTTTATTTGAAAAATAAAAACAATAGATACTACTTATTTTCACGCTTCTTTTTACTATTTTTCTGCTGAGTAATTTTATAGTCAAAATGTAACATTTGCGATAATGGATTTTGGCATAATTTTTGTTCAACTTGAAGCATCATATCCGGTAAATATTTTAAAATTGAACGATATTTCGTATGTCCAATCTTTTTACCATTAATAGTTAAGCAAATCTGCTGAACCTTATCGGTATCCCTAAAAACCCTCGAAGACAAAAAAGGTGATCCGTTAGGACAATTACAATGAAATCTTTGTATGTCTATTCTTTGAATCCAATCCCCCTGAGAATAAAAGGAATATGCTTTTTTTATATATGGACTATTAATTAAATGACGAGTCGATTCTTGCACAGGTGTCCCCATTAAAACAACTTCAACAGGAACACAATTTTTTTTAAATGGCAGATGTGATATCATATTTAAAATAACGTTTCCACCATGAGAGAATCCAACTATTCTTAATTTTATATCACGATACTTCTCTTGGTATTTAGCAAGCAGCTTTTCAATAGCCTTATATAAATTTTTTCCCTCTTTGATGCGCTGCTTAGGAGAAACATTGCTTGAATGCCAACCATAGGTATATATATGATTCAAATTATACAACCTTGGTTCAAGCTCATGCAAAGACTCAGCTAGTTTATAAAAATAATAATTTTTAGGTAATTTTTTAGCTAAAGAAAGACCATCTTCAACATAAACCATAGGTTTAACGGGGCACCATTTCGCACGCAAGACTTTTAGGGCAGGATATGTTCCATGCACCCAAACTGTTATATCTACAGCCTCAAGCTGCTTGATAGCAAAACAAAATAAAATTATATGAAGAAAGCGCATATTCAACCCCCTGAAAGTTTTTTAATTACAAACCCTACCAAAGATATCAAATAGTATAATACTGGTCATCTCTACAAACATAGCTCTATTTAAATTTTATAAAAATTACTATATCTATAAAAAAAATACCACCTTAAAGGATTGTAATGAAACTTTCTCATAAAAATAAAATTTGGTTTCCCCAAACAAAAATTACTAAAGAAAATATAACTCTTTATTATCAAAAAATAGCTCCATATTTTTTAAAATACTGCAAAAATCACCTTATGGTTCTGCTGAGATATCCCAACGGAATAGATCAAGATTTTTTCTACCAAAAACAGATCCCCCAATATTTTCCTGCTTATATTAAACGGAAAACAATTAATCTTAAAAAAGGTGAAAAGCAAACATTAGTTGTCATAGCTAATCAAAAATCATTATTATATCTAGTCAATCAAGCAACTATAACATTTCACAGTTGGTTAAGTAACACCAAAAATGTTAACAACCCTGACAAAATCGTCTTTGATTTCGATCCATCTACAAATGATTTAAAACAACTACGATTTGCCGTAACTGAAATGAAAAAAATAATAGAAAATTATAATCTAGTTCCCTTTCTTATGACAACAGGATCTAAAGGATATCACATCGTTATACCCATTAAGCCTGAATATAATTTCGACATAATACATAAATTTACAAAAAAACTAGCGCTAGAACTGGTCAATAAATACCCAAAAATTATAACTAAAAATCTTAAGATAAAAGAGCGTAATGATAAAATTTTTATTGATTACCTACGCAACTCTTACGGACAGACCTCGGTCGCCGCTTATAGCGTCAGAGCTATAGAAAAAGCTCCCATAGCAACTCCTATTGAATGGAAGGAGCTCAATAAAATAAAGCCTCAACAAATTACTATCAATACTGTATTTAAACGACTAAAAATAAAGGGTGATGTTTGGAAAGATTTCGAAAAAAATCGAAAAAAAATCGATGGTAACTTATTAAAATTTTAATTTTTTATAATGCCCTGCATGCAACAATCATATTAATAGAGGCGGGTTTAAATGGAACAAGCGCTCGTGCTGCCTCAAGTGCCGTTGCTCCCGTTGTACAAGAATCGTCTACCAACATAATATGCTTGCCAGTAATCTGTTTTGCTTCTAAGTTTGCTATCATCGATCTTTTAATATTTGTAGTGCGATCACCATGTACAACACGTACCTGATATTCGGTCTTTCGTTCACGCTTAAGACATCTCAAAACAGGAATTTTGCTATGCTTTGCAAATCGATTAGCCAAAAGCTCTGCCTGATTAAAACCACGCTTTACAACTCGTGACCAATGCAATGGAATCGGTATTAAGTAATCAAACTGAACTAATGACAAAACGGACTTTTGCCAAATAATATCTGCTAACTTTTCAAGAACAATTTCATCGCTACGATATTTAGCAAAAAGCATCGGACGTAATGGTTCTGTATAACGAGAAACTGTATAAACTGTCAAAATATATTTTTCATTAATTTTAAACATCTTTGGAGCAATTATCTCAATGGCTTGATCGCATTTAAAACATAAAACTGCACGCTGTTGCATATATAAACGACAAGCATAACACAATGGTGGAGCTATAATATATGCAATGAGATCATATATTTTTTTTGCAAAATCAATAGCAATCTGCATAGTCCCTTACTCTTGCGCTTTACATAAATCATACAAAATAAATAATGCGCCAACAGTAATACTGACATCTGCAACATTAAATACGGGGAAATACCAATAATTCCAGTGTAGCTGGAGAAAATCAACAACAGCGCCATACCAAATACGATCTATAAAATTAGAAATTCCTCCAGCAAGAATAAGCATGCAAGCAACAGAAAGAATTTTATTATGCAAAATACTTTTTAAATAATAGATAAAATAGATCAGTAACCCTGCTATAAAAAAATATAAAATATTACTATAATAGCTATGAAAATTACTTCCAATACCCCATGCAATACCGCGATTAAAAGTGATATAAATATTAAAACAACTACCTATAACCTGAGGCTTAATAATACCGGTTATAATCCAATACTTTGTAATACGATCAAGAAAAAATGATATAAAAAAAATTATCCAATAATTAACGTATTTCAACATTGTATTCCTTAAGCGCATTACCAACAGAGACTACTATTTGATCTAAATCAGATTTAGTCATAGTTCTTTCAAGATTGCTCATTGTATAACGTACGGTTACAGCTCTATGATTTGGCCATTCTTGCTTTTCAAAGAAATCAACAACATGTACATCAATAATATTTTGATGAGCACTTTTAATAGCTGTACTCAATGTATCTGATGTAACCACAAACGGTACAAATAAACTAATATCATAAGAGACATCTTGATATTTTGACCATGACTTAAATTTCATCAATGGAGCTTTTAAATTTTCTAAAAATTCACCGTCAATTTCAAAAATAAATGCATGGCCATCAACTACTTTGTGCATCCAAGCATAGGATACCATCCCAGCTGTACCGATAACTTTACCTTGATAAACCAGTTCTGCTGACTGATGCGTATCGTACCATGGATATGTAACTTTGGATGATTTTTTATAGGTAACCGAAATACCTAACATATCAAATAATGTCGCAAGCTCAGACTTACAATTATAAAAATCTAATGATTTTTTATCATACATAATTCCCGACAATACTTTATGCTCTAAAAATGATTCTGTATCCTTAGACCAAATTCTATTAAATTCAAAAAATCTTAGATGATCATGCTCAACATTATTATACACTACAGCCTTTACTAAGTGAGGAATCAATGATGTTACCAACATGGTCCAATTTTCAGAAAGCGGGCTTTTAACATGAACAGCTGGTACTAAATCAACGGTAAGCTTTGTAATAAATGAAGCATCATACATCATATATTCACGCAGTTCATGCATATGCATACCATGCGCCAAATGCTCTTTAATTTTTCTAAGATTAAAAACTCGATCTAACTCAAATGGTACCATTGCCCGAACCGGCATCTGCGGAACAATATTTTCAAAACCGAATGAACGAATGATCTCTTCAATAATATCCTCTGCAATATTTATATCCTTTGTTGCGCGATAGGTAGGAATGGTCACTTGATACTCATGCGTTTCTTTATCATATAAGGTATGAAATCCTAATTTTTTTAAAGATTTCAAAATAAACTCTGATTCAATATTCATACCTAAACGAACCTGTATAAAATGATGAGAAAACTTACAAGTTTTTTGTTCAAAAGTCTTGCCAACAGAAACAATAGGAAACTCTGTATCAACAGAAAGAACTCCCAACAGCTTTGCCAAATATAAGAATCTTTGTATTGCAACAATATTTTGCATCGGATCTAAATCTTTTTCAAAACGCATTGATGCTTCAGATCTCAATTTAAGACGCTGTGCGGTTTTTCTAATCATTGCTGGATTAAAACCAGCTGCTTCTAAAATTATATGCTCCGTTTTTTCATGATATCCCGAACTTGCACCACCCATAATCCCGGCCAAAGATACAGCATGACTTTTATCAGCTATCACAATATCAACAGATTCAAGCTTTACATCCTGCTCATCCAAAAGCTGCAAACTTTCACCCTTAAAGGCTTCGCGAACAATCATACTATTATCTGAAAACGCTGCCGCATCAAACACATGCATAGGATGACCAATATCAAACATTACATAATTAGTAAGATCAACGATAGCATTCATCGGTTTGGCTCCAACTAAAGCCAAACGAATTGCCATTTGAACTGAGCAGTCTTGATACTTTGATTGCTTACACTTTACAGCTGCAAAACGAGAACAACCTGTTTGATTTTGAATTTCAACAGAAATACCTTCTTTTAAATAATTACCAGAGATTTGTTGATACGATACTATCGGATGATGATGCAAAAATGAATCAAGCGGTCTAAGTGGTTTATTTAGGAATGCGGCTATTTCTCTTGCAATACCATAATGCCCCCAGAGATCTGGTCGATGATTGATCGATTTATTATCAACATCAAAAACATAATCAACTTCAAGAAGACCTATACGCCAAGTGCCTTTTTGATCTTTCTTCTCTACATGTACAGCAGGCATAATACCTTCACGATCCTTATCTAAATCAGACAAAAGAAGCCAACGCCAACAACCATTTTCAAGAACAACTAAATACCATTTTTCAATAATAATATCCTTGCGCGCCGCAAGCGTAATTAATTCATCGCGCTCAGGACACCAAAAATCAACTTTACCATCAATTATTGCCCTTGCTTGACCTGCATACCAAGATGTTATGGGTAGCGATATACGTTCATAAGACTCAATTTCTGCAGTACGGATATTAAAAAGATGAATAATATTATGAATATTGATATCAGTTAATGAACAATCAATATAATCAAGAAGCCAAGAGAGTAAGATCTTCATAAATGTCTTTCGTTCTGCCTTTTACGAAATTTCTAGCAAAGATCAGTATAAAAAGATTTTTAAAAAAAATACATGCCTTATAGCCAAAATAAAACTATCTTTATAAATCAAAATACATTACAACTACTAACTATCTTCCATATCAGCTATACAATTTTCAGCTAGTTTTTCCACCCCAAAAGATCGCATCGCTCCCTCTGAATGATCTAAACCATCATCCAAACTCATATGAGCAAGTGCAAAATTTTTAATAGTTCCAAAACTACTCAATAGCTCTTGTCCCATCTTTATAACAAGCTCACATTGCTGTACAAGATTAAAATATCTATACCTGAGAACCTCTTCTTTTATCGCTTTCATATCTTCATCTGATATTTTATCACAAACAGCAGAAAACGAATCACTAGAAACAATGCTTTTGGCTAAAAACAGAAGCGCTAATATTTTAATTTTTTTATTTAAAAACACGCCAAACCCCACCAAAATAAAATAATTATCACCAATCATAACAAAACACCATAGAGCTTACTAACTAACATAAGCCTTCTAATAAATAAAGCCCCTACTTAAATAATAGGTACCTTGCCACCTTAATAAGGATAATAATAATTATCACGAAACATTAAAAATGTTCCCCCTAGACGTAATCAAACTTTTCTTTTATACTAAATAAGAATTTGATCAAATTTCGCCCAAAAGGATTTTAAATCATGGCAAAAAAAGAAAACCGTCATATCATCAAGCTTAAAAGCACAGAAAGCTCACATATCTATTCAACATTCAAAAACAAAAAAAATACACCTGAGCGTATTGAAATTAAAAAATATGACCCAGTTGTTCGTAAGCATGTAACATACAAAGAAGAAAAATAAAAAAATTCTTCTTTTAAAAAATAAAGATAGGCAAGGTTTTTTAAATCTTGCCTATCTTTATTTTAAAGATCGATGAATTCACCAAACATTTAGATCAATCCGCACACAAAGTAGATTTTTTTATTTAAAAAATAAATAGACTCTTTTAAAATTCCCCAAAATGAAGATCAAGAGAGTCTAATATTTGCAAACAAAAATTAAAAATATCCAAGTTTTTTGCTCGTGCAATAAAAATCTACTTTATGAATAATTCATCTTTATATCAAATCTTAAACCTAAATCGACAATAAATATTCTTCTTGTATTTTTTTAACTTTTTCTATTTCTAATTGATCAAAACAATTTTCAAAACATGCTAACAAATAATTTAAAACACTCCACTGCCCCCTTAACTTATTTACTGCATAAATTAATACGGTATCGTCTTCATTATCTTTCTTTGTAATATCAACTCCAGATCTCAACAAAATCTCAACCATCCTTAAATTATCATGCATTGCAGCCTTCATTAAAAATGTTTTCCCACTAAATGGTGTATAACTTTAATCATTTATATTTATATCTATGCCATTTCTTGAACAAAGTAAATACTCTAAAAAGAGTTAAACAAAGTAAATACTATAACAAGCCTTTCTTCTATGGCGTAATTCATTATCCAAACAATTGGCGACATGGAAATATCAGGATTAGTATGGCTATACAATTTTTCGTTTAAATTAATACCTGATTCAAATAATTTTTGTACAAGAGTTGTTCTATTGTTTAAAAGACAATAAAGCCACTTTTTAATCATGTATTGAACATCATTTGCTTTTTCTGAATTACCATCTGCTAGTAAAAGAAAAAACTCTAAATACAAAGAATCAAAGTCTTTCGGACACACTACATCTTCAAAATCTTCCAATCCATTCCCAATATATTTTTCACACAAAAATATAAACTCATCAAAATCTTTTTCCTTAATTGCCAGCCTTATATCATCGATTATCATCTCGGGTTCTTCATAATTACCCAATAAAGGATTTATCAATGTAAGCATAAATAATAATTTTTTCATAAAACCTCTTCGCATCCGGTCATTAATTTAATTATAAATAATAATATCACGCTTATAATATTTATCAACTAGCTCAATACATTGTTGAAGTTTTAATTTTTTAATATTTACTAGAAGTAATTAATCTAATCAACATGACTGTACAACTGTAGACAGTTTTTTAGATCTCTGATACAGTACATCCAACAATGATTTTTAAGCTAAGGAATATACACTATGGGTACTATCCTTCTTTATTACAAATACGTACAAATCCCCAATCCAATCGCAATTCAAAAATGGCAAAAAGAACTTTGTTCAAGCTTGGGATTAACGGGCCGAATTCTCTTAGCTCACGAAGGAATTAATGGTACTGTAGGTGGAAGCAATGAAGCTACTCAAGCATACATCAAAGCTATGAATGAACATCCTCTTTTTAGTGATATCGACTTTAAAACAGCACCAGGTGGAGCTGAAGCTTTCCCTCGCATGAAAATTAGCGTCAAAAAAGAGATCGTAAACCTTGGTGTTGATCCTGAACAATTAACAGTCAAAGATACAGCAGAACACCTAAGCCCACAAGAAATTCATGATCTTTTAAATAATCCACCTCAAGATTTAGTTATCATCGATACACGCAATAGTTATGAAATTGCTGTTGGCAAATTCATAAACGCCATCAATCCTCAAACACGCTATTTCAGACAATTTCCACAATGGATTGATGAAAACATCAACACACTCAAAGATAAGACAGTTTTTATGTACTGCACGGGAGGTGTTCGTTGTGAACGCGCAACTGCATATTTAAATGTAAAAAATATCGCAAAGAAAGTGGTACAACTTGAAGGTGGAATTCATCGATATATAGAACAGTTTCCAGATGGACACTTTCGCGGTAAAAATTATGTATTTGATAACCGTATCACCGTACGAGCAAATGATGATATTTTAAGCAAATGCTTAAATTGTCCCACACCAAGCGACGAATACTATAACTGCAAAAATGCCCTTTGCAATAAACACTTCACATCCTGTCCTTCTTGCGCTCAGGCACTCAATAATACCTGCAGCACCCAATGCCATGAATTGGTTAAACATAAACAGACCCCAGAACGTCAACCATTTGCAAAGATTAACAAATTATAAAAAACTAAAGGCTTATACCGTGCAAGAACAACCTCAAGAAACAATTCTCAAAACTCATTTTATAACTATTCAAGAAAATATACCCTTATCCGATAAAAATTGGTTTAAATCTGGCGGAAACGCTCGATTTTTCTGTGAACCAACAACATCTCTTGAATTTCAACAGGCCTTACAATTTGCTCAACTGCACAAACTTGAAATCTTTATTTTGGGTGAAGGCGCAAATATTTTAATCAGTGACGATGGATTTGATGGCTTAGTCATTAAGCCACAACTCAAAGATATAACTATCATTACCAAAGATGATCTTCATGCCACAGTTCAAGCAGGAGCTGGTGTACGCTTTCATGATTTAATAACCTTTTGTCTAAATAATAACTTAACCAATCTTGAAGAGTTTAGTGGTATTCCGGGAAACGTTGGAGGATGCATTTATATTAATATTCATTACTATGAATTCTTGCTAGATCAATTTTTAACAGAAGCTCAAGTTATTCATCATCAAACAGCAGAAATTATAACCGTCAAACCAGAATGGTTTAATTTTGGTTATGATCAATCTAAGCTTCAAAATAAAGAATATTACCTAATTAATGCAACATTTAAGCTTAAAGTAGTCGACCACCTTGAAACATCCTATGCTCAAGGAAGACATAAAGAGATCATCAGGCATCGAGAGCGTCGTTATCCAACCCAAGGGACCTGTGGCAGCTTTTTTAGAAATTTCCACCCTCAAGAGGTTGCAAATACTCCAAAAAAATTAATCTACGTAGCTTACTATCTTGATAAAATCGGTATAAAGGGAGAACTTGCAATCGGTGATGCAATGGTCTCACACCAGCATGCCAATATGCTTGTTAACAAAGGAAAAGCAACAAGTACTGACTTAATAAATCTTGCATCACAAATGCAAAAAATGGTCTATCAAAGCTTTAATATAAAACCACAAGCAGAATGTCAGCTCGTCGGATTTAAAACTAATCCCTTAGAATAGCTCTACTGAAGCTGTATTTTTATGTTTCTTGGTGAACCTAACGCAGCATTATAAACACTCTTATCAATATAATTAGGTGCAAAACCAACATCTTTTAAAAATAAGCTTTTAAAATTATGTAATGTAGTTGGAGTCTTTTGAGCAAAATTTGCTTTAGTTTCTAAGGGGATTTTTCGTTGACTTGCTAAAGAATTGTTTAAATCACCCGTTACAGCAAAATATGAAGCAAAACCTTCATTTTGGCTGATTGATGGATTATTTTCAAACGCCCTAGATATGCCACTTGAAACAAAAATAGTAAAATTTTGGCCTTTATTAAGTATCATTATATCCTGAGCCCAAAGCTGTAATCCAGTGGAAGAGCTATACCAAAGTTGCGCTATCACTTTAGTTTGCTCCTTTGCGGCAACCATATCAGGTTCTATGGCCTGATTCATAATAGGATCAGTTGAAATAATAATAGAAAAAGCACCCATATGATCCCACCCTTCACTAGTCATAGTGCCACTTAACCGATCACCTTTGTAGCCTCGCACTATTAAAAGATGCTCTCGCTCAACCTTTTGCTGCAACCAATATTGCTGATTATTAAAAATCTGAATAGTACGTCCTTCGGAAATATCAAATCCTTTCATTCCTGCATCCATGTCATTACAGACTACGTTGCCAGAAGCGTAAAGCGCCAGAGGACACAGAAAATTATTTTTATTGACCGAAGAGTCCTCAACAAGACCCATAAAAAGATTTTTAGAAAAGATAGAAGAGCCGATACAGATAGCTATAATTAATATTTTTTTATTCATGCTTTACCTTTTTTATCTTGAAACAAGACTTACCTTAACAAAGCTGTTATACTTTACTTAAATTAATATTCTTTTAGCAATAAAAATCCATGGTTCCATACTTTTATTTCGAAATTATTTATAAATCCAAAAAATCTCGTGCTCGAGTTGGAAGAATTCATACACCGCATGGCATTATCGATACCCCTGGATTTGTTGCTGTAGCAACAAATGGTAGCATTAAGGCCGTTGATAGTGTTATGCTTGAACAGCTCAATCAACAACTTATCTTCTGTAATACCTATCACATGATTTTACATCCCGGAGCAAACACTGTTGCACAAGCTGGAGGGCTTCATACATTTATCAACAGAAAGCAACCGATCATAACTGATTCAGGAGGTTTTCAAGTTTTTAGCCTTGCATACGGAGGTGTTGCAAGTGAACTTAAAAGCAAAGGACAAAAAGATATTAAGAATTCCGTTCTTAAAATCAATGAAAATGGTGTAATCTTCAGATCATACCGAGATGGATCATTAATTGAATTAACCCCAGAAAGCTCTATTGTTGCCCAAAAAAAACTGGGCGCTGATATTATTATTCCCCTTGATGAACTTCCGCCCTATCATATTAACCAAAGGGCTCTTAAGCGCTGTTTAGATCGCACTCATCGCTGGGAAAAAAGATCTCTTGAAGAGCATGAAAAAAACAAGAACAATCAAGCTATCTATGCGGTAGTTCATGGTGGTATTGATAAAGAACTTAGGGCTGAAAGCTGTAAAGTATTAAGTCAGCTCAACTTTGATGGCTTTGCTATCGGTGGAAGTGTTGGAAAAAATCGAGAAGAAATGATCGAAATGCTCCATTTTACTATGCCAAGATTACCAGAAGATAAACCCAATCATTTACTCGGAATAGCAGATCTACCATCTATTGAACAGATTATTCCATTGGGCATTGATACATTTGATAGCTCTCACCCAACCAAATTAGCACGACACGGCCATTTGCTCACAACTCAAGGCACGAAAAAAATTGAGCAAGTGCGCTGGAAACATGACTTTACACCCATTGACCCAAGCTGTAGCTGCTATACCTGCGCCAACTACTCTATTGGTTATATTCATCACCTATTCAAGGCTCACGAAGCAACAGCTCACACACTTGCGTCAATTCATAATATTGCCTATATGAACTTACTCATGGCAGAATACCGAAAAAAAATTATACGCGGAGAGATATGATTATACAATCATTACAAAATCCAAAAATCAAACATTTGCAACAATTACAAAATAAAAAATATCGCTATACCCATCAAGAGTTTATTGCTCAAGGATTTAAAACCTGTAAATCATTGCTTAGCGCAAATTTTACGCTTAAATCTATATTCATGACAGAAAGCAACTACCTACAACATCAAGATGATTTTTTAATTAATGAAACCTACCTTGTAACCGATGAAATTATGCAAAAAATCAGTACAACAATAACCCCTACTGGGATCGTTGGAATTTTTGCCATGAAACAACATGACTTTATCGTTACAACCAATTCTGCAGCCTTCGTCCAGATCCAAGATCCAGGAAACCTAGGTACTCTTATAAGATCAGCATGCGCTATGGGACTTGAAGCTGTTTATATCGTTGATAGCGTTGATGTTTATAGTCCAAAAGTTATACAAGCAACAACAGGAACACTTGCTCATATAAAGTTTATTACATGTTCCTGGGATATTTTAAAAAGCCACATGAAATCGATTTCACTTTGTGCACTCATTGTTAATTCAGATAAAAAACCTGAAGATATCGACCTAAAAAATAGTATTTTAGTTGTTGGCAACGAAGGTCAAGGGCTATCAGAACATATCATTGGGCAATGCGCTACCCATATGACCATACCGATGAAAGGGCACGCGGAAAGCTTAAATGCTGCTGTCGCTGGATCGATTGCCATGTATCTTAAATCTCAAGATAAATAAGGAAATTCATGAAACGTCATACCATATCATTACAATCAGCTATTTTAATGAATATAAATATTATGGCTGGTGCTGGAATTTTCATAAATATTTTTGATTTAACTGAAAAGCTCAGTATTTTCGGAGGACTTTTGTACGCTATTGTAGGATGCTTTATGTTTCCGCTAATATTTACATTTGCACAGTTAGTTGAAAAATTTCCATCTGGCGGATTCTATGAATACGGTAAACAGATTCACCCTTTTTTAGGATTTTTAAGTGGTTGGACCTATTTCTTTGGTAAATTAGCTTCTGTTACAGTCTATATGAATGTTGTTACAACATTTTTACGCAAGTTATTTCCCAACCCATTTGATACCATAAATCCAATGCTTGTAAGCTTAAGTATCCTTGCCTTTTATATACTACTTAACTGCTTAAATATGAAAACAGGACTTATAATACAAAAAATATTTGTTACATCCAAAATATTTCCATTAATGGGGCTAATTTTACTCGGCACATACCATTTTAATATTAATTTACTTTCAGCATACCCATTTGATATTCCCTACCAAAACTTTATATTCATGCTCCCATTGGTCCTATATTGCTTTTCTGGATTTGAAGCTGCTTGTTCAGTAAGCAGAAATATTGAAAATTCATCTAAAAATGCACCCAAAGCTATCTTTTATTCATTTTTTACAGTTATGCTGATCTATGTAATATTTCAAACATTAACTGGACTCATGCTAAAGCCAAACATCATTAATTTAAGCTCCTATTCAGATTCTTATCAGTACCTAATGAGCCTTGTCCCTGCCGGAGAATTTCTTCAGTCAAAACTAATAACAGCTATCAGCTTTCTGATTGGACTTTCTGCCATGGGCGCAGCTTATGGAATTCTCTTTTCAAACTCATGGAACCTATATGCTCTTGCTGAGCATAAGCATATCATTGCCAGCGACAAACTAACCACATTTAATAAATATTCAATTCCCTACATGGCAGTACTTATAGAAGGTTTTATTTGCGCAGTATATCTCTGGATTACAGGTGGTAATAAAATTCCTTTGCAGCAAATTTCAACCCTAGGCGGAACTATAACCTATACCATTAGCACTATTGCATTTTTATATACAACTCAAAAATCAAAAATATTAGGTTGGCTGTCGCTACTAACTTGCTTAGGGCTTATTAGCTCATGTATTATAAGCACAATCCAGTATAATATTACCTCATTATATTTATTTGGAATCATGCTTTTAATAGGAATTTCAATGTTTACAATTACCCATAAAAAGGTAAGTCAAAATAATATTAATCTATAAAGCAATCATGGCGGACACATAGTGCAAGATTAAAATTATACCTAAAAATTCAATACCTCTATGTATAGAACTAGGTCATCCACTTGACACAAAAACTACTTTATGACAAAATCGCAAGTAGATTCTTAACCTTAATAAACAAAAAATATACGCAAAGGATTTTAATTATGAAAAAAATACTATATGCCTTACTTATAACAAGCATTGCTCAAACAGGATTGTCATATATCCCACAAAATGGCTCTTTACAACTTGGTGATAAAATACAAACAAACCAAATCACCTACAACCGCCTTGTCAAGCGTGGTATTATTATGAATACCATTATGACAGACCCAGATTTTGCTGGAGAATTAACAAGTATTTATCAATTTTTAAACATTCCATCAACACAGCCATTACCACCCTACGAAGAGATTGTAGATGCTTTACAAATTTCAACCAATAGCTCAAATGCAACAATGGTAATAGAAGCGCTTGAAAAAGCAATAATGCGCTATCTACACTATAATCATTATCTTTTTTGCGTTGAAGGAAAAAATATTAACATCTTTATAACTGGCATCCAATATAACTGGTTTTACCTATCTGAATGGCTAAATATTAATAGCTGGATATCAAGTTATAGTTCTGATGAAATAAGACAGCTTATGGCAGAACTTGAACAGTTAACAAATATTGCATCAAAACATTCTTGGGTTACATCGGCAAGATTAAAAGCCAAAATAATTTCCTATCGAAACTGGAAAGCAAACACACTTAAAGCAATTGGTGCCTTAAGCGCATTAACTCTAGGCATTGTCTATAAACAGAAAATTGGTATCCGTTTCTAAATATTTATCAAATATTTTCAAACAAGGACCCAATTAACCAAGGTCTGATAGCTCATTTTAGTTAAATAAATAGAATTAACCAACTATCATCTATCAGATTTATTAAAGAGATAAAAAAACTATTGCAAGTCGGCATTGAATATTGATAACTTAAAGTGAATTGTTAATTTTGATTTAAAATAAAACCATAAATGGAGGTTTCATGCTAAACAAAAATAGACTTTGTCTAAGTATTTTATTGGCCACAAGCATCATAGCTTCAAGGGTCTACGCCCCTAGCATAGGTATACAGACAGAAGAACCAGGATATGCTCCAGCATGGGGTCCATTACAACTTGAAGACGAGTATGTCCGGAATCCACTAAATCCAAGTGGCCCATTAAAAATTAAGCGCGGTGCCATCATGAGAGTAATAAATGAACCTGCATTTTTACAACGAAGATTATTACTACAAAGTTTTACCAACACACCTCAAAATACCGAGATACCTCGCTATCAGGACATAGTACAACAAGTATCTACATCTACAGATGCTACCAGTAGTATTGCTGTATTAGAAGTATTTGAAGATGTTATCATGCATTTAGTTCACTATAATAATTATCTAGCAAGCATTGAAGGTAAATATATGAATATATTCTTTACAGGAATTAAATCTAGTTGGATTTCTCCATCCGAATGGGCTAACCCATCAAGCTGGGCATCAAGTAATACATCACCAGAAATTGATCAGTTGATGCGAGAATTACAACAATTATCTAAGCTTGCAAGCAGACATGGTTTGTATGGTAAAATATTAGCTACAAGAATGGAAGAAAAAGCTAATTCATATTTATACTGGAAAAGCAGAATGTTAAAAACAATTGCTACTCTTGGTGCAATTGTCGGTGGAATTTATTATAAAGATAATATAATCAAGGGATTACAAAATGCCGGCGCATACATGGAAGATCTAAAAAATTCCGCCTATTCTACCGGTTCAAACTTGGTTAGCTCTGTTGCTGAATATGGTAAATCTATACATAATCATAGTGCAAACTTAATTAATTCTGTCACTGAATATGGTAAATCTATTCCTGGTCGCAGCGCAGATTGGATTAGTTCTGCCGCAGAATATGGTAAATCTATTCCTAGCCGCTTCTACGGTAGTATTCCAAGCGTTCCAGCTCAATAATTTAATTAAAAAATAGTTTAATGTATTAGGATAGCGATAAGAAATTTTATCGCTATCCTATAACTTTTAAAAAAATCACCAAAAGCAAAAAACGGACTCTAAGCTAGCGCAATTTCAAACATACAGCAGCAAATAAGGATAATATTAAAGTAATAATATGGAAACGTGTTGTTACTTTTGTTTCTCTCCAACCAATCACCTCAAAATGATGATGCAAGGGCGACATCCTTAAAATACGCCTTTTAAATATTTTAATAGATGCTATCTGCAAAATTACCGACAAAGCCTCTGCCACAAAAACTCCCCCTACAATTGGCAAAAGCATCTCCTGGCGAGTTATAATTGCAAACATAGCAAGAGTCGCACCTAAAGATAATGAACCAACATCACCCATGAATATCTCTGCTGGATGGGCATTAAACCAATAGAACCCCAAACAAGCACCAGTTAAAACAGCTGCTACAATAACAGCCTCGCTACATCCAACATAGGGCATATGCAAATAGTGAGCAAAATCTATATGGCCACTAATATAGGCAACCCCACCAAAAAATACAAAACTGGTAATCAAAATCCCTATCGCAAGACCATCTAGACCATCTGTTAAATTAACTGCATTACTGGTACCTACAATCACTAAAATAAGCCATGGAATAAAAAAAACACCAACAGGCATGATCAATTCCTTAAAAATTGGCATATAAATAACCCAGGATGGATTTTTTAAAACAATCCAAAACAGAATCACTAAAATAGCACAAATGAGCTGCAACCTAAATTTTAAGCGCGCAGAAATGCCCTTTTTAAATTTAACCTTTGAAATATCATCCAAAAGACCAATTGCCCCAAAAAGAATCAAGGATAAAGCTAAAATCCATGGTTCTTGACGAGTTAAGTCACACCATAAGGCTATATTCAGAAAGGATATTCCAATAATAAAAATCCCGCCCATAGTCGGAGTAGAACCCTTCTGTTGATGATTTTCTGGAGTAAAAGGACGAGCTGTATTTTGAAATGCACTAGCGGAAAATGCTATAAAGCGCCTACCCAATAAAACAGACATAAAAAATGTCGTTAAAAGAGCCATAATGGCTCGAAAAGAAATATAATGTATAACCTGAAAAGAACTAAAAAAAGGCACAAACTTCATGCCCAAATAATACAACATAATAATCCTTAATAACAGTATCAAAATACCCTTTCTATCGTAACTTTTAATATAAAAAATTCAACCTTAATTTTAAAATACCACCACCCCTTTTGATCATTAATGCTTCCTGTGGTAACTTAATGCTATAAATAGATTGAAAATTATATTCGGGTTTAAAGAATAAGTTTATAAAGAAAACAGGAAAATGGTTGTTTTTTAAAAAATTCATTAACAATAATCCAAAACCAAAGGAAAAAATATGAAAAGTATAAAAACATTAGTTCTTGCAGTTATCCTTGGAGCAGGAATATTTGAACAAGCAGTCCAAGCAGATCAAATTACCCAAGATAAAATCAGAAAAGTAATTCAAGCTCATCAGGCAAAATTACATGAAGTTAAAACCTCAACAGATCTTAAAAAATTCTTAACCCCGCTAATCAAAGATCTTAAAACCGCCGTACAACACGCTCCTAATACACCTGAATATAAAAAACTAAAAGAAGCATTAAACTCTATGAATACTGATCAAATTGTAAGCATTATTAGTAATTTAAAAGCAATCTTAAACTGCTTAGATAGTGATATTAGAAAAACTATCATAGATGCAATACCATTAGCATTTAGAGCTATATTAATGATTTAGATAGAATTAAAGTCTTACTGCTTTCATTATAAAATTTAAAAAACGGGTCTTTAATCAGACCCGTTTTTGCATTAATACTATTGACTTATACAGGCTAAAATTGCTACTATCCTAAAGTAAATCTTTATGTTATGAAATATTAAAATGGGAAATGGAGGTTTTCTATGAAAAAAATAACATTAATTTCTATATTCTTTCTAGGATCCGCAATTCAAGTACATTCTGATGTACAAATTCAAAAAAGAATCCGTGAAACTGTCCAAAAGCATCAAATACAAGCAAAAATAATAAAAAACAAAGAAGAGTTACAAAAGTTCTTAACCACGCTCAAACATGATCTAGATAAAATACTAAAAGATGCTCCACATACATCCCAATACAAGGATATGAAAAAAGCTGTTGATCACCTTAATCCAAAAGAGATCGCTACAAACTTTGATCATTTTAGAACTATTCTAAAAAACGTTGATAAAGATATCAAAGAAGCAATCCTAACCTTTATTCCATTTCAATTTAAAGCATTTTTTTTGATTTAAGAAAATAAGAGAGTGAATTATGAACAATTTTAAAAACTTAATGCTATTTGGGTGGCTTATCGTAACAGTAACTACACCAAATAGCATAATGTCAGACAACAAAGAGATCGATACATCTCAAGCAGAATCTTTAGCCAAGCAAGAAGAACCCGCCCAAGAAGCTTCTCAAGAAACACTTCCTGCTACATCGCTCGTTCAAAAACCTTGGGTTTTTTTAGAGCCTTCATTTCCTTGGGAAAATACTGAAATTGTATTATCCAGAAAAGATTAATGAAATTATAAAATTTATACAAAATAGGTGCGCAATACGCGCACCTATTTTGTATAAAATCAATTCCATGCATAACAACAAAACAGCTTTCTTCTATGCAAAAAATCAAAATAAAGTATACTGAGATATAGTATATAAGCTTTATTTCTATATTAAAAAATCATGAAAAACGGTTCTATCTCAAATTCTTTTGACGTTATTGTTGTTGGCGGTGGTCATGCTGGCGTTGAAGCTGCATATGCCGCATCAAAAATAGGTTGTAAAACACTCTTAATTACCCTTTCTAAAGAAAAAATAGGCCTTATGCCCTGCAATCCTTCTATTGGGGGTGTTGGTAAAGGTCATATCGTCTTTGAAATTTCAGCGCTCGGCGGCTTAATGCCAAAACTTTGCAGTAAAACCTATCTTCAAGCACGTATGCTCAATACTAAAAAGGGGCCTGCTGTTCAAGGACTCAGACTTCAAATTGATAAAGACGCCTATTCTAAACTTGCAAGCGAAACACTACAAAATAGTTGTAACTTAACGATTGCCACAGAAATGGTTGATGAGATTATCGTCAAAAATAAACAGATAACAGGAATAAAAACAGCATCAGGAATTATTTATCATAGCAACCAAGTAATTCTTACAACAGGTACATTTTTAAATGGATTAATTCACGTCGGTGAAAAAAACTATCCAGCTGGACGTCGTGATGAACAAGCAGCTTTAAAACTTTCTAATTTTTTAACTAAATTGAATTTACGCCTTGGACGCTTAAAAACAGGCACTCCTCCACGCCTAGTAACAAGCAGCATTGATTTTTCTAAATTAGAAAAACAGGAAACTGAGCCACTCGATGCCCTATATGAACTTGAAGCAATAAATGTTGTTAATACACGTGACTGTTATATCGCATACACCAATCAAACAACTCACGAAATTATCAAAAACAATATTCATCGCTCTGCTATGTATAGCGGAAATATAAAAGGTGTTGGTCCTCGTTACTGCCCCTCCGTTGAAGATAAAATTGCACGTTTTGCCGATAAAAATAGTCATCATATTTTTGTAGAACCTGAAACAACCGAATATGTTGAAGCATATCCAAGCGGTATGTCGACCTCACTTCCCGAAGATGTACAATTTGCATTTATCAGATCGATTAAAGGTTTTGAAAATGTTGAAATAGCAAAATATGGCTATGCCGTTGAATATGATTTCGTATATCCAGATCAATTAAAGCATTCACTTGAAACCAAAGAGATTTCTGGTCTATTTTTAGCCGGACAGATTAATGGTACAACCGGTTACGAAGAAGCAGCTGGTCAGGGAATTATTGCCGGTATTAATGCTGCATTAAAACATAAAAATCAAGCGCCATTCGTTTTAAAACGACACGAAAGCTATATTGGTGTCATGATTGACGATTTAGTAACACTTGGAGTTGATGAACCATATCGTATGTTTACCTCACGAGCTGAACGCAGATTAATCTTACGACAAGATAATGCCTTCTTGAGGCTTATGCCAAAAGCCCATGAGCTTGGATTAATTGATAAAATAACTTATCAAAAATTCTTACAGGAAAAAGAAGAATTAGAAAAAACCATCGCTGACATTGATACAAAATTTAACAATTCACAGCTTGCCGTATTTCTCGAGCACGATCTACCTGCCAAGGATTTAGCAACAGCTCTTGGTTATCAAGTATCACCTCGAAACGCACTTTCAATTCTTTCTCACGTCAAGTATAAAGATTATATTAAACGTGAACTTATAGAGATTGAAAAGGCTGAAAAATTTGCAAATCTACCACTTGCAGCAGAAGAAGTAATTATCAATGCACCGGGTCTTTCAACTGAAATCAAACAAAAAATACAGCGCCATAAGCCTACTACAATAGCACAAGCAACTTTAATTTCAGGAATGACTCCAGCTGCAATCTCGCTTTTAATACTACTTGCACGAAAACCAGAGTTGGGAACTAAAAAAAATGATATTCGTTAAAAATCTTTCACTTCAATTCGGCAGCCAAACAGTTTTTGATAATGTTTCTTGCAACTTATCCGACAAAGACAAGATTGGCCTTGTTGGAAGAAATGGAACTGGCAAATCAACACTTTTAAAAGTTATTGCCGGTTTTCAAGACTATGACAAAGGCGACATTGAAACTTCAAGCCACTTTAAAATCGCATACATGCCACAAGAAGTCGTAATTACATCCAATAAAAATGTTGTCGATGAAACCATGGCAAGCATTGAATATCTACATAAGCTTAAAGAAGAATCGGATCTTCTTGAACAGATTATTGTAAATGATCCAACAGAAGAACAGATGACTCGTTATGCTGATATTCAACATGAACTCTTGGAAAACAACTTTGATGAAAAACGTGCTCAAGCACAAAGAATCCTTATGGGGCTTGGCTTTGATGTCGAAAAACAACAAAAAGCTGTTAGCCAACTAAGCGTTGGTTGGCGCATGCGTATTGTTTTAGCAAAACTTCTTTTACAAGATGCTGATTTTTATCTTTTCGATGAACCAACTAATCACCTTGATATTACCGCAAAAAATTGGTTTTTGGATTTTTTAAAAGAAGGCAACTTTGGTTATCTACTCGTTTGCCATGATCGTTATTTTTTAGATAAAGCTTGTAATAAAACCTACGAACTTTCGATGGGTAAACTCACGATTTACCATGGTAATTATAGCTATTACATTGCTCAAAAAGAGATTAGACAGCAACATCTTGAACGCGCATACGAACAACAACAACGAGAAATAAAACAACAAGAGCGTACTATTGAGAGATTTAAAGCAAGTGCCAGCAAAGCTGCTTCAATGCAAAGTATGCTCAAAAAACTTGAAAAAATTGAACGTATTGAAATTGAAACTGGCCCACGAGTAATGAATTTAAGGCTTCAAACGCCTGAACGCTCTGGTCACTATGTTTTAACTGTCAAAAATGTAGCTCATAGCTTTAATCAAAAACTGTTTGATCATGTTTCATTTGAAATACAACGCGAAGAAAAAGCGGCACTCATTGCTCCCAATGGAACTGGTAAAACTACTCTTTTTAATCTGATTGCAAAAAAAATACCTCTACAGCATGGTTCAATTTCACTTGGTCACAATGTAACCGTGGCTCTCTTTGATCAAGATCAAGAAAAAGTATTGGATCCTAACAAAACAATTCTGGATGAGGTAATTACTTCGTGCCCAAGAATACCTGAATCACAAATACGAGCAACTCTTGGTGCACTTTTATTTTCAGGCGATGATATTTTCAAAAAAACGAAAGTCTTAAGCGGTGGAGAAAGAAACCGCGTTGCTATGGCAAAGGTTATCTTAAGCAATGCAAACTTTTTGCTTCTTGATGAACCAACCAATCACCTTGATATCGAATCCAAAGAAGTGATTTTAAACGCATTACGACAATACCAAGGTACAATTTTATTTGTTTCTCATGATCAAGATTTTGTTAATAAATTAGCAAGTAAAATTATAGAGTTAACACCAAAAGGAATTAAGACGTATGATGGCAATTATGAGCAATACCTTGAAGTGCAAGAACAGATTGCTAATTTGAAAACAGATACCACCAAAAAACAACCTGCTGTCATAAAACAAGAAGAAAAATGTATTCAAGATAAAGATTTTTACGATTTAGAAAAAAGATCGAAATCACTTGAAAAAAAAATTGAACAACTCGAAAAACAGACAGCTTTTTTTCTTGAAAAAATGGGTACTACAGAATATGGATCTGCAGAATATCAATCAGCACAAGAAGATTTTAAAAAAAGCCAAAATCAACTTGAAGCAATACAAAAAGAATGGGAAGATATTCAAAAAAGCCTTGATAGGAAAAAACAATGAATCCAATTATCTTGCATATATGGGGACCATTTGCAATTCATGCTTATGGATTTTTAATTGTATTAGGTATCTGCCTTGGAATATTTATTGCAAAACATGACGCTAAGTTGCAAAAAATTATTAGTTTTCATGATTTTTTAACAGTTATACAGATCATGGTACTCAGCGGCTATCTTGGTGGCAGAATTTTATGCATTGTAAGTGAAAGCTGGGAAGCTGAAAACATCTGGTTAATCTTTAAATTTTGGAAATCAGGATTATCAATACAGGGAGGAATTATTAGCATTGCCATTTCACTTTATTTTTACGCGAAATTCAAAAAAATTCCACTATTTCAATTTCTTGATCGAATAGCTCTATACTCACCATTAGTCCATGGATTTGGAAGACTTGGATGCTTTTTTGCAGGATGTTGCTACGGAAAAGAAACAACTCTGCCCTGGTCAGTAATATATAATCACCCAGACCATATGGCACCCCTTCATACCCATATACATCCAACACAGCTTTATAGCAGCGCATTATCCTTCTTGACCTTCGCTTTTTTATATTTTTATCTTGATAAAAAACAAATTAAACCAGGAACCATACTGTTTAGCTATTTAATTTTAATTAGCTCGGAACGATTTATTGTCGATTTCTTTAGGGCTGATCAAACCTGGTTTGAATCTACAAACTTTTTACAATATCTTTCTATCAACCAATGGATAAGCTTAGCCATTATATTTTTTGGGGTTTCTGGAGTAGTATTTTTGTACAGAGATTTTTTATATCCAAAAGAGTAAGAAGCATATTGTTGTTAATAAAATCTAAATAATTTATTAAATGACAAAAATAAAAATTAATTTTATGCTATGAATATTACCCTCTTTCATATTAAAAACTATACTAATGGATCTATTTAATTTCATAAAAAGTAATATTGACATTGTAAATGTTATATCACAGTACACAGCACTTAAAAAAACAGGTGCTTTATATTGGAAAGGACGTTGTCCTTTTCATCATGAAAAAACTCCATCCTTTACAGTAAGTCCTCATAAAAATATTTTTTATTGTTTTGGATGCCATGCCACAGGTGACGTAATCAATTTTATTGAAAAAATAGAACATATAAGTCCTCTTCAGGCAGCTCAACATCTTGCAGAGCGCAACAATATAGAGATTCCCAAAGAAATACAACAACAAGCCGGGCAACAACAAGGATCCAAGGATTATTATCAACTTTGCTATTCTTTTGCTTCTTGGTGTAACAAGATGCTTTCAAAAAATGCTATAGCTTCGGCTTACCTTGCAAAAAGAAAAATAACAGCGCCCACGATACAACACTTTATGCTCGGCCACTTTCCAGCAGGAAGCAAAAATATTTCAAATTTAATCTCCTACATAGCTAATCAAGGATTTACAACACAAAATCTTATTGATGCTCACATCCTATTTCAAGGCAAACAGGGACTCTATAGCCCCTATGAAAACAGAGTTATGTTTCCCATCAAAGAACATCTTGGCAAAGTCTGTGGATTTGGTGGACGAATATATCTAGAAGATGATACACGGGTTAAATATTATAACTCCATGGATTCAACTTACTTTAAAAAGGGTAAGCTTCTTTTTGGCCTTGATAGCGCAAAACATGATATTCAAAAAATACAAAAGGCTATCATGGTCGAAGGATATATGGACTGTATAGCTCTTTGGCAATATGGTATCAAGCATGCTGTTGCAACGCTAGGAACGGCCTGTTCAACTGAACATTTACAGCAACTCACTAAGCATGCTCAAACCATTTATCTATTATATGATGCTGACAAGGCTGGCAAACAGGCAGTTTTAAGATTAGCGTCATCCTGTTGGCAATTAGATTTAGACCTCAAAGTAATTATACTACCAGAGGGGCATGATCCTGCGTCTTTGCTTGAACAAAAAGAGGCTATTCAGCCCTATATTGATCGAGCTCAAGATATCTTTAATTTCGTTGTAGATGCCAAAAGTCAGACATTCGGGCAAGATTCAATAAAGCAAAAGATGGCCATTCTTCATGAATTACTACAAGTCATAGCACAAGAAAATGATACATTAAAGCAAAACATCCTTCTGATGAAGGCAAGTGAATCTCTGCAAATACCTTTAGAAATTTTAAAAAATGAGTATACTAATAGATATAATGTTCAACCTAAAACTACCTCACAAAAAATTGAAAATACTGATTCACAAAGACTAGGGTCTATAGAGGAACAGATTGTAGCATCCATAGCACACAACCCACGCATCATGACCCCAGAGCAAGAATTATTGCTTACCACAGGGCTTAGCGATAAAAACCTAATGATAGTACAGAGTGTTATTGACCATACAACAAAAGATAAACAGAGCTGTAATCACACTATAGAAGAAATGATCGATCCAAGCCTAAAAGAATACTTACGCAGCATAATATTTAAAGCTGGCGATGACGCTTCGGATCAAACATTTCAAAGCTTGATGTTACAATTCCAAAAGAAATACTGGAAGTCTATAATTAGCGTAATTAAAATAAAAATTATGCAGGCCAAAAAAGATCTTAATGAATCAGAAGTTCAAAGACTTCTTAATGTGTTTGAACAACTAAAAATAGAGGTATACAAAAACGGACGTTTATGATTAAAAAGAAAAATAATTTAAAAAAAATTACAAAACAAACAATTAATCTAGAAGATCATCAAAGTATTATCAAAAAAATTGTTGAAGATAGCCAAAAACAGCGCTATGTCACTTATGAATCGATCATGGAATTAAGTGATAAATATAAACTTTTAGAAGATGAAACAAACCAACTTTTAAAAGAGCTTGAAAAGAAAAATGTCGAGCTTATCTTACAAGAAGAACTTACAGGTAGCAGCAGCGTAAGCCATGACGAAGATTTTCTTGAAGTAGGTGAAGAAAAAGAGATAACAAAAATTAAAAATAAGCTATCAGCAACAGCCCTAGAGGAAGATGAAGAAGAGATCGAAGATCATGATAATGATGAAAAAGATGAAAGCGAAGTAGTTAAAGAGGTTCCAGATATCCCTCAAATTGCAGATGGCGTAAAATGCTATTTACGCGATATCGGAAAAATTCCATTACTTAACAAAAAAACAGAAACCGTTATTGCAGAAAAAATATCAAGCGGTAAACATGAATCGGTTGAAGCATTAACAAAATTTCCATTTATTCACAAAGAAATTTTAATTATCGGTGATCGTCTTCAAAAAAAACATATCGCGCTTAAAGAAATTATTCAGTTCACAGAATTTGATGAAGAAAACTTACCAAAACTTGAAGAAGAACGTACAGCTCTTTTAGCTATCATCACTAAAATCAAAAAGTATGTAAACAAAGAAGCTGAAATATATAAAAGCTTTAAGGGGAAACTAGATACCGAAGAAGCAAAAAAAGAGATGTTTCAAGCTATCAAGGATAATAAGCTTAAGATCAGCGAAAACATTCTTGCCATTAAACTCTCTAATAAATTGATCAGAAAATTAGGCAAAAAAATAGAAAAGCTTCTTTATAAAATTTCTGAACGCAAAAAATTTATTGCTCAAACAGATGAACAAATTACAATTCTCAGCAAGAAAAAAAATCAAAATGAATCAGAGTTAATTGAGCTTGAAACACAGCAAAGAATTGCTCGAAAATCTATAAAAAATACTGAAAATGAACTTGGGTTTGATTATTCAACGGCAAGCAAAATTTATAACTCCTTTGCGCGTGGTCAACTAAAAGACAAACAAGCAAAGGCTGATCTTGCAAAAGCAAACTTGCGTCTTGTTGTAAATATTGCGCGTAAATATATCAATCGCGGCCTTCACTTCTTAGATTTAATTCAAGAAGGAAATATCGGTCTTATGAAAGCTGTTGAAAAATTTGAATTTGAGCGTGGCTATAAATTTTCAACCTATGCAACATGGTGGATTAAACAGGCTATAACTCGTGCAATTGCAGATCAATCCAGAACAATTCGTGTCCCTGTTCATATGGTTGAAACGCTCAACAAAATTAATAAAATTAAACATATCTTTCTACAAGAACACGGTCGCGAACCAACATATGCAGAGCTTGCTAAAAAGTTGAATCTTGATGAGAAAAAAATCAAAAACATTATCAAGATTTCAAAAGAACCAATATCTCTTGAAACTCCAATTGGTGATGGCAATGATGCTTCAATTAAAGATTTAATTGAAAGTGAAGATGACATGTCACTTTCTGATTCCGTAACTCACAATGATTTAAAAGAAAAAATTCGTGAGGTTCTTAAAACTTTAACTCCTCGTGAAGAAAAGGTTTTAAAAATGAGATTTGGAATTGATGTTGCATCAGAGCACACTCTTGAAGAAGTTGGTAAAGATTTTTCAGTTACTCGTGAACGTATACGTCAAATTGAAGTTAAAGCTCTTAAAAAATTACGACATCCATCGCGCAGTAAAAAACTTGCTAATTTCTTTGAACATGAAGTACAAAATATAGAAGAAGCTGATATTGACGATATTGACGATTCTTCGGATGAGGAATAATTTTAAAAAGGGTACTCGTTTAAACGAGTACCCTTTTTAAAACAAATTAACCATTCTTGTATCTTGCTGCAACATGTAATATCATATATTCAAGTACCTTATGTGCATATCAGAAGAGATCCATTGTAATATTAAAAAGTTTATTTCATACTAACAAACATAGATTTTATTTTTTAATAAAAAGGATAACGTGACTATCTATACTCAAAAATTACTCTTAGATTCCGCATTTTTTTTGGGTTCGCTTGCTCTGTGTGCCCTATTGGCATTCATGGAAACAAGTATCACAGCAATCAGATTGTTTAAAGTAAAAGAACTTCAAAAATCTGTTCCTAAATATCAACTTTTTTTTAAAACTTTAGAAACAGATCCTCAATATGTTTTAATGACAGTTCTTATTGCAACCAATATGATGGCAATTACAACGGCAATATTGTTACAAAATATTATCGAAAATATATTTGCTGATTTTGATTTACCACAAGGCCTTGGTTTTACTCTTGGTATTGCAATAGGTACTATTGTTGTTTCCCTTATTGGTGAAATTATACCAAAAAGCATTGCTCAAGCTCTTGATAATTCCTTTGTTTCTCTTTTGTGGTTAGCAAATAGTATCTTTTATATATTAGGACCAATTGCACGCCCATTAACCAACATATCAAGAAATATTGCTCGTAAAAAATATGATTATGAAACTCATATAATATCCGAACAGGAAATTAGGTTTCTTATTAGCCATATTGAAAAAAAGGGACTAATGGAACAAGATAAAACACATATGCTTCAAAATATTTTCAGAATAGAAAATACACATGTCAAAGAGATCTTAATACCAAAAAGTGATATTGTATCTATTGGTATAAAGGCGACTCTTGATGAAATTCTTGATCTTTTTAAATCTTGTCAATTTTCAAGAGTTCCTATTTTTAAAGATAATCCTGAAAATATTATAGGTATTATTTATCAAAAGGATCTGTTTTTATCTCTGCAAGCTAATAATAATTTTTTCGATATTAATAAATTAATAAAACCTATTATTTTTGTTCCTGATAGTTTAAAAGTAAGTGAACTTTTAAAAGAATTTAAAAAACAGCATATTCATATGGCAATGGTACTTGATGAGTATGGTAGTACTATTGGACTTGTCACCTTAGAAGATACCCTTGAAGAGATCGTTGGTGATATCACTGATGAACATGAACGTATGCAAAATTTTCATAAAATTATCACCATTATGCCCGATCAAGAATGGCTGGTAGATGCTATGATAGATCTTGACCGACTCGAAGAGATTTTTCAAATTACATTTGAAGCAGAAACCGCTTTAACCCTTGGTGGCTTCTTAACAGAATATGCACAAAAACTTCTTAAAAAAGGTGAAAGTATTTTTTATCAAGGATTTTGTTTTATAGTACAAGAAGCAAATGATAAAAGGATTCTTCTTGTTCAAATAAAAAGATCTGAAATACGAAATGAATGTATACCTGCCAAAAATAATAAAGATTAATAATTAAGTATAATTTAAAAATAATTATATGATAATGTTACACAGATAAATTAGATTTATCACATAAAAGAGAGTAATAATGAAAAAAATTATAATAACCCTTTGTTTGCTATCTTATATTTCTATCTTTTCTTCAGAACATATTAACTACCCGGAAGAAGATTTCGCTCTGTTGCAAGAAGCAATTGAAATAGTTGCATCAATGTCAGATAATATTGCAAATCTTGTCATAGAACATAAAAACGATACCCATGCTCCTGAGCTAACTAAACAAGAATGTCTTGCGCTTGTTCAAAAAATGACATCATTTGTTCTTATAATTCTTAAAAAACAGAAACTCAAAAAAGCTTCCCGTAAAATACATATATACACATCGGAAAATCTTAAAATAGAATTAGATCATATAGCTGAAAACATATTTTATAAAATAACAATAGGATAAAATATGCTCGTAAAAAAATTAATTGCTCAAGAAATATTTAATGCGCAAGGGCTTCCTACAATTCAATGTTCTTTACAACTAGAAAATAATATCCAAGTTAAAAGTTCACTTCCATCTGGATTTCAAACACCTCAAACAGCATCTGCCTATGCTTATGACGTAGACAATAAAATTATTCAAAGACGCATGCATGCATCTATAGAATTTATTAATCAAAATATTGCGCCACTCTTTATAAATCAGCCAATTAATGCATTGGCTATGGATTCAAAACTTATGGATCTTCAGTTAACGCATTCTGAAAAAAACTTAGGAAGCAATACAACACTTGTCGTTAGTATGTGTCTTTTTAAAGCTCAAGCAGTATCTGAGAAAATAGAACTTTTTCAATTACTTCAATCTATTTCTGGAACTCAAAAAATATCTTTAGTAAAACCATTAACATCTCTTTTTCAATGCACCCGCACTCAAGGTTTTAAATATTTTAAAGAACTGTTAGCAATGGCAGTAGATGATCAAAAAAGCTATGAAGAACAATTCCATAGCCTTATTTTATTACATCATCACAGTCAAAAAATTTTAGAATTAAAAAACATTCCTATTGTACATTCTGCCTATGGTTCATATGAAATATCTCATAAAAAAATTGATGATATTTTTAATCTTTTAGAAGAAATAGAACACACTCTTGCTAATAACCATTATGAATATGGTATTAACATTGCAGCTGATGAAATATATGATCAAAAAACAGATACTTATACGGTGGATAATAAAGCATTACTTCACAACTTACTGATTCAAGAATATCAAAAACTTATTGAACAAAATCCTTCTATAACCATGTTATATGATCCTATAGCCGAAAAGGACATATCGGGATGGCAGGAGATCACCAAGAAGCTTCCTCATACCGAAATTATGGCTGATCATATTTTTGCATCAAATCCATTGCGAATTCGATGGGGAATTATGAAAAAAATTGGAGATATTGTTGTTATTAAATCAGAATATGTAAACACCATAAGCCAAACACTTGCTGCAATTGATGCTTGCAAAAACAACAAAAAAAAATTTATGATCGCTGCAGATCAATTCGGCACTGAAGATACATTCGCTGCAGATCTTGCTATTGCAACTGGTGCTACATATCTAAAGGCCGGTGCTCCATTTGGAATTGAACACATTACCAAATATAACAGACTTCTTGAAATTGAAAGAATATTAAACAGTTAAGCGCTGCTCAAAAGGATTTTCTATATGCTGCAACATATCTTGAATTTTTTGCATATCTTGATTATTTGCCGGAGCACTTGCTGCTGAATCTTTTGAACTATAATTGCTAAACCAACCAATACGAATATCTCCACCCTTTTCAGAACTTTTTTCATGCCATGTACGCGGTTTGCTCAATTTAACCTTAAGATCTTCTTGGCCATAATCATATTTAGATAAATCATTAATAGAATCTTCAAGATATTCGGATGGTGATTCATTTCTATTGTCACCCAAAAACCAACGAGTAATCGGATCTTTAATATTTGCAAACAAATCTTCAGTATCAGCCAATTGTTCAACCATATAATTTGCAGCATTCTTAGTGATAGCGCTCATACCAGCATGAGTACGTGGTTCAACAACCGTAACACGAATAACTATAAACAGTTGAGTTTTTGCTGCCTGCTTACTTCTTGCCGCAAATAAATTACCAATAACAGGTATTCTTTCAAGAAAAGGTACGGATTTTTTTGCAACTTGTGAACGATCCTCAAGCACACCACCAAGAACTAATACATCACCATTTTGTAAAAATACATTAGTCCCAATGTTTCTTATTGATTTGTTTCCACTATTAACATCATCAGGATTAGCCCATAATTCTAAATCTAAGCTGATTTGTAAATTAACATTGTTTTTATTACTAATTAACGGAGTAAAATACATTTTTATAGTAGCTGGCACATATTCATAGCTCACTGTTGGATTAACTGTTCCAGAAGCACCACTTCTCAAAACTTTTGTAATTGTACTTTCTACAGAAACTTGTTGATTATTAAGTGCCATAACAACCGGACGCGTAAAGATTTTGGAAGATGTATGAGTAGATAAAAGCTGAAAAAATGCCCAGGCCCCACCAGTTCGCTCTTTACCCCCGCTAATAAGCCCCAATGTTCCTTTTAACGGTGCATAAAACGGTGAGGTTGCCGATGATGCGGAACTGGGATTAGTTAAAACTCCTGTTGTTACAGGACTCGCTGTAACAACGCCCGCTGGATTTAGAATATCTGATAAATCCCCAACTAAATTTAAATAATTATAATCAGGCGTACTTCCTATACCACCACCTAAAATTGCATTGGTTACAAGCGCTGCCTGTGCTTGCATATGCTTAGGAAATATGGATGTTGTAATTCCCTGTGTTCTCATTTGTGTTGCAAGCTTTCTTGTAAATTCAGAGCTTAGATCCATAACAATTCCCTCAATAATTACCTGCTTTTGAGGCTTATCAAGCTGCTTAATAAGTGCCTGAATCCTAACCCAATCTCTTGCACTACAAACTATTACTAACTTATTTCCACCACGTTGCACATTATTTGCGACAGGCCCGGAAGCCCCACCATTAGATCCTGAGCCCGATTGTGATTGTGACTGTCCAGCCTGACTACCCTGAGTTGCTATCTCTGGTATAATGGTAATATGAGGATCAAAACTAAGATCAGAAGAAATAGTACCTGATGCTTGCGATGAACCACCTGATCCTGGAGACACTAATGACTGAAGTAACGATGCAAAATCTTTTGCTTTAAGCCATTCAAGTTCAACAACATGAAAAAATGACTTTCCTTGCTCCTGTGGAATATCCAAATATTTTTGAATAAAACTTTTAACCTGAGCAACATCTTCTTGCTTACCAATAATTACAATACTATTTAAAGAACGTGCATTATTTGGATCTAAATTTTGCACCTTAATGGTATCAGAAAAATAACGCGCTCTTGGTATCGATGCTGTACTCATAAAAGCTGCGCCCTTTTGAGCTTGATTAGGAGTAAGAATATCTTTAAACAACGCCTCAATATCTTTTGCTTGTGCATGCTTAAGCTTCATAATTTCAACAACTCGAGTAAATCCAGTTTCATCTAATACCGCTAAAAGTTGCATGACTGTTTTAATTAAATCTGCACGTGCTGTAAAAATAATAGAGTTTGATGTTGCATCTAAAATATATAATTTTTCAGCGGGAGCTGCCAAAATATCTGTTAAAATTGCATTAATCTCTTGTTGAATCTTTGCTGCTGCAACCGAAATGTTTGAAAATGTATACATATAACGAATACGTTCAAAGGTATCAGGCAATTGATTAATATCAACATTTATATATATTGGTAATGCCTCAGTTAAAACACGCGTATTTTGCATAAGTGCATAAACACCCGGCGTTCTGAAAACTAATGTATAACCAGCCTGCTCAATAATCATTTTAATAAAATCCCAAGCCTCTGCGATAGTAATCCTTCTTCCTGCGTCAAAGGTTACTTGAGATGCTATCGGATCTGTCTCTGGATATAAAATATTAATTCCTAATTTTTGAGCAAACTCAGATATTAAATCTTTAATGTTTTTTTGTGTATATTTAAACTCAATAAGTTCACTTGATACTCCAGACAATGACTTTTTACGCTCTTGTTTCATTTTTTTTTCAGCAAAAGAGATAATTTCTTGAATATCAGCAGAACTCATATCTTTATCCAAAAGCATAGGGATATTAGTTTGAAATAAAGAACATATTAATAGTAGTAAAACAGTATATTTTGAAATAGAATTTTTCATGTAGATTGTTCCTCTGCCCTAAGTGTTGCTATCGCCATAGAAAGATTAATTTTTTTAACAAAATTTGGTTTTGTTACATCAATACTTACAATATAAACTATAGATTCTTGTTGAATTTCATACAATATTTCACACATTATTTTAGTGTCAATTTGATTAATTACAATTTGTAAATTTTCTTCCAAATATCCATTGGGCAATTGTTGACGACTGACCTTAGTTGTTGTTTGATTAGTTAAGCTTTTCTTTTGAATAATATCTTGAAAAAATCTTACAATATTAAATTTACTATTTTGTTTTAAAGCTTCATCAACTTTATTTTTTTGCTGTTTGACTACCTGATATTGCGTAAAAATAGTCTGTATCGAATTACGAGATTTATTTAACAGAGCTATTTTCCCCTTCATCTCTTGAAGCGAGTATACATAATAGCCTATAATTCCAGCTACTGTCACCACACAAACGGCCAAATATATAAAACCAAATCGCACTATCTCCTTTTTTTCAAAAGAAGCTAAACGCTCTTGCAATATATTTAAAAATTTCATGACGCCCCTTTTAAAATAACTTTTGGCTTTAATTCGATAGTCCAAGAAAGCTCCATTGGCCTGTCGACAAGTTTTAACAATTTAAGCTCCTGAAGCTCTTCATAAAAAACATCAAGCGCTGAAAAACCTTTAACGGTGCCAGTCATAATAATTTTTTGATAATCAATATGTAAGTTTTTTAATTCTAACCCTATTGCTTCACGATCAATAGCAAGACTTAAATCCTGTAAATACTCAAGAATCGAAGCTTCATTTTTCTGCGTAAAAGAAAACCAGAGCTGACGCTCACGACTTAAAACATCCTCTGTTTTTTGAACTAAGGTTTTTAGATTTTTTTCACCGTAAAGATCAAGCCCCATCTGACCTTGAATCTCTATTAAAAGCTGCTTACGAGATGCACTATAAGCCGTCTGCCATCTTTGTATCTGCTCACTGCTGCGCCACCAAACACCGCCAATAGATAATATACTTACCAAAAACATTACCAACAATTGTAAAGTTGTAACACGCAACTCTTTCTTTTCAGCAACGTCTTTGAGTAAATTATTCTCTTTATGAAAGTACCACAATAACCCAGATGACAAAACACTAAATTGCTGCGAAGTAATAGCTGTTTTTGAATTATTAATAACTGGTATACGAGCCAAACACGTACTCATATCAACACTTGAAACAATAGAGCCAAAATAAGATTTTGCCTGATTAGTAAAAATAATAAAATTAGTAAAAAAACCAGTAAACATAATTTTAGATGGCGACAAATATTGACCACCCTCTTGCTGCTGAAAATAGAGCAAAGTTCTTGATACCTCTTCAAAAATTCTTCTTAACTGTTCAGAAAATATTGAATCAATTTGCCCATCAGAAGATAGAACATGTATGATATCCTCATATCTCTTTTCTGACTGTTGCTCCAAAGAAGATAATATTTGTTCAACACCAAATGGAATTAAACGAACATAATACAATATTCGATTCTTCATATATAAAACTTTAATACTACTATATCCAATATCAACTAATACTTCACTCGTATTTGCATGAAAACTCTGCAAGATCTGATGCGAATAATTACTATTCATATCATTTTTTTTACGTATAAAAACTGAATATAATGCATGACTTAATCGTGATAATTTTTCTTTTAATGAAAAATTTTTAATGGGTTGTAATACAGAATCATTTTGACCAGCATATATCTGATACAAACGATATAATCCAAAAACATCTACAGTTAACATATCAAGCGAAACATCTGCTTTTTTAAATAGCTCATATTGCTCATCAATATCATGCCTTCTAACTGCACAAACCAATATTGTTGATACTTTTTTATCTAAATCTTCATCAGTGATAATAAAATCAATTATCGCTTGATCCAAAGGAAATGGGAGCATGTTTTCTATTTCCAAAGGCAAAACTACTTCAATGTTTTCTCTTCCTAAAAAAGGCACCCTTAACTCTTTAAATATCATTGCCGATGCAGCACATATAGAAATAATCTCATCAATTTTACCCGCAGATGAAATTATTTTTTTTATAGCTCCATGCAAAATTGCTAGACTATCTTCTTTTAAGCTAACGGTATATGAATCTTTTAATATAATTTTTTTACCAACACACTCAAACAGCAATCCATAAACAACTACCGGCGTAATTTCTATGGTAAGTATTTTTTTTGTATGTAAATAATAGTTACCTATACGGCAAGGAATGAACAAATCATGCATCATACAACATCTCCTTGCGCTACACTACTGACTATAGAATTTTTTAATCTATTATCTAAATTCTGACTATTTGTTACCCCTGGTTGAATTACAAAACCTTCATTCGACAGATTTTTTTTAGATTTGGATTTTTTTGCACGCTTTTTTCTGGTAGTAACTTGCGGATTATCTATTTTACCATCCAGCTTTTGATTTCGTAAATAAGTATCACTGGTATATAATTGCTGAAGATTTGATGCTTCACTACCAAAAAATGCTCTTTGTATTGGATCTTTTTGTACCGCAAACCAATCACTTTCATCTATCAAATCTAAGTGTTGTTTGACTTCTTGTAATTTATACTGAGTATATTTATCAACCTGATCATCATCATGAATAGGATCCAACAAGCGTGGACATATGAATATCATAAAATGATTTCTACTTACTGTTCTTGTTTTAGATTTAAAGAACCATCCAAATATTGGGATAGAAGAAAGGAATGGTACACCATTTGAACTCGATGAAAATCCTTCCGTCATAATTCCACCAAGTACCAAAGTTTCACCATTTGCAACAGTAACCTTTGTTATAATATGTTTCAGGTCTCTTGGTGATTGCTCCCCATCAGAATTCGAAACTGAAGCTGGTTGTGTAAATGTTTCATTTTTAAAATCAATAATTAAATTAACCATATTGGCATTATTTATTTGAGGAGTAATATCAAGCGTTAATTTAGCATCAACAGCAATAAGCCCTTTGACCTGGGTGCCTCCGGAAGCAACAATTTCAGAAGATATCTGACGTCTCTGTTCTCCGCTTGAGATAGTTCCTTTCATATTGTTTGAAACGACAATGAAAGGATTTGATATTATATGTGTTGAAGTGATCGTTTTAAGCACCTTAAAAACTGCCCAGATCGGTCTTCCAAATGTTAATAAAACACTCCCCACTTCATTAACTGATGGATTTCCCAAAAGCTGCGCTAAGCTTTGTTTTAAAGAAAAATCATCACCAGTCCCAGAAGTATTTTGGCCAACAACTGCCGTACTACCCGATGGAATTCCTGATGTTTGTGCTGTCATAGATTGTGCAAAAGTTGGACCAAATAGGTTTGCGCCTGGAACAGTAGATCCTGCTCCATTTGGTCCACTAATCTGAGAACCAAGGCTCTTAACATCTGAATCTTTTATCAAAACCATTAAAACTTCAATTCCGACCTGTTTTTGAGGAACATCAAGCTCTTCAAGTAATGACTTAATAACTTCAAAATCTTCCTTAGTTGCATTAATCATCAAAGAATTTGTATAAGGATCTGCAACAATATTCATTTGTTGGAAATATTTAATACCATCACGAACACCACCGTACTTTCCCACATCAGTAGTTGCGCCATACTTAATAACCTGATTTACAAGATTGGTTATATCTTGAGCATTCGTATATTGTAATTTATATGTAAAGACAGGTGGAGCATTTTTTTCAATCTCTATATCAATATATTTAGTGATAAAATCTTCTACACGCTTAACGTCTCGAACAGCTCCCAAAACAACCAAAGAATTAGTTCTCTTGTCTCCTACCAAATTAACGTCAGCAGAAAAATAATCTAAAGTTGATTCCTTTGAAGGCAAACTCCAAATCTTTATTGCTCCCTGCTGAATTCCTGCTGGATTTTGAGGCTTTAATGCCTCATATAATTTAACAACATCATCAACATTAGCACGCTTAAGCTTAATCACAGAAACAACTTCTGGCGTCATGCCTTTATCAAATTCATTAACAATTTGCATCAATGATTTAATTGATGAAGATCTATCGGTAAAAATCAATGCCCTTAAATCAGAATAAACATCAAGTTTTGCTGAACCACTTTGAAAATTTTTCAAAAATATCTGTAACTTAGATAAATCCATGATATTTTTTGCAAAATAAACATAACGAACAATCATTTCACTGTCAGGAAGAACATCATGATTTAAACCAATATAAGTAGGAATCGCTTCATGTGAAGATTTTGCTAATGGCACTACACGATAAAACCTATCACTAGTCATGGGGACAATATTAAACCCAGAAATATTCATGAAAGTTATAAATAGATCCCATGCCTCTTTAAAAGTTAAATTTTTATTAGTTCTAAAATTAATTTTATGCCCAGCAACTGAATTTACTGGTACAGGCGCACCTTTTGCATCTTTAGCACCTACGATAATATCATCAGTGATAAATTTTACGCCAAATACTGACTCTATATACGATAATAAATTCGTTAAGCTAGCATCTTCAAAATTAAATGATATCATAGCGGGATCTTGAACCATCTGTTCATTTTGATATAACACACTAGGCTCTTCCTTTTTTTCTTCCTGAGATAATACAGTTGCGGTTTTTTCTATAATGTTTTTATCTATGGATCGATTATTTTGTTGAACAACGGGACTATCTCTAAACACTGTATTCATATTTAATTTTGGTAAAGCATCAGTGACCGTGATTGCTGAATCTTTAGGACTTGCTGCATACATTATCGATTTTGGTTTGCTAAGATTATCAACCGCCTCTGATTGTACAGGCAAATCAGAAACAACCGGCATTGACACTGTTGTTTTGGCTGTGCTAGCAGGAATAAATGTAGGAAGACTTGTAGCCTTTGAAGTATTAGACTGCACACTGTTTAAAATATTATTTTTAAGAGCCTTGCCTTGATTAAGTTGCTCCTTAGTCGCTAAAGGAAGCGCTGCAAAAACTTTACCAAATAAAAAAAGAATAATTCCTAAATTTATTTTTTGCATCAATTTCATAATTATCCTTGAGCTCCCGATATCATACTAAAAGCCTGCTCATTTGGAGTTATACTATAAGCATCAGGCATTTTAGGTTGCTGTGTTATGTCTTGTTTTGCAAATAACTCTTTATTACGCGCTTGCAATATCTTATTGCGTTCATCAGCTTGAATCTGCTGAACACTCGGTGCAAATTTTATTCTTTGCTCAAGCATTTTTTTACGCTGCTGCTCTATATCAAACACCTGCTGAGAAGTTAATGGATTTGCTAAGGTTGCTTTTGGTTGATTTTTTGCAGAAACAAAACGATTAGACATGTTTGAATCAGAAAGTACATAATGCAATATCATTTCTTTTCCTGAACGATCAAGTTTGACTGCGATTTCATCACCAATTTTCTTTTGAATAATATGATCATAGATAAGTACCCTACTGGTCATATCTGTTACAGGAATTCCATTAATCTGCTGAATAATATCATCCTTTAATAATCCCAACTTAGATGCCAATGTATCTTTTCCTGACTTTCCAACACGACACCCAATACTTTGCCCTTTTTGATAAACTGTTGTTAAATCAAGTATATCAATAAATTGTGCAAGCGTTTTAATATTTAACTTAAATTTTTCAAGAGGGATGTAATATTTATTATTATCAAAAGGAATTGTCATATCAGAAACATTCTGCAATATCTCAAACTTCATATCTTTAGCTGCTTCTGCCTCTTTTAAATACAATGTTTCTTGTTGACCATTAGAACGAATAATAATTATTCGATTCGGATAAATTTTTAAAATCTGTGCATCACTAATAAATTGTCCAATGTGATAATTTATTTCCTCTTTAGAGTCTTGAAACTGAATAATAGCAATGCTCTTTTCTGGATTTGTATAATTATACATGACACCCTTAAGAACCACTGCAAGCGGTGCTATAAAAACTTTTTCTGATTCAACCTGAATCTTAAATTGAATTAATGCTGGAGCCTCTGGCATCTTGGGAATAACATCTTCTATTGCTTTCGGCTGAATAACAACAGGTGCAACATACGTACCAAAAAGATCATTTGTCTCATAAATTTTTTTAATAGAAATAACTAACCCAAGATTTTTATCCTGCACAGATATCTTATCTGGCTCAAGAGTAACACGCCGAGGAATTGGTGTATACAATATAAAAAACACCAACTGCGCAACCAAGAATAAAAGCAACAATGAGCTATTAACCGCCCATAACAGCTGTCTCATCTCTATTTTTTCCTTTCGAAAGGTTGCAATCAAAATACCTTTCGTATCTTCAAGTTGTCAAGTTATCTTTATGGAACTATAACAGAATCAAGTATAATTTTCACTATTTTATCAACAGGCACTTCATCAGCAGCTGCCTGATAACTTAAAATAAGTCTATGACGTAAAATTGCTGTTGCAACATACTTAATATCATCTGGTGTTACAAAATGTCTACCATGCAAAAATGCCATTGCCTTAGCAGCTTGGGCCAAGGCAATAGTTGCGCGTGGTGATGCTCCACAAGCAATCAAATCCTTTATTTTTTCTAAACCATACTTAGCTGGTTCGCGAGTTGCAAATGTAATATTTACAATGTAATCAATAAGACGCTCATCTAAATAAACTTGTGCTACCAATTGTCGCGCTTCAAGTAATTCAGATTTAGTAATAACAGGAATTACTGTATGATGTAAAAAATTCTTTCTCAAAATCTCTTTTTCTTGCTCCATGGTAGGATACGAAACGAGCAGCTTAAACATAAAACGATCTACTTGCGCCTCTGGAAGTTGATACGTACCTTCATTTTCAATAGGATTTTGCGTTGCAAAAACCAAAAATGGCTCTTCAAGCTTAAATGTTGTTGATCCTATCGTAATCTGACGTTCCTGCATAGCCTCTAATAATGCTGATTGTACCTTTGCAGGAGAACGATTAATCTCATCTGCAAGAACTAAATTCGCAAAAATCGGTCCTTTTTTAGTTTCAAAATCAAGTGTTTTAGGATTATAAATTAATGTTCCAACGATATCTGATGGAAGTAAATCTGGGGTGAATTGAATCCTACTAAAGCTAAGACCTAGTGCTTGAGCAATGGTTTTAATAAGCGTTGTTTTTGCAACACCAGGAACACCTTCAAGTAAAATATGTCCATTAGTTAACAACGCAATACAACTCATAGTAACAATAGAATCTTGTCCAACAATAACCTTACGAATCTCTTGACGCAAATGTTCAAACTTATTATTAATTTTTTGTATATTTTCAATTAGTTTTAATGACACCTGTTGTTCCATACATCAAACTCCTAGTATTGCCCTATTATCAAAATTTTAACAATTACTACATCTTATTTTTATCATCAGGAATCTCTTGATGGATAGGTCCCTGCATCAGTCCACGAATGAACTGATAAATAAAAGGATCCTTTGATTCCCAAATAGTTGCAGCGTCTACAACACTAACTATTTTACCCTGATATAACAAAGCTACAATATCTACATACTTAAAAATCTCTACATCATGAGAAATTACAACAGATGTAACATCTAACTTTTTTTGCATACCAGCAATCAATTCATGTATAACACAGGATGTTATGGGATCAAGACCAGTTGTCGGCTCATCATACAGAATAATTTCTGGGTTTCCCATAAGTGTCCGAGCAAAACCTACCCTTTTTTTCATTCCACCAGAAAGCTCTGATGGATATTTATCAATAGTATCTTCTGCTAAATTCACCAAAGAAAGCTTTTCTTTTACTTTTTCTCTAACCTTTTCTGGATCATCACCATTCTCAAGATCTACAATTCCAACATTTTCAAAAACTGTTAAAGAGTCAAGTAATGCAGCAAATTGAAACACATAGCCAAATTTTTTGAAATTATCTTCGCGCGCCTTACCTATTGCATTAGCAACATCAACACCATCAACTAAAATTGAACCACTTGTTGGCTGAATAAGACCAATAACCTGTTTTAATAAAACAGATTTACCTTCACCAGATTGCCCAATAATACAGGTTGTTTTACCCGTTGGAATACTTAAATTTAAATCATCGGAGACCCAACGACCTTCTCCGAATCTTTTCTTTAAATCTAAAATCTTTATCTTATCCATCATTATGCCTTTTCAAATAAAAGCATTGCTAAGAAATAATTGGATACCAAAATTAAAATAGAAGATATAACCACAGCTGTTGTTGTTGAAATCCCAACGCCCTTTGCTCCGCCGCGAGTCTTATTTCCTACAAAAGATCCTATACTTGTTAATATAAATCCAAAAACACTGGACTTAATAAGTCCACCACGAATATCGGAAACTTCTAAGAAATTTTTAATCCCATCAACATAATCAACTGCGTTTAAATCAAAATAATATACATACACAAGATAGCCACCCCAGATTCCGATAGCCATCGTAAACATAGTCAAAAAAGGTAATATTATAATCCCTGCTAAAATACGAGGTATCATTAAATATTGAAAAATATTAATATTTAATGTTTCAAGAGCATCTATCTGTTCAGTAATTCTCATGGTACCAATCTCTGCCGTGATACCAGAACCGCTACGTCCAGTCACCATAAGACCAGTTAAAACCGGACCAAGCTCTCTTGTAAGAGTTAATGCAACAACTGGACCAATCATATTTTCAGAACCAAACTGAGTAAAGCCATAATAAGTTTGCAATGTAATAACGGCACCCGCAAAAACACCTGTAAGTGCACTAATCACAAAAGAATCTACACCTATCATCTCCATTTGCACAGAGAGCTTTTCAACCTTTAAGCGCCGAGTAAATAACGTAAAGAAAGTTTTAAATATGAACTCACCATACTCTCCAAAAGTATCACATAGCTGTATAAATTTTTCACCAATATTATTAATCATTCTTATAATCATACATTCCCTTTTTGCTCTTGCAGCAACAAGGTAAATCTATACTACTCAGATGGGAAAGACAAATCTTCTCGAGAGATAGGTTGCTGATAAGATCTTGGCTTATATCCGACTTGCTTTGCTTTGACAAAAGCCAAAACAAATGAACTTACTAAAAGAAGCACACAACAGATCCATGTAATCTTTTGAAAAATATCTTGACCAGAAGTTCCAAATAGCATTTGGTTATTACCACCTATATTTCCAAGTCCCATATTTCCTTTACCACGTTGAATCAACACCATTAAAATAATAAACAGGCAAAGTATAGAAAACAAAAAACTAAAAATTGTAAAAAAAATCATGAATTATCTCCAATAAACGAACCCAAATATATTAATAAAAAAAGTATAGCAGCATTGTCAACAAGCACAAGACTCAAAGGTCTAACTTAGGTCGATTACGGCGATTAAACAATTCTGTATCTATTTCTAATTTTAATTCTTTTGCCGGCATTTTTGCATAAAGTATTTCCTTTGATCCGTACCAGAAGATAATTATGCAACAGGCTACATATATTGATTTTTTTATCTTAATAAATGTCGAAATATTTTTATTTTTAAATATTGCAGGAATATACCAAGAAAAAAGTTTTAAAACTTTAAAAAAATCTTTATGCAATGATGTTATAATTTGACCATATAGCTTATCAGAATCAACTAATCCACAAAAATATAATGCTGTTAGATCAATAATATCTTTATATGATCCAGAAAAAATCTCAAAAATTTCCTGTACCAATTTTTCATCATCTAAGTCTAATGAATAATCTTTTTCTAATATTTCTTGATCAGTAATAGCTACCTGTTTATTTATGCACCGATCCGCTTGCATATCAGAATATATAAAATCATTTGTCATTAAAAAAATAATGCCGACAACGCAAGCAGAATAGTTTAAATATCCTTGATATTTCATAGTTATTCAATAATTAGACACCAAATCTTTACTTATTTAAAATACCCTGAGTAGGATAAGCTCTAAATAATTATAAAACAAGGCTTTAACATGAAAGAATATAAATACAGCATCATAAGCGCACTAATATTAATTTTATTAAATTCAAACATTCAAACAGAACTTATAACGTTGACAAACTTTGAAGCTATACAAAAAAAATCTTTATTTAGAATAATATTATTGCCATCATTGTTTGCAATCACCGCATATATCAACACAAATAAGCTCATGGAGACGTTATATAGCTATCCGGTAACTTCATGTTTACTATTATACACAATCGGACAATGCGTAATGGATAATTATCATCAATATAAAAAAATTAATGCTATGCTTGATATATTAAGATCGTCAGAAAAAATTAATCGATACTTGCTGTGTGCTTTATTGCTTAAAAACAGCAAACAACAATTTAAAAATAATCCACAAGTAATAGACAAAATTATCTCTGAAAAAATTCACGAACATAGCGGCTTTCATATTATTGAAATAGAAGAATTTATAACCAATATGCATAAAAAAGCCCTTGCATATCTTAATAAATTTGATGCTATTCACTTCGATTTTCAACTCAATGATCTAACAAGTTTTCTTCTAAAAGAAGATTTTACATTACAAGAAATTATATATCTATTTAAAACAGATCCCGAAATATACAAAGAACTTCTTCTCTTGCAACAAAATGAAAATCTCGATATCTCTGCAATACTTCAAAAATTGGGCTTCAAGATAAAATATGAAATTCAAATATTATTAGAAAAAAATCTAAAGGATCAAATATGAAAAAATTGTTGCTTGCGCTTACATTATTAACATTCAATATCTTATTCTATACTGCTCAACCCAAAGTAACTCCTCCAGTTAAAGGCACTATAACAAAATTCAAACCTGTAATCCCAACAATTTTAATTCACAACCAAGGTGATAAACTATTTACATTAAATTCAATCTCATTTCTATTTTCAATTAATGGCAAGTCAGAAACAGAAACAGTTACCTATAAAACAGAGATCGAACCATCTAAAATTAAAAAAATTACCAATACTAAAATAACATTTAATCTTCCAGAAACAACACAACTTGATAACCTTGGTATTAATTCAATAAGCATCAATAATAATCAGACGATTACGCTAAAAAATCCAATTAATGCTGACATTTATTTAACAAATAAAAATAATGTCTGGCAAGAAGAGATCGGTCAACCAAGCACAACTACAGCAAAAGCAAAAACTATAACAACTAAAATAATGCCTGCTGCAAAAAATACACCGCCTGCTGCTAAAACATCTACACTAAAATCAGCTGCCGTTGCCATCAACAAAAAAACAAGAACTATCCTCCCTCAGTCTAAAACGGCAAAAGCAGTTGAAAATTCTATAACTAAGCAAAAAACAGTCGTAACAACTCCAAAAACAGCTTAAATCAAGATTGAATTTCTATTGTTATAGTATAATTTAGATAAAGATTATTGCCTCTGTTGTTTATTTTTTAGCCTAATTCAAAAAAGCAATAAATCTTAATTTTAAAAATCGATTATTGAATTTGCATGAATATAACAATCAGAGCAATAATTAAATTATAATTTTCTAATTTTAAACTAAATCAACAAAAAAACCGGGAACCATTATGTCACAAAAAAAATTATTTCTAACAATATCTTTATGCTCATCAATACTACAAACTTCTTCAACTCCAGCGCAACCATCCATTACATTACACCTAAACAATGCAGCAAATTCAAATAATCATGCAATGTTTCAACAAAGCACTCTACAAGAAATAAAACATACTCATGTTATTTCATTCGAATTACCAAATTTCAAGATACCCTCAATGCTTGATCACTTTCAAAACCCTTCTAAAAGTTTTTGGGGTTATAAATGGTACACTGCAGCAAGCATAGCAAGCGCTGCATATGTATATCTCAATTTTAAATTATACACAGCCTATAAATTATTAGAGGATCCAAAATCATGGTCCTTATGGAAAGAAGAAATTCCATTAAACAGATTAATGACTATCGACAAAACAGAATTATATAAACAATTAAAAATGGATATCGCTAAAAAATATTTTAATGTTGCTGATTCAACAAAAGAACATAATTTCTTAATGAAATTCTTAGAAGATATAAATAACGAAAAAAATCTTTTAGAATTTTATCAATCTGCATATCATCTTTCCAAATTTGCACTATTTTCAAATATGCTTGCCTCTAGAAAAAGCCTAGAACAAATAAACCAATATATTGCTCGAATTGATTTTATAATTGATCTATATCTAGAAATATATGCACAAAATAACAATAATTAAGATCGAACAAAAAACCCTTCAACTTAGAATAAGCTGAAGGGTTAGGGGGGTGAATGATACTCAAAGGTATCATTCGATTAGGGACATTTTTATCAAATAAAACATGGCAAAATAGTAACAATACCACTCAAAGATGTCAAGTAATTATTTATGAGTTTCCAATGTCAATCTTTTTTATTTTTTTAATTTTTTTTCCCGCGCATGAAATTTAATGTTTGCACAAAGAGTTCTGGCTCATTTTTTAATTGAATGCTTGTTGCTTTTTCAATAATTTTTCCATCTTTCATAAGACAAATAGTGCTATTTAAATTATCTACTAAACTAATATCATGAGTCGCAACAAGAACAATAATTCCTTGCTTTGCTAAATCTTGTATAATATTTGCTACATCAGCTGTAAGCATTGGATCTAGGGCAGAAGTTGGTTCATCCATGCATATCACTTTTGGATTCATACATAATGCACGAGCAATTGCAACGCGTTGCTTTTGCCCCCCAGACAAAGAGCTTGGATAATTTTGCATTTTATGCTCAATATCAAATCTTATAAGCATTTGCTGAGCAATTTCTTCTGCTTTTTTTTCATCAATACTTAAAACATAAATTAATGGATATACTAAATTTTGTAACACCGTAAGATTTGAAAAAAGATTAAAATCCTGAAAAACCATCCCTACCTTTTTAAAGTTAAGTATTTCTTCATCCAATTCAATTTTTCCAGAATCAGCCTCTTCCAAATTACTCAAGATGCGCAAGATAGTTGATTTTCCAACACCAGAACCGCCAAGCAATACTAAAATTTCACCTTGCTGCACAGTCAATGAAATATCATTGATAATTATTTTTTCATGAAATTTTTTAATAAGATTTTTAATATTAAGCATGATGAGCCAACTTTTTATCTAATTGCAAAACCAATATACTTAAAATTCCAGTAATTATTAAATAGGTACAGGCCAATACCATATACACTGTAGGAACATCAAATGTTTGACTCATTACAATATCTCCTTGCTTAGTTAGCTCATATACACCAATAGTAGAAGCCAAACTTGAATCTTTTACTAAAGTAATTAATTCGTTACCAAATGCTGGAGTTACAATACGAACGGCCTGAGGAAAAATAATATAACGCATTGTCTGCGCTCGAGAAAAACCAAGAACCTTTGCTGCCTCCCACTGACCCTTATGAACCGATTTGATTCCTGCAAGAACTATTTGGCTCATATAAGCAGCACTATTTAAGCCAATCGAAATAATTGAAGAAGAAAATGCAGAGATTGAATATCCCGCAAACTTGAGCATAAAAAACATTGCTGCAACCTGGATCAACATAGGCGTCCCGCGAACTATATTTACATATAGCATAATCAACCAATACAAAATACCCTGGCGCAAAGAAAGTAATATCCCGGTAATACTTCCGATACTAATTCCTAAGCAACAACTCATAATCGCTATCAACAGAGTATTTAGAATCCCTGATAAAAAAAGATCCTTAAATTCATATATAATTTCAAAATCAATCATTATAAATTCCACTTATTTTTTAATCGATCTAATGTTCCATCATGCTTCATCTCAAACAAAACCTTATCAATATTATAAGCTAGCTCTTTATTGTGCCGTTGAACAGCAAAAGAACAATCATCTCCTGTTGCCCAAAGTGGCAACACCACAAACTGTTGATAATTATTTTTCTTTTTTAATGCTGAATCTATAACGCTTTTTACAGAAACAAATGCATCTACACTACCTGTTGTTAGCGCAACTAATCCCAAGGAAACATCTTTTAATCGAATTAGCTGAACTCCTTTCTGTTTTGCCATAAAAGCTTCGGCTGCATGTCCAGTATTTACGACCACATCTTTACCGACAAGGTCGTCTAAACTACCTGGATTAAAGCGATCTTTTTTTGAAACAACAACATAATAATCATTATCCAAATAACTATCTGTAAATAAAACGAATTTTGAACGACGCTTCGAAGGACTCATTCCGGCAGCTATAACATCAATTTCGCCCGCCATTAAAGCAAAAATAAGTGTGGTGAAAGAAAGATTTTTGATCAATATATTTTTGTTAAGACGTAAGGCTATTTCACGTATAACATCAATATCAAAACCTACAATATCACCCGTTTTTGTATCCATAAACTCGTAGGGAGGATAATCAGCAGAGGTACCTACTATCAAGGTTGACTCATCTTTTAAAAGTACTATGCAATATTTTTTATAAAAAACAGCTATAATACACGCTATAAATAAAATAAAAATAATATTTTGTATTTTCATAATAAAACCATTCTAGCATGAATATTGTTTTTGAATACCCATTAGACAAACAATCTAATCCTGGATATGATTTTAAGTAGTTCCAATATTACTTTATCTAAAGGAATATCATGAAAAAATTGCGCTTTTTAATGTATATAATATTTCTAGCTATCCCTTTTATCTCTTATGCACGACTCATAGAGATAGTTGCAGAAGATGGTACCATTTTATACGTTTCTGATTCAGAAACCGTACAAAGCTTCTTTGCAAAATGTCGTCAAGATAGACACTGTAAGGCAGGATACAAAGAATTAGCACTGGAAGTCGAAGGACGGATTATCAAAGAAGGATCCAACCAATCTTTATCACCCTTATCATATTTTTCTTCTTGCGATTTAAATAAGGCTGTAGTATTAAGATTGCAATATCCAATCCCGAAAAACAGATTCTCCAGCCAACATTTCGCCCATACCCTTATCGACATAGAAGCATCTAGTGGAAAAATAAAAAAATGCTCTTTATATGAAACACCTGCATATTTTTTTAAAAAATGCAGAAATTCTGGAGATTGCCAAGAACTAAGCCCGATGACCTTAATATTTGGCAACATTGAAATACAAGAAAATTCAGAAGTGGCAAACAACCCTTTCTATTCTTTTCAAACCAATAGTCACTTTGCACAAGTAAAACGTAAATAATGTTTATTCAAAAAATAAAGATTTCTATATGAAAAAACTCTCAATAAAAAAATTATCCTTTTTTCTTTCCTTAATTTATATATTTGCAACTCATGAAACCTCTGCGCGTTGCATTAATATCACTACTCCAAATGGAGCAACCTTATATATTGACAACTCTATAACCGTAGCAGAATTATTTAGAGAATGTAGAAATCAAGGATTCTGCGAATATGCACAAAGACTAGTTTTATATTTTGATAATTATGAAATCATTGAAAACTCTCAGGCATCCAATAAAGCCTTATGCTACTTTGGAAACCATGTTGAATATGCTCATATCGGTTATTATAACCGACCAAACAATATTGCTTATCCCTATGATCACCAAGCTCGCTTTATATCAGTCAGAGCCCAAAATGGTATGATAACAACTGTCAAAGCAGATCGAACTCCTGCATATTTTTTTAGAATTTGTCGTAATGCTGGTCATTGTCTAAGTACAGATCCCATGATTTTAAAATTTGGTATTTACGAAATCAAAGAGAATACGCTTGTAGCAAATAGGCCTTTTTATGAATTTAATACTGATGCTACATACGCTTACGTTATGTACTGGGATTATTCTTCAGGCTTAAATAATCTGGAATCTCTGAGCGCCATAGGAGCAACTATTTGTGGGATTGGATTTTTATATTTTATGAGCCAATTTATAAAGCAATAAATTTATTTTAAAATATCTCATCAATAACCTGTTTAACTGGTCGCGCCATAATTGGATCTTGCATAGCTGCATAAAATGTCTGATCATAAGTTCGTGTTTCAATGACCATAGGCATTGTAATTGCATGACCAACTAATAATGCTTGTTTTTTACTATCCAAAGAAGCTAAAATTGCTCGCAATGTGGTTGCGCTAGATACTCCCATAAGTACTGCCTGAATATCTTTTTCATCACTAAGTTGCGCAATAATCTTGGTTCCGATTTGGGATAAAACTTCTGAATCAATCCCCGATGGGCGCTGATCAATCACAAAAAGCGTTACATAATATTTACGCATCTCTCTGGCAATTTTTCCAAATATCGTTTGTGCTGCCGCAATTGGATTTAAGAATTTATGTGCTTCTTCAATAACGATCATAAGTTTTTGTGGCTCATCTTGTGGTTTTTGAGTATTTAAATAATGCTCAGTTTTTTGAACATATTCATGATGAATTCTGCGAGTAATAACATTTGCAAGCAAAAGATAACAAAATGTTGATGTGTGATTTCCAAATTCAAAAACAACATGTATCCCCCTTTGAATATACTCCATCAAGCGATCAATTACTGAATCTTTTTGTGGTAAATTTTTAATAAAAAATGGCAAGCGCTCTACACGCTTTAACTTTCTGTATAATGCTGCAATAGATTCAGGATGCGCTCCAATTGAAGCAGCAAACTCTTTTGCATCGTGTCCCTGCTCCAAGAGTGCTTGCAACCATTTATCCTTATACTTTGCCTCAATCAAATAAGCTGCTTCACATGCTGTGCTATGCAAATTTAATTCTGATTGCATTGATAAAATATCTGCAACGGAAATATCTTCATAAGAAAGTTGAACAACAACATCTGGCTGCGCGCCACGACGCATCGTTGCTTGTGGATCTAATGAAAATATGGCCACACGAGAAGGAAATAATGATTTTAGTCCTTTTACAAATTTCGCATCAGATTCTTGACGAGCTTGAAGACCATATTCACTATGCATATCAAAAATCAACGTTGTTGCTGCATTTTTTTTCATAAGTCCAGCAAGCAAAAGGCGAGTTAAAAATGTTTTCCCCGTACCACTTTTTCCAAAAACTCCGCTACTACGCTCTGCAATTTTTTCTAAATCAACACAAACGGGCGTAGTCATATCTAATGGATTCCCCATATTAAAATATTTATGTACAGTATCCTCTTCACTTCCAAAAATACGCGATACATCACGCTCCGTTGCTTCATGAACTGACGCAAAATGCTGGGGGACTGTTTTAACCGGAACTGCATTGCCTTGCTTATTTAAAGCTATCATGGGTTTAATTTGTGCAGTTGCATAAATATTTTTTTTCTTTAGAAAATCTTGCAATAAAATATCATTTTGACTAGGTGGATATAACAAAATATCTGGATGAGTTACCTGAAGCGTCAGATTCGTAATCATAGAAAAAAATGTATATTGATTACCAACTATGGCAACAAACTTTCCCGCTTTAATATCTTCTAAATTTGTATCTTGCGTAATGCGCATCACAAATCCATCAGTTAACGAACCTTCTATAACGTACCCCAACGGTTTATTCATCAAATTAAATTCCCAATTATCTAGTTACAATAATATTAAACATTTAAACCCCAGAACGATATGTTAATTACCCTGCTCAAATTTGATTATGTTGACAACCAAGCGCTAGACAACATTTAATTTTAAAATTCATAATAAATAAATTTTGGAATTAAATTCAATAAGGATAGAAACTTATAATTCTTCAAAAATTTTAATTACTCAAACATTAACAGAAGATCTATTTCCAATATTTTATATATCCATTGGAATTAAAATTTGAACCTCAAAGCGTGTAACATGCGCAACAGCTTGTACAATTAAAATAGATTCTATTGCCGCTCCAGAAATCTGATATAAAAGCTCATGTCCTTGCGATAATTGAATTATCATAGGCGCATGCCCTTGCTGTATAACCATATTTCCAGCTGGGGTATTTAACTCTACCCAGTCAATTTCGTGCTCAATAATTTTTTGAGTTGTAATGATTTTGAGTTTCATATTTATAAGGTCTTTGCTTTTTGATATGCCTCTTCAAGAGTTCCCACCATATAAAATGCTTGCTCTGGTAAATGATCACAGTCACCCCTAACAATCTTTTCAAAATCTTCAATCGTTTGCGCTAGAGGAACATAACGTCCAGGAATACCTGAAGCAAACTCTGCCGTAAAAAATGGCTGTGTTAAAAACTTTTGAATACGCTTTGCACGACGAACGATAATTTTATCTTTTTCAGATAATTCATCTAAACCAAGCACCGCAATAATATCCTGTAGCTCTTTATATCGTTGTAAAATTGCTTCAATTTCACGCGCAATAGCATAATGTTTTTGACCGACAACAGCTGCCGTCAAACCCTTAGAAGCACTTGCAAGTGGATCTATTGCGGGATATAAACCGAGTTCAACTAATTTTCTGGAAAGAACTGTATTCGCATCAAGATGCATAAAGGTTGTTGCTGGAGCTGGATCTGTAATATCATCTGCAGGAACATAGACAGCCTGAACCGATGTAATAGCGCCATTTATAGTATTTGCTATACGCTCCTGAAAAGCACCCATTTCAGAGGCAAGAGTTGGCTGATAACCAACGGCTGAAGGAATTCGTTCAAGAAGTGAAGAAACCTCAGAACCCGCCTGCACAAAACGAAAAACATTATCAACAAATAAAAGCACATCCTTTTTTTTAATATCACGAAAATATTCAGCCATAGTCAACCCGGTCATCCCCACACGAAGACGAGCACCAGGAAGCTCTCCCATCTGGCCAAAAACTAAAGCTGTTTTATCTAGAACTCCTGAATTTTTCATCTCAAGCCAAAGCTCATTTCCTTCGCGACTACGCTCACCAATTCCGGTAAAAATAGATACTCCTTGATGCTCTTTTGCAATATTTCTAATCAATTCAGTAACCAAAACTGTTTTACCTACTCCTGCACCACCAAAAAGTCCAATTTTAGAGCCCTTTATATAAGGGCACATTAAATCAATGACTTTAATTCCTGTCTCAAGAATTTCATGTTCAATTTTCTGCTCTGTAAAATCTGGTGATTGTCTATGAATAGACCATACTTCATTACTTTTAATGGGGGGCAAATCATCGATAGTTTGACCCAATACATTAAACATTCGCCCCAATATTTCATCCCCTACGGGAACTGTAATAGGGCTTCCTGTATCATAAACTGGTAAACTCCTGCTAATTCCATGAACATTTTCAATTGCTATACAACGTACAATATCATCCCCAAGTTGCAATGCGACTTCAAGCCGAGCTTGATGAGTGCTTTTGGTACCATCATTAGGAATTTCTATAACAAGACAAGTATTAATTTTTGGTGCATACCCCTGAGGAAACTGAACATCAATAACAGTTCCTGTAATTTTAATAATTTTTCCAAAAATACCTTGTTTTGATTTATTTTTATCTGAATTTTGATCCAGCATTCTATGATCCTTAACTTTGATACAGTGCAATAAAAAAGACCTTTAACTTAAAGGTAAAAAAAAAGCAGATTTTTGTAAAGAAGCTTTAATAAATAAAAACTTCAATCTGTTATATCTTTCTCTAATAAAAATCTATACATCTCACAAAATATAACCTTTTAATAAAATAAAATTAATTTTCTTCTGATTAATGTCATATAATTTTCATGAATAAAATCTATTTTTTTGAGCAATTCGAAAAAGCGATACTCTCAAAAAATGCCTTTATCTTCATTTCAGTAATTCTTTCCTGAATTACGATAACTTCCGCCAAAGCATCTGAATTCAAACATCTAATAAGCCGACCATTCGGTAAAAGGTGATATCTGCCTATTGAATTATCAATACGACAGGCATTTTTATAATAAGGCCCTTGATTCAATAAGGATGCTAACTTTGATACATTAATAGATTGCAAACGAATACTTTCTTTTTCACAAGAACAAATTATGAGCCATGAACATAATAAAGAATAATATAGAAAAATTTTATACATTAGCATACCTAATACCCATATACTAAAATCATAACTAAACAAATTATTCCAACAACTACTCCAAAACTATTCACTCTAATTAATACAGAATTACGAATCAATATTCCATATAAAAGCCAACTACAGACAGCTATAAAGCAGCTTAAAAATCCTGGTAAAGAAACATCGGCGCTGCTCTGAGTTTGCCAAATCTTATATGATTGAAAAACAAAAATCAATTGTCCTACAAACCCTATTACATACATGTAATATTGATAATAATTTAAAAATTTTTCTCTCATTATTGCAACTTTATCAGATGAATTAATTTTGTTCATATAACATTAATATATAATTAATTTTAGTTTACATGCTTAAATAAAAACTTAAAGTGCTCAATGCGTGCAAAATAAATAGTTATTAAACTACTCGCGTATATTTTTATAACCACTTAAGCTTATACTTTAAAAAAAGAAAGCGCGTCTTGATTTTTTAAAGACGCGCTTTCTAAATAACTAAATCAAACTTCAAGCTCGAGTATTATAAATCTTTTATAATTTATAACGGAAGAAGTACATGCTTTAGTACTTCATCAGCATGCTTAACCAAAATAATGTTCATATCCTGAATAAGATCCTCTATTGCTGACAACTCACTTCTATTATCTTCAGGCAATATCACGGTTGAAAGATTATGTTGTTTGGCAGCAAGCACCTTTTCTTTAACTCCACCTATTGGCATTACCTCTCCACGAAGATTTAACTCTCCTGTCATAGCAAAAGATGCATTAACAGCGCGTCCAGTGTAAGTAGAAAGAATAGATGAAAGAAGCGTAATCCCCGCAGAAGGACCATCCTTTGGAACAGCACCAGCTGGTAAATGAATATGAAGATCAAACTGCGTAAATTTTTCATTAGGAATATTAAATTCACCAGCGTGAGCCCGAGCATACGTATGCGCTGCTTGAGCAGACTCCTTCATCACATCTCCTAATTGACCAGTTAAAATAAGCCTTCCTGTACCAGGCGTTAAAACTGATTCAATTTTCATCACAACGCCACCGACCGATGTCCATGCCAAGCCATTTGTAATTCCAATCATGTTTTTCATTTCAAGTCGCTCTGCTGGATACCTCTTAGGCCCCAAAAATTTTTCTAAATTCTTTTTGCTAATTTTAACTATTTCAGATTTTTCAACAAAAAGTCGTGCTGCCTTTCCACATAATTTTTTAATCAACTGAGCAAGATGCCTAACTCCAGCTTCTCGTGTATATTCATAAATAACAGTATCAATAACCGATGGCGCTATTTGTACATTACTTTCTTTCATTCCTGATTCATCTATGGCCTGTTTTACTAAATATCGACGAGCAATTTGTTGTTTTTCCTCAAAGGTATATCCAGAGAGTTGAATAACTTCCATACGATCAATCAATGGTCCTGATATTGCTCCTAAATCATTACAAGTTAAAATAAACATTACAGAGGATAAATCAAAAGGAATCCCTAAGTAATTATCATAAAACTCTTTATTTTGATTTGGATCTAAAACCTCAAGAAGTGCTGCGGATGGATCACCTTTAAAATCTGCTCCAATTTTATCTACTTCATCAATTAAAATAACTGGATTCATTGAACCAGATTTTTTCATAGCTTGAATAATACGTCCCGGCATAGCACCTACATAAGTACGTCTATGCCCACGAATTTCTGACTCATCTTTTACACCACCAAGTGAAATTCTGTAAAAATTTCTTCCCAGCGCCTTTGCAATAGATTGTCCTAAAGATGTTTTACCAACACCAGGAGGACCAAATAAACAAAGTATAGGACTTGGTCCATCTGCTTTCAAATTCTTAATCGAAATAAAATCTAAAATACGATCTTTAACATCAGCTAAACCATAATGGTCTTTATCCAAAATATCTTGAGCATGCGATAAATCTAATCTATCTTTTGTATATTGACCCCAAGGAAGAGATAGTAGTAACTCTATATGACTACGTGTTACACTTGCCTCCATCGACTCAGGCGAGAGACGCTCCAACTTGTCGATCTGTTTTTCAATATCATATTTCGTTTTATCAGGAATATTTTTCGCTTTGAGTAACGCCTTAAGCTCTTCAACCTCATCAACTAAATCCTCTCCCAATTCTTTTTTTATAGCTTTTAATTGTTCTCGAAGATAATATTCATGTTGACTTTTATTAATAGACTCACGCGTGTGCGCTCTAATGCGCTCTTGTACTTCAGATATAGATATCTCCTTGGATAGCTCTTCGTACACTCCCTTAAGAAGCTCGTCTACGTTTTTACACTCAAGAAGTAATTGTGAGGCATTATTTTTAGTTTCAAGATGAGATAATACAAACTCAGCAATTTTTTCAGGTTCTGTCATTTTAGAAAGTATGGCATAAAAATCTGGGGTAATATTGGAGCTAGTCAATGAAAGCTGCTCAGAAACTTCTTTGATATTATTGATTAAAGGCTGTGTACTCTCTGTTGAATTAGCATCAAAGCTTACTAACTCGATTTCAGCTAAAAGCATATCATCTCTAACCATTAAATCTTGCACTTGTGCACGATGAACACCTTGTACTAAAACTTTAATACCATCATCTGGTATATTAATAACCCTCATAACGCTTGCTATAGTTCCAATAGAATATAAATTATCAGTATCTATTTCTTGTCCCTCATATGCTGATTCCTTAGCTGATAAAAGTAAAATATATTTTTCAGAATCAATAGCCTGCTGAATTCCATTCATAATTCTCTCATCAAGAACCAGCAGCGGCATAATCATATTGGGAAAAACAGTCACATTGACCGTTGGAACAACTGGTACTATCTTTGGGATTTTCTCTAATGTATTAGCCTGCGTAAGATTAACTTCCATACTCCCCCCCTCAAAGGTTTTTGCTCTGTTTCTCTTTAATTTTGAATTTATTTTAAGAAAATTAAAAATAAAAGCTCAAGAGGTTATGCTATTTTAGGCATCTAATATCCTCAGGAATTATTTTTTACTTGAAAAAACTGAGTATGTACTTATGATTAATTTAAAAATACAAATTTTTAATAAACGGATACGCAGTTAAAAACTAATGGCAATAGAACAATTAGCCCTCGAAAACATCTCTAAAACATTTACTCAATCAACAAGTCAAACTACTATTTTAAGAAATGTTAGCTATGCTTTTCAAACAAATTTATCCTATGCCATTATGGGACCATCTGGAGTTGGTAAATCAACATTATTACATATTATCTCTGGTATAGAAAAACCTGATAATGGTCATGTAAAAATTAACAATCAAATCATTAATTACCATAATTTTGAACAAAGAATTGCTGCTTTACATAACAATATAGGAATTCTTTTCCAACAACCAAGCCTTATTAATGAACTGAATGTACTGGAAAATGTTATGCTTACAGCATTAACTCACAATAAATTCGAATACGAATATCAACAGCGTGCTCTTGAACTTTTAAAATCTATAAATCTTGAAGATAAAGCCTATTCTTCTATCTATACTCTTTCTGGTGGCCAACAACAACGCATTGCTCTATTGCGAGCCATATTTCATAGACCATCATTTTTAATAGCTGATGAACCAACAGGAAATCTTGATAAAAACTCTGCTCATCAAATCATGGATCTGCTCAATTTATATCAAAAACAATATGCTATGGGACTTATTATAAGTACGCATGATATAGAAATTGCAAAACGATGTAATATAATTCTAAATATCGAAAATCAGAATCTTAGCGCCACAAAGAACACAGATTCGGGTAACTAGGGCAATACCTTCCAATGCTTAAACCGAAAGCACTCCTATGAGCCATAAATAAATGTATTAACAGACTTGAAGAGATACAAAGGCTCCTGATGCTTTATGAAAATATTTTAAGCACCCTCTTTAAGCCATACTCATTCAAAACAGATCAATTTTTTTTAATATATTTTCACCAACAAAAATCATTAGCTCTGCCCATAAACAAGCACTATTATTAAAAATATATAAAATAATTGATTATCAAGGTAAAGATATAAGTAAGAAGAAATTATTGAAAATATAACTCAACCAAGTAAAACTCGAACGGCTTAAAAGCCGTCGCTTATGAGCAGTGCTTCGAAGAGCTATTGATTGCGAACATAATTTCTAATTGTATCTTCAGTTATTTTTCCAACACTTTCAACGAAATATCCATCTGCCCAAAAACTTG
>JACPFN010000016.1 GCA_016183005.1 Candidatus Babelota bacterium | reverse complement strand
TTCAATTTTATCTATAGGCCCAGAATCATCTAAAGTAAATATTACATATTGCGGCAACTCTTTTTTTATTTGCTTCCATTGTTGTTGCAAATTTTGCCAATCATCAATAAAAATTTTGACTTTTGGAGCTTCCTCCCAACGCTTATCGTAATATTCTTCATATCTATCATCATAAGCTATAGATTCTTCCATGGCAGGAAATTCTTTATATTCTTGCTTCTTAATAGAAAAACGAGCCCACATAAAAATTTCATTAGATTTAGGCATACCATCAGTTTCTATATCTATACCCAAAATAGGTTGTAAAGCCAAAAATAATACATCTAAAACATTATTTTGAAAAATATATCTACATAATACAGGGATAGGCTTAAACTCTTTACTTTCTTTATCAATATATAATCCAATAATCTCCATCGTTTGCTCTTCATCTAATTGTATAATTTGATAACGATTCTGACTAAATTTTAAAAATAACTTTTTCATGCTGCTCCTGAACTAATTTTATAAGGCAATAATGTCACGATTTCTATTAAATCTAACGCATTGCCCTGTTGTTTAGTTGTTCTTAGGTAAAGAGATATATCCACATCTTCTATACGTTTATATTTAAACCAATTTTTTGAGGTAACAATATCTGTTCCCGTTTCAAATACTTCCCAAACAATATCTCCTATTTTTTCAATAGTCCATTTTTCAGGTAATACAGTTTTATAAATAGGGTTACCTGTAAATATATCTTGCATTGTATAATCAATAACACCATTAGATAATTTATTTTTACCTACTATCTTTATTAATCCTGTTTGCTCTAATGCTTCACAAACACCTGACAAATGCCCTCCTCCTACATCTAAAATATATCCACCCGCAATTTTACTTTTTTTTAATCCAAGATCAAAATTACAAATATGCTCTAAATAAGCTCGAACTTTTTTATTATCAATAATTTTTTCACCATATTTTTTTATAATTTGTTCTAATATTGGATTTTTTAATTGTTTTTCTAACTTCTTTAATGCTTCTTTAAATTGGTTTTTAAATATCTTATTTTCAAATGGTATAACACCACCCATGCTTCTAAATTCTTCAATAAATGGTAATAAATCTTTTATCACTGATAATTCCAAACCTTTGATAACAGCATCTACTTCACTCTTCATCAGGCTTGTCGCTGCTATTTCAAGTTCTGCAGCAGTTATTGGTAACTTTGGAACTCCAACTTCAGTTGCAAGCAATAGTTCTTCAGCTTCCTGAAAACCTAATCCAAGTTCCTCTGCAAATTCTACTACCCGCTGAAAATTTACAGCATTTTTCGCTTCTACTAAAATCCCAGTGCAACCCTTCAAGGATTTACAAAAAATAAACAGCGTTGTTGTAAAATCAGCAATGAGCTTTGACGTTTCCTCTAATTTTTCCTGTCCACTGCTATTTTTACACCAATCTTTAAAATTACTTCTTGAAATAGAACAAAGTTCATGAACTATTTGCGCATTTTCATCTGCAAGCTTTTGCTCTATTTTTGTTGAAATTAAATTGGTACTATCTATTCCATCGTAAGCAACTAAGATTTGTCCTAAATTTAATGTCAGTTTAAATAAACTAGCTGCTAACTGTTTTGCATGTAAGGACAAATCTATCAACTCAATTGGAGATCTCAAAATGCCCTTGCATATTGAAACTGAGCTATTTGCTAAAATCTCTGCCATATTGCTCAAGTTTACTGCCAAAGCAAACTGTTCATACTTTGTTCCTTCAAAAGCAGCCTGAATAAAATTAATTAGATGATGAATTAAAACACTATTCTTAAGCCCATATTCAAAAACAACTTTTGCTGCCCTTTGGTAATGATCAGCACACTCACAAAATAACTGATGGCTAAAGATAGTTCCCGATAGACTTTTAAATTGATGATGATCGATACCTTGCATTTGCAGTAAGGCTTGGGTTTGTGTATCAAGCTCATAACCTCTTACATGCTGCTTACCACCATCATTAATAGTTTGCTGTAAAGCTTGCTCACGTTGCTGATAATACGATGAAATATAATGAGATTTCTGGTCTAATCCATCATCGAAGCTATTTAAAATTTTTGGATTATATTTTTTTAATAATTCTTGTCGTTGTTGCTCTTGAATACGTTGCTCTTGTTCTTTTTGCTGCCGTACTTGCTGTTGTTCAGCTTTCTTTTTAATTTCTTGTTCTTGGACCCTTTGTTTATCTCGCTCTTTTTTTCTTTTTGAAAGACTATTTTTTAACTCTTGCTCATATTTATTATTACTACCAACTCTCACTCTATGTTTTTGCTTATACTCTTCCCATAGCTGCCAAATTTGCTGATCTGATAAATGTTCAAGGTTCAATAACTCACGAACAATATCCTGATAATCAGAGGATAATAATTTGTCTTTCTGATGACCAGTCATTTTATATGTCTTGCGACAAACCAATTCTTTTGTGATCGCCTCAACGAGCAATTGTTCCCGTAGCTCTAATGAATTGATTAATGATGAATTTTTAAAATCATTTGGCGAATTTTTAAAATCATTTGCATCAGAAAGCTTAAAAGAAAAAATACCCTTGGATGTATTAATCGTGCAACTATCAGAATTATTTGCAGGATTGTCATAAAGATGGATTTGATGTTCTCGAATATCATCTTTTTTAGCAAATACAAAATTACTCAAAAAAATAATTGCAACTAAACAATATATCCTCATAAACAACTCCTGCCATAAAAATTATGCAAAAATTTGTTTACAAGGATAAAGTAAATATCCAAAAACTACAATAATATTGTTTAATTTGAGGCAACTAAATTGGCTATAAAATTACTTTAAGTTTAAAATTAAAATCCGCTCTATTAAGGCGAATTTTAATTTTTTAGTGGCGTCCCACACGAGTCTATTTTAGAACGATTTATGCTAATGTATTTATAGCACACGATCAAAAATAGTTCCTTCATAATCCTCTTGATCTATCATCTCACGTCCTTGCTGAGTATCAAGTCCTAACCAAACATCTGGATCTTCAAAGTGTTTATGTACTTTACAAAGATTTATTAAAGATTTTTGTTGTAAATAATTCCTTAATTGATCGCTTGTTAAATATCCTAATTTTCTAAATTTTTCATTCTGATGGTCAGTACTTAATGCCTCTTCTGATAATCGATGCGCAAGAACAACTTTCAAACATAAAGGACAATTTACAATTTGTGCTGCATTAATATCAGCCTCTCTTTCTATTTGAGCTCTATATGCCTTATCTTTACCTTCAATAATAAAATTGACGGAACCTTTACGCATATGTTGCTGTGCATGTGTTAGCTCATGGATCATAGTAAATACTATATTAGTAGGGGATAAATCCCAAAAATTTTGATGTATATACACCATACGATCATGTAAATCATATGACATTAAACTACCACAAGGCCCTTGCAAAGAAGGGTCATCACAAAATACAAGATCAACTTCTCTGGCTATACCCATTTTCTTTTTTAAAAAATCAAAAGTAATTTTTAAGTCTAAAAATAAATCTTCTTCATCTTTTTTATTATTTTTTTTACAATTTTTTATTATCTCATCTACCGAAGATAATGTAGAAGCATACTTTTGTTTCCTTGCCAACATATGGCCCTTAACATTTTCAAAAGATTGCTTTTTGCAAGCTGCATAATACATTATTACATCATCAAATTCTTGTTCTAAAGATTTTTGAAATTTAGGTTCATTTGAATATAAAATTACTGGCAAAATTATAATACTAAAAAATAAGTAAATCATTTTTCTCATACTGTATTCCTTGCATGATAAATAACAGGTCAAATTTTCTAAGGACTATTTAAAATACGTTGCGTTGCAACTAAATGATTTGGTCGCAACCCGACATAATAACAGAAAATTCCGTTAAAAAAATTACTTGTCCTTCACATTTGGTGAAGGATTCTGTCCCAACGCGAGGTATTAAAGGAAATTCATTGAAAGAAGATGCCTGCACTTCATTTCGTTTCGAAATGAAGTGGCGTCCCTAATGGGATTTGAACCCATGTTTTCACCGTGAAAGGGTGGTGTCCTAGACCGGGCTAGACGATAGGGACGAATAATTCAAATATATTTAAAATTGCATTTTCCATTCAAGTTGAATGGTGAGCCGCGTTGGAATCGAACCAACGACCCACAGCTTAAAAGGCTGTTGCTCTACCGACTGAGCTAGCGGCTCTCATATGCAATTTCAAGCATTATCTTTAAAAATTTTTATAAAAAACGGATTGTTTTTGAGACGAAATTTTAAAAAGATACTTATAAAGTACTAATCTACGCTATTATTGTCAAGAAAATATCATGATTTTTTATGAATTTTATCAATTTTTTAAGACCCAAGCATTAAATATGCCACGTAACAATATATAAATAATCCTAAAATATCCATGATTGTTGCAAGAACCGGTCCAGCAGAAAATGCAGGATCACTACCTAACCGACGCAAAAGAACCGGTAAAGATGCCCCTAGCAGAACAGAAAGCAAAACAATAAAACCTAAAGCTAAACTTACTACAAAACTTCCCCAAAATTCTTTGTGCGACATATAGACACGCAAAAAAGCAACTGCCGCTAAAGTCGTTGCCAATAACATACCTATAAAAAATTCGCGTCCAATAAATTTAAACATATTCGATTCATTTATATCACCCGATGACATACCTTGAATAGCGATAGCTGATGTTTGACTGCTCGTATTCCCACCGGTACTAACAAGCATAGTAAAAAACATAACCAAGAAAGGTGTCAGTATTGCTTCATAATGATGTAAGATAAAACCAGTTACAGATTCAAAGATCAAAAGCGCCCCTAAAATAGTCCCTCTTTGTAATAAATGAGACCAAAATGGTATCTCAAAATAGGATGTTGTATTAGGAGCAGCTGAGATACGCTGAACGTCTTCTATCGCTTCCTTTTGAATAATATCAATCAAATCATCCTCTTGAATAACTCCAATCAAAAACATCTGATCATTAACTACCGGCACACTCATCATGCCATAGTGAACCATTTTTTGCGCAACGGTTTCTTGGTCCTCTTGAGTTAATGCAACATAAGCAACTTTTTTTAAAATGCTATTTAATTGAGTTGTGGGTGATTTTAGTACAAGATCCTCAAGATCAATATAACCCACTAATTTATTTTCAAGATTAGTTACATAAATTTGTCGATGTAAATCCACATTGGGCCTGACGCGTTGAAGCAAAGCTATAGCTTTTGCAACGGTCATATTTTCAACTAAGGTAAAAAATTCTAATGTCATAATTCCGCCAGCGCTATCTGCAGGAAATTTCATTAAGGATAAAACTTTTTGTCTATCCTTTTTATGTAATACCTCTAAACACTTTTTAAAATCTTTATCTGACAAATGTTCACAAAGATCAGTGAATTCATCGAGAGGAATCTCTCTTAAAATAAGCGCTTTTTGTGTATCATCTAAAACCGCTAAGACCTTTTCTTTATCATAGTCAGCAAGCTCTTCAAAAACTTCTATCTGTTTATGATGTGGTAATTTTAAAAACAGTTGTGTCAATTGTTGATCTTGAGCGTTTTCTAAAATTTCTGCGATATCAGCATGGTGTAACTCTAAAAGAGTTTGCCATAAATCTTTTCCTAGATCCGTATCGCAAGCAATAACTTCATCAATATTTTTTAAAATATCTTGAGTCATACTTGTGCGTTTTGGTTCCATGGCAAAACTCCTTATACCGACATTTAATCCTATCTTATTTAATATCTGCTATAAGACTAGTATAATTTAAGCAAAAAAGATACATTTGTACCTTTCAATATGGCATAAACTCTTAAAAATTAAACTTCATAAGCCCGTTTGACGATTAATCTATATTTACGTATAGTAATAACAAAGCAAAACAAGCTGCACAAACTATGATAGTCATACATAACGTCCTGGGTCAATGGGAGAAAAATGGAACAAGGTCACATTCAAGAAGGCACTACATTTCAGTTAATAGTAGAAGAATCAACCACTGGTCAGCGAATTGATAAATACATAGCACAGCATTTCAAACAATATTCTCGCTCTTTTTTACAAAAACTCTTTGATCAAAAATTGGTCATCATTAATAAAAAAAAATTAGCAAAACCAAGCTACATCGTCATTCCAGGTGACCAGATTTCTATCTCTTTTCCATATATTCAAACAGAGACGGCAACTAAAAATATTCCTCAAGATATGAATATTTCAATCGTCACCAAAGAACAAGATTTTTTAATCATTAATAAACCAACAGGCCTTGTGGTACATGCCCCATCTATTCAATATCAAGATATAACTTTAAGTGATTGGATTATTCATACACATGCAGAAATAGCTCACGTAGGACTTGTTGATCGCCCAGGAATCGTACACCGTCTTGATAAAGACACGTCTGGCCTTATGATTATTCCTCGTACCAGTAATGCACATGCAACATTTACTGATATGTTCAAAAATAGAAAAATAAAAAAAACATATCTTGCAATTGTACTTGGTCACCCACCAAAAACAGGGACCATAGATTTTTATATTGGAAGACATCCGATTATTCGCAACAAAATGCATCACTTTACTCAGAAAACAAAACTTTCAAGCAGCAGACAAGCAACAACTCATTTCCAAGTTCTTGAGTATTTTAAAGATTTTAGCTTGGTTAAAATAGAACCAATTACCGGCAGAACACATCAAATTCGGGTACATTTTACAGCGCTTGGATATCCATTACTTGCAGACTGTTTATACGGATCCAAATCAAAGCTTTTACAACGTCATGCACTTCATGCACATAAACTTGAATTCGAATACCAAAACAAACAATATTCATTTACCTCAGAATTAGAACAAGATATGCAAGAGGTTATTAATAATGCGCAGAAACTAGAACTGCAAAATATGAATAATTAAAAAACTTTAAAAGTTATAGCCCATCTTAGATATAGAATCAAAATTTTGCTGCCATTTAAAAAAATTTTGACCATTATGCACCGACAATGTTTCTCTTTCTTTAGCCAGTAAAAGAATTCTTTGGCCTTGATAATATGAAATCAGCGCAGCACTCATTGCTGATGGTGATTCTTTACTATTTGTAAATTTAAAACTACAAAACTCCTTGTCATCCTTATAACGTCCCGACCAAAACATAAAACGATACCAATCAGGAAATATTGTTATAGTAACTCCATCCTTTTTCATATCGGACAAAATTTCACGCTGCTGCAAAGCGGCAGCATTACTCAATAATATCTTTACATCAACCTCTTCTTCTACAGCCAATTGAAAGATCTTATCTTGTAGTCCTTTATCTAACGGTAATTGAGAAAACACTTGAACACGAGAAGGATCTTTATAATGAGCCGCTATACTCAAAAACTCTTGCGTAAAAGCAAAATTTTTTCCCATAAAGATATTTTTTCCGCAACGTAACATAGCAAATTGTTGTAAGCTACACGCTAAAATAAATAGCGTTGATACTACATTTTTTTTCATAAATATCCCTCTTGTGTCTCTGTCTCTATATCAATATATCGTATTGTATCAAATCGATTTAACATTGCTATAAAACATTTTTGATACTCACTAATTGCACTCATATCATCGGTAACGATAACATTTTCTTCATGGAGCCTTGATGCAGAACTGGTACAATTATAAGAACCTGTCCACACCAAGGATCTTTGTAATAATGAATTCAACCCAAATATAAAAAACTTATGATGCATAATCGGTTCAAAAAATGTTCTTGTTGAACAAGAATTATATACACATACGGATATTCCATTATTTTTTAAAAATAATCCTTTACCATATTTTTCATCCATCGATATGGGATCTAGTATAATCCTAATCTTAACTCCTCGAAGATAAGCTTGAAGCATAGCCTGTGCAATCGATTTTTCTGTAAACATATACATTGCACAATCGATTGATCTTTTTTCTTCGTTAATCAATCCGATCAATATATTTTTTACATCATCTCGTGGCGTAAAATAAACAGTACACAACGAAAACAAACCGACATGCAAAAATAAAAAAACTACTACTAGAAAGTATTTACCCATAATAATGATAATCGTTCTATTTCTTAGGAATATAAACAGATTCTTGCTTCAATTCTTTAAAATTTTTAGCACATTTATCAAAAACCCCTTTTCCAAAACATAATATCATCATCTCTTTGTTACGATAAGCACCATTATAGGTACAATTACAAGATCCAGAATAAATACTTGGTTGATAGCTATATTTATCATTCAATCGCGTTGATTGAAACATCCAACATTTCATATGCATAGAAGAATAAAATGCTCTAGTTTTACATTGCATAACGGAAATTGATTTATCCCTAAGTTTATCTGCAACCGAATGGGAGCTATTCATTGTACTGCTGTCAACAACGGCCTCAATTCTAACTCCTCGCTTGCGTGCCTCTATAAGTTTTTTTGCAATATCTTTATCAGTAAACATATACATCGCAACCTTTATATGCTCTTTTTCATTTTCAATCAATTGTATTAATCTTCTTTTGATATCAACCCCTTTAAAAAAAACTAAAGGACGGATTGCCTGAAGAGTAAAGCTATACATACCAACTACACACAATACTTTTAACAATGTTTTCATGACTAATCCTTACTTTAAACAACTATGAAAATTTCCATCGAAATTCTACTTCTCCACCATAAGTACTCGGGACATCTTTTTGCAAGCGAAGTTTAATGTCATCAGTAAAATCATAATCTATATCAGCTTTCGTATCTTCGATTTGCAAAAAATTAGTATCCAATCTTGCATGCAAATTTTCCGAAGCATCAATTTCAAAAATTCCTCGCATACCACCACGATCAGCCTGACTTGTAAATTGTGGTAAAAAACGAACATACTTCATAGATTTTAAAATTACATCAAATATAGATTTTAATTTAGTTCTAGAAAGAGCTGGTCCAAAAATAATCTCTTGTAATTTCTGAGTTAAGAATGCAGGAACCATTAAACTTAATGACTGATCTTCTACCCCAAGTATAAGCAATGACAAAATCTGTTCCTCATTTAAATAAGGCTGAGACTGAAATTTAATATGCGGATCAAGAGCTGTCCCCCATGCTTGCATAGTTACTAAATATTTTTTCAGTTTTCCTCGAGCCGTTAATTCAATAATTGGGTCTAACGGCTGATCCGGTACAAATAAAATTTTTCCCGATACAATATCAATAGGCTTAAACGGAAACTGTAGCTGCCCATTGACAAACTGAATTCCTCCTGAAATTTTCGGTTTTTGCACGGTTCCCTGAAGATGCACATCAATCATAGCGCGTGCATCCATAAATGATGTTTTAATCTCAAGCCCGTCAAACACCATAAGACCAATATCTAAATTTATTATGTCTTGCGCTACAGACTGACTCGAACTATCACTCATCTGCATAATCATTTCATGAAACTCTGAAGATAAAATATTTTCATGTATCTGTGTTTTATGTAAAAACAATTGTCCCTCTAAATTTAAAGACTGATCTTGTTGTAACTTGTGTAAAAACAATCTTCCAGAAACTAAACTATATATTCCCTTATGCAGACTCATCATAATCTTATCTAGAATAACGGGCGCATGAACGAATGATAATTCCAATTGATTGTTAAACCAAAATGTAGCACGTTGACAATGCATAGCGCCCTCATGTAAATCAATTACAATATCATGTAAAACTAAACTTTTTTGAACAAAGTCTAATTCACAAGACATACTCATATTTGAAATTACATTATAAACATACGGCAAACGAATATGAGCATAATGAGTTTGAATATTACCATACAAAGTACCATCTTTAATAAATCCTCGTACGACAAAAGCACCATCTTGTGTAAAAGATTTTTTTAAACTCTCAGGCACTATTTTTTGTACTAAAGAAAAATCAATTGACGAGGTAATATAATTATTCTGCTCTTCATCTGACGAAACATCTAACACAACCTGACCTTTGTCATATATCTGAAAATTTTTAAAAACAATCTCTGAGCCGATAGAAATAATACCCTCCCAGGTAAAATTATCTGCTTTTCCAGCAATATTTAAAAGGCCATCACGCCAAGCAAATGTGCCTTGTGCTATTTTCTGTTGTTTTAAAATTATATTTTGCACGGTAATTTTATAACTACCCGAAATATTACCTTTTGTATCTCGCTCAACATCAATCACTAATCCATCATTTTCAATCATCCAACCGAACATAGAAGGCCATTTAAGCCTTCCATAATTTTGAGCATGTAATCTTTTTTCTCCATCTAAAGATTGTAAATCAATCTTAAATAAATCTTTTTCATGTATCTGCAAAATCCCCGACGCCCTTGTCTGATCATGCTCTTTTATAATAAATTTACCACCAGGAAAAACTGATTTTGTTTTATACAATAAATCTTCAAGTGAAACAGTTACCAACAAACTGCTCCAAAAATTATACAAATCAAATTTAAAATTAGTAACAATCTTTCCTTGTAAATCAGATAACAACACCGATTCATAAAAGTATTTTAAAACATTACTATCAGCCTGAACCGACATATCACACCAACAAGAGTTTTGTTTACATTTAATATTGATAGGATCAACAACAACAACTCCATCTTCGGTCTTAATGCTTATCTGAGCCTGACCGCAACGCATAGTTCCACTCGCAAAACCAGGAATCTTGAGATCATTTTTATAAATATCATATGTCGCAGAAACATCTGCATGTAACAGATTTAAACTATTTTCAAAAGGAACATCAAAAACACATGATGCTGAAATCTTTTCAAGGCCCGCACCTTGATGATACCAAGCTACTCCATCCTTGAGATACAACTGAATTTTGACACTGTCGGCATTGCTTTGCAGCTGACATGCATAAGGAATATGCGCATATAATCCGTCAACCGTTCTCTTGCAATACAATAATCCATTCTTTATAAAAACAGATTCATAAATAAGCCAGGTTGTACTAATTTTTGAAAATATCTTTACAAAAAAATCTGCTAATTTTTCAGGCTTCGTTTCAAATAATTCCATCATCACGACATGATCTAGGTGCATATGAAGCGTTAAAGCTCTTTTGGTAATCAATGACAACCAAGATCCCCTAACTAACATTTTTTCTGCTATGATAGACCACTGATTTTTTTCTTGTTCTACAAAAGCGCCTGATGTAAGCGGTGTAATTGAAATATTAGAAATACTCACTGAGCAAGTTAATAGATCTACATCATCAACGTTGCAAACAAGCTGTAACCCAAAGTCCTGTTCAAATTGCTGTGAAATTTTTTTTTCAAGATATTTTTTGAATCCATCCGTTGACGTAACATAGATCAAAGCAATAATACCACCCAGGAATAATCCAAGGATAACATGCAACATAACTTTGATATAAAAACTTTTAAATAATTTCATAAATCTGCAAACAGTAAGAAACTTTTTATTTGTAACTATACCTCAAAAAGATTTTTTGAAAATAACAGAAAAAAAAACAAAAAAGAAGAGGAACTTTTACCTTCCTCTTCTTTTTTAAATTAGGCCTTAACCTATTCTAATTGCTGATTATGAACCTTTACCTGTTGTAGCAAACTGCTGACCAGCTTTATAAGCAGCAGATGATCTATCAGGTTTTGAGATATCTAATCCTGCCCCATCAACGGCACCTGCTACCAAATTAGATAAATCACTTGAATATGTAGTAGCTAAGGTTTGAGCCACACCTGGTGCTGGTGCTGGTGCTGGTGCTGGTGCTGGTGCTGGTGCTGGTGCTGGTGCTGGTGCTGGAATTCTGCCTCCAGTATTTCCACTTGGATAAACAGGAACACCGCTACCGCCCTGCTTTCTTGAAAATACTTCCCTTGAGGCTACTAAAAGAACTACTGATAAAAATAATTGTTTTTTCATATGTTATCCTTACCTAAACTAGAATGCAACTTCAAATTTACCCCAAACCATCCATTGGTTGATACCACGGTTAGTTGTTGTAAAGTCATATTTTGCACCAAGAGAAAGAACTGGTTTGCATTCATAATCAAATGCATAGCCAAGCGCTAAATAAGGAGCATGAGTAATAATTGCATCTGTTGCAACTGAATCTAAATTGATATCAGCTTCTGTGATTGCAAATGCATCATATTTAGCTACTAATGCAGATACCCCTTCTGCTGCTGTACTTGATGGCATTGCTGTGTATCTTTCAATTGGTGTAGTTCCAGTTCCATGACCATGAACAACATCTTCATATGGAAGATTTGCTAAAGTAAATCCACGCTTCAATGAATCAATTCCATTCACAACGGTTGTTTGTGAATCATTATAAATTCTTCTGTTGTTATTCAAGCCTACACCAGCGATATCGCTTGAGTCTGCAAATGCTGGACGTGAGTCCCAACCACATGCAAGCTCAACACATTCTTTTTGGCGTGTATTGATGTTCCAGCCGATTTCAGCTCTGAATTTTTCACCAGAATACATAGTTGCAAAATTGATACGATTTTGCAATTGAGGTTTTACATGGAAGCTTGTTGTAAATACGTTAATACCAGGGGTGTAACCACGTTGTGGTATAGAAGCGACTGAACCTTCAGCTGCAAATGTATCAGCAAGAGCTGTTATAGCTGCTTCATAAGCATCTTTATTTTCCCAAACCATCATATAACGTGACCATTCGTTACCTTTAAGGTCGAATGAGCGCATTTGAGTGTTTCTAAATAAATAGCGTCCATCATAATCAATTCTAAACCATGTAGATGAACATTCATTTTCTGAAAGCATCACAGTTGTTGTAGAACCCATTCTGATACCAACGTGTTGGTCATTACCAACCACAGCTGGCTGAAGGTATGTTGCACATGGCTTGTTACCTGTTGGAATTACAAGACCAAGTTCCCATTGAGTTGAAGCGCAATCACCACATCTCCACAAATGACCGAGTGAAAGCTCGATATCAGCTAAGCGAGTGATTTTTGTACCACAACCAACTTTACCATATTTCCATGCATCTTGGCTAAATGCCTGAGTTACATTTGCAGGAGCTACTGGATAATCACCACCCATATCAACAGGGAATCCTGTTACATGAGCTGATGTACCATCATACCCAAGATATGCTTCTTTAAGTGATCCAACCGGAGTTTTAACAGCTACACCTGTTTGATCTGCAATTGAAAGATTATCTGGAGAGGTATTAAGTGTAAAAATATCCGTATTTGAATTTACAAGAGTTCCACCTTGATTGTTAGTGCTAACTCCATTATTTCCATTACCACGGCTTGCATCTCCAAAAGGATTTGAATCTGCTTCTGCATTGCTCAAGAAAGCTTCATCAAGAGCAATTTTTTCTGAAACTACCTTTTCATTCAAGCAAATTTTTGAATTAACATGTTGCACTGCTGTTGAAAG
>JACPFN010000014.1 GCA_016183005.1 Candidatus Babelota bacterium | reverse complement strand
TTCGTTATTTAGCATAGGAACGATGAATGAACCTTTTTCGTTGAATATATGTAGTGGTCTTAGCGGTAGTTCTACAGTTACTATCCATCCGCCAAGAGGTGAAAATTTTGAACCATGTGCACATTCAGATACGTTAATCAATCGAGATGTTATAGATGGCATAGTACATTTAAATGCGTCAAAAAATTTTATAAGGTTATTGATTCTTGTAATATCTATATTACTATTTAGATTTAATCGTGCTGCTATTTCTTTAGCTCTACCAGGAAATTTTAAATCGTACCATGCTTCATTGTTTTTTCTATTTTTGAATTGTTTGTAAGCTTCTTTGATGAAAAAACTTATTAGTAATACAGCAGTTTTAGATTCAAGATCATTTTGAGCTGTCTTGATTAACGATTCAATTACTTTGGAATTAAATGTCGGTATTCCTATATCTAAATAACCGAGTTTTTCGTTTTTGATGCTATTTGTATTTTTATAAAGTGATACTTTATCGGCTTGTTTGCTCGTTGTAACAGTTCCAGGAACTGTTAAATTTGTTATTAATGTTGTTACATCATTAGTTGTTCCAGGTCCATTTTTTTCAGCCCAGATTGTTCTTTTTATTATTATATCGGTTATTATTGCTTCTGTTAAATGTTGTATAGCTTGTGAGCTGTGAGAGTATTGTGTTGTTGTATCTTGTGTTTTAATCCAGAAAGATAAGTCTATTTCATTGTTGTTTAGACTATTACTATATTCTTTTTTTCGAAATTTAATCCCTTTAGATGCTATAGTCTTCCCATGATTTCCAGTATTATGGATAATTTCAAGTAATGCTTGATCCCATATAAATAATTCATTGTTTCGTTTATTTTTTTCATTGTTAAGAGTTGTAAGCTTTGCTTTAAGTATTGAACAATGGCTTATTAACTCTCGAGCTATTTCGTCAATTGTACTATTTTCATGGATTAGATTAGGAAATTTTTCCTGTAAGACTTTTCGGATAATATCATAGTGTATAGGATTTGGATCTGTTGTTGTTAAGAATTCTATAAAATTTTTAATAGTCATTAAAGCTTTTTGTTCATCTTGTATAGAATTATTAAACTTAGTTTTTAGAAGTGGTGAATTTATTAAAGCATTAAATCCATCTAATCCGTATCGTTGGATTAAGCGTATTGGTACAGGTGTGTTTTGCTCATTTAAAACTCGTATTTGTTTTACTGATTTGGTTTTTCTTTTTTTCATACTGCGCAAGGATTTATTTGAAGTTATTTCCATTCTCTTCCTTCATCAACATCATTTTGTGATGCGTGATTTAGATTAAATTTATTTTTAATCGCTATCCATGTTGTTTCTTCAAATTTATTTTCTAGGAAATGAAAGAATAGTAAAATACTTCCTTTTTGCATTCCATCTCGAGCTTTTGCTATTGTTAATTTTACAATATCTAAACCTTGTTTTTTTAGTTTGTCGCGGATAGATTCAACTTGATCTTTCTTTAGTTTTGCTTCTTTTTCAAGTTCTTCATCTGAAATAGGATTAAGCAGTGATATAATATCAGCACTGTAAGCAAGTCTTGATGATCCCATAAGGTCTGCCATAGAATCAGCCCATTTATTTGATCCAGAAGGTTTTCTTGTTTCAGATATAACAATTAATGGGTCGCCTTGTAATTTTTTTCGAAGTTTTATCATTTGTTTTGCTCTATATTTATCTAATTCTAGGTCACTTCGTAATTTTGAGTTTTGATCATCTGGAATTGGAAAAACTTGAAAATAATCCATAATAATCATGGCATGGTTACTATTTGTTTCTTTTTTTAAACGATCGAGATATGTTATAATTGCATCAGTTGACATTGTTTCAGTTGATATTTGAGAGTCGCATTCTTCATCTACTATAAGTTCTTCGTCTAATATAAGAATTTTATTTCCATATTTTTGTAATTCTTCTTTAGAATTTTTTAATGCTTCTTCTTCTTTAGATGTATACCATCCTTTATCGCCATCCTTTATGCTTCCAAAATGTAATTTATGAAATGTCATAGATGCTAAGTGGCATCGCATTCTATCCAGAATATCATTTCGTGACATTTCAAATGACAAAAAGAGAACGCATGTATTTTCATTGTTTTTAATAATATCGATAGCAAGTTGTATAGCTAATGCAGTTTTTCCCACATTTGGAGCAGCAGCTAAAATCATGTATTTTCTTAATCCTAAAAGCATTGTATCTAGCGTTGATATAGTTTTTTGTGGTAATCCAAGAAATTCTTTTCCTTTATATTTAGCAAGTCGTTCTTCTTGATCTTGAATAAGCAAATCTGCCGTTAAGAGTTTTTTGTTTGTTTTTAATTCAGTTTTTTGTGTTGCTGTGATAATGCTATTTTTTTCTTGGATTATTTTTAGCGCATTTTCTACTTGTTGTTCAATTACTTCCATTGTTTGACCTTCTTTTGATAGTAAATCGTTGAAATCTTTTAAATTTGGATCATCAATTTTAAATTGTGGGCTAATGCATATAGCATTGGAATTAATGTTTTTTATTTCAGTTATTTTATTTTTTTTATCTAAATCTAATAAAACTATTGGTATTAAGTTTGAATAAGTTGATGTTACTTCTTGTAATACTGGTAGCATATTAATCCAACCACCAACTGCGATAGCAGGTATTTTTTGATTTGTAGCTTGCCATACAGTTTGAACTGTTGCTATACCTTCTCCGATATAATAAAAGCCTTCATTTTTTAGTTGCCCTAACAACATGAATCTTATTAAATCATCTATTTTAAAATTGTATTTATCTGATTGATATAAACAAACAAATCCTTTAAAGTTTCCATGTATGTCTTGAAATGGCATTAAAGTTGATTTGTAATTATATGGATTTTGTCCAAACTTAGCATTATTGGGTGGAGTAAGTTTTTTATACTTAAAGTAAGTATCTTGTTTTATTAGTGAATCATTGGAAAAATTAATAGCATTATTCCAACAAGTTATAACATCTTGTGGAGTATATGAAGATTCTTTTTTTTGAGTTGTTTGTGATATTTTGAATGTAGGTTGAAAACTATTTGTAGTTATGTTGCTGTATTCTTCTACATATTTAATTGCTTCTGGAAAAGAAATTCTCTTTGCTTTTTCAACAAGATTAATAATATGAGGACCATTTTTTTCATCATCACAAGCAAAGCATGTCCATGCTCCTGTTGTCTGATTAATTGAGAAAGGATTTTTGCTTTTAGAGTGTTTTTCAAAAGGACAATCAGTTTTAAATTCATTTCCTGAAATCTTTAGATTTATTAGTCCTAATCCACTAGATAAAACATTTTCAATATTTGCTTTTGATTTAACTTCTTCAAAATTGCTGCTCATATGCTCTTTCTTTTATGTTGATTATTGTCTTACTATTTTGAGATGCCTTCTTTAGCTATGCGATCTAATTCTGATTTTGGTATTTTGAATGGTCCAAAGTCAGCAAGCCTAAATGCACTGATTTTGCCAGATTTAATCCAAGCGCGAATCATATGTTTACTAACTTCTAATATTTCAGAAGCTTCTTCTACGCTTAACAAAACTGATTCACCTTGTGCTAGACGTTCTATTTCTGATGCTGGTATACGTAAATATCTTGCACCCAGTCGAACTGTTTTGATTGTACCTTTTTCTATAGCTCTTCTAAGAGATTGGATACTAATGCCCAATATTTCGCATGCTTCTTTTGAATCGTACAGTGATTTTTCTTTAAGATCGGCTAATGCTTTTTCTCTGTTAATTCTTTTTGCTGTATCATCTTTTACATTGCTCTTAGAATGCGATGAACGCTTGCGTGATTCCATTTTGCTCCCCTGTTTAATTTACCTTTATCATTTACGATATCAGCTATTTTTCTTATTGAAGTTTTTTTTGCATGAAGCTTAGACATTAGTTGTACAGTTTTTATTTCAAGTATATTCGGTTCAAGATGAATTCCATCTAATGATAACTTTTTTCCAAATGGAATGTGACCGACTCTTTGATTTTTTTCTTTTTTTGCTTTTAAAGCTACTTTTGTTCGAGCTCCAATGATAAGTCGTTCATATTCACCAAAAGCATCAACGAGTCTACGCATGAGTATTGAAGATGGGTCGTCTGACTCTGTTCCTTCACCAGCAACTGATATAATTCTTGCGCCTTTTCTTTTAACGGCGCTTTCAATCATAGCTAGAACCATAGGGTCTCTTCCAAGGCGGTCTCTTTTTGCTACAACAAGCATAGCTCCTTTAGTAAGAGCTGCGATAGCTTCAAGCATACCTTGTCGCTTGTCCAATGAAATTGCCCCGCTTAACCCTTCATCACTAAAAACAATAGGATTAATGATATTAAACTTTTTGGCATATTCAGTGATAGCAGATTTTTGAGCCTCTAGCCCTAAGCCAGACTCTGCCTGTTGATCAGTCGAGACTCGAAGATAACCTATAATTTCCATACATATACCTTTGTTATATATACAGTATACAAAATTTATAATTAAATATCCAAGAGTTATGTTAAAACATTCAGAGTGTTGTAACGGTACCGTCCGGTGGTGTTACAATATATGATAATGAATTCTTTTTATCAACTAATTTATAAAGTGCTTAATTTTTCTTTTCTAATACAATTTATTATGACTTGTTATATGTATCCCTTGATTTACCCCCCCCCCTTTGCTATTTGAAATACATAGTTAATAAATAATTATTAAAATATTTCAAAGAGGGTTTGTATGAAAAAAGGTATATTAAGAGGCATTATTTTATTCAATGTTTTTAGGCTCTGTGAACAAAATTTAAAAATGCTTTAAAAAAAGATATGCTTCCTTCAAAAAACCGACTAAAGCTCTAAAGAAGGAAGCGGTAATGCATTACAACATAAAAGATACAGAATTTATGGAAATATTAAAGGTTTTAAATCAAATTAAGGGCATACATAAAACAAATATGCATGATTTGAGAAAATTTATAGAAGCAGTTTATTACATGAGCAGAAGTGGTTGTCAGTGGAGACTTTTGCCTGACTGGTATGGAAATTGGAGATCCGTTCACAAACGATTTAAATATTGGTCTGATCATAAAATTTGGCAATTTTTATTTGAAAAAATTCAACGTGATCCAGATATGGAATATTCAATGATTGATTCTACAATAGTTAGAGCTCATGCTTGTTCAGCTGGTTATGGAAAAAACAGCCAAGAAAAAGAAGCTTTAGGACGAAGCAAAGGTGGTTTTTCTACAAAGATACACGCATTGGTTGACGCTCTTGGAAATCCTTTAAAATTCAGCTTAACTGCTGGACAAAGACATGATATTACCCAAGCATTACCTTTAACAGAAGAACTTTTTGAAACAGCCGTAATTGCAGATAAAGGTTATGATGCAAATGCATTTGTTCAAAGTCTTGAAACAAAGCGCTGTTCAACAGTTATTCCATCGAAGCGTAACCGAAAAGAACCTAGATTTTATGATGAATTTTTATACGAAGATAGAAATAGAATTGAATGTTTCTTTGGTAAAATTAAACATTTTAGAAGAATTTTTTCTCGATATGATAAGTCTGCAAGTGCTTTTTTATCATTTGTTCATTTCGTAGGAGTGTTAATTTGGGTCAGATAATTTTTTGTTCACAGAACCTAGAACTGAGAAAATTATTCGCTTTTTTTAAGCCGGGCGAGCATGCAGTTAATAATGAGACTAGGTTGTTTCTGCAAGAAGCAGTGGATTTATGGGTAGCCTATCGACAAGAGTTATTGGGGCAAAATTATGTTGAGGATGAGCATACAATCGCTTTAAGAGCTAAGCTTAGCCAATTATCAAGGAAGAAAAAACCGCACGTAACAATAAATTCTACGCCAGAAGTAGTAATAATATCAGCATCTACAGAATAGATAGGTAAGTAAAATATGTTAGTACATAATCTTATTTTTTTACGTTTATCAATGGATGCTGCAATAGCATTTGTATCACAAACAGCTGATTTATCATCGGTGACTTGTTGTGATGCGATAGATTTGGTTTTTAATACAGAAAAACAAAAATATAATGTATCCTTGGCCTTGCGTGGTGTGCAATTATTTGCTTTTAAACAAGATCTTGAAAATCTTATAGCAGCTGGCCAAAGCAAATTGGCATTACAAAATTCTTTATATATTTTTAGATCTGAGTTGGGTCAGTTTTTAATTGAGATATCTGATAATAATAAGCCTTTGGCATATTATTTAGTGAGTTTAGATACATTAGAAGCATGGATTAAGCAATTAAATCTTTTGCAGATTCTCATGCAAGAAAATGAAAATGAAAAAAAAGCTCGAAATTCTAGTTGTTGTGGGTAAAAACGGTAAAAAAGGAGTATTTTATATGAATTTTTTTGTTAAGAGCTATTTTTTGATAGCCTTAAGTTGTTTTGGTTTAGAATTATATGGAAAAAAATATCATGCTAAATGTCAAATGTATACTGATCCCTTTGGCCCTCTTAAAACAGGGTATACTATGGGAGATTTGGTTAGATATAGCGTCCATCCTTTGAATATATATTATGGGATTGTCACACCTCCCTTGGGTGCTCAAGATATTAAAAATTATGGCGATAATCCGGCTAATTTATACAATGCTTTAGGATATTTGTATGCTGGTTGGGCAGCATTGCATAACAATGCAGTTAATTTTTCGACATGGGTAGGTTCTTATCGGCAGCCAGGAGGTAATCCTTTTCAGTCAAATCCTCAAAAAGCTCTTTTAGAGTTTGATAATAATCAATATGGTCAACACAATATATCCTATCCAATGACCTTTCCTGCTGGTTGGTCGACTGGGATTGGTTATTTTACACCACAGGGTGGAGATTATAATAATGCTTTTACAGGGTTTTCTGCTCATGTAGTTGATGAGCAGCCAGCTACTATGACAAATGCTAACGCATCATTTGGATGGTGTCCTAATGTTAATGATGGAAATTATGTACTTTATTTTGGTGATAATCCAACTGTAGATTATGATAATTTATCGATTTCTAGCGCTTATGTATATCCAATAGGTCAATTTTGTGGGGCACGTATAGCGCATATTTTAGGGGCAGTTGTAAATGATATTCCTTGGTCAGATGATAATGCTCAGTCTGGTGCTTCTGGAGGAACTACGGCATTTGAAAGCCCTCTTATTAGTGGTGTTAATGGTAATGGTACAGCACTTCCAATGATTGCGGTAATGTCAGGTAATGCTGCTGGATGGGCTGTGTCTGGTTCTGGGGCAACAGCAACAAGTACACCAGTAGGAATGTTTCAACCTTCGACGGCACATTTTGGTTCGATGCAAACATTTTTATCAAAATTATCAAAACCATTAGGTAATAATGTCGGTTATAATTATTTAATTAATCATTTTAGTCCTGCTGTAAGCAGACTTTCTTCTTTGTGTTCTTATAAAATTTCACAAGATGCAACTGCTTTAAATTTAATAGAAATAGAAGATAGCAAGGTCACTGCTTATGATAATGGGTTGGTGATTGCAATTCAAAATAATACTGGTGATCAGCTGCAAATAAATCAAGTTGGATCTTCGGCGTCAAATCAGATTGGTGCTTTAGATGAGGGGGGTAATAATTATTATTTGCATACAGCATCGCTCATGAAAGGCCAAACTGCTCCAGATCAAACACAAATGATTTCAATTACTGATAGTTCTTCTGATGTTGTTGGTGGTACTTATATTCAAGTTTTATCTTCTGTGCAATTGCAACAATTAGTTGATGCAGTAAATAGTACATCAGAACAGATTATTATTGATGGTCAGGCATTACCGGGATTAAATTATAATCAAATAATGTCTGGGTATACAGTACCTACCGATATAACACCAGCATATGTTGTAGTAACTAATTTTAATCCAATGCTTGATTCAAATAATAAATTAAGTTCTTTAAATTTACCTGCTGATAGTGCTAGTCGGGCAAATATTTTAAATTCATATCGAATACAGGCTATTAACGTTGCAGAATTTTTATTAAAACCATATTTTTTAACTTTGCAAATTAATAAAGAAAATATTGGTTATGGTGTTCAAACTAATTATAAAAAAGATGCTTCAGGTAATTATGTATCAAATGCAGATGGTAATTATGAAATTGCTGGTTATTCATTATCTTCTGGTGCGCCAAATAATTATATTTTATATGCTTGCATGTCAACGGTAAATATATTTACTTGGCAAAATTATCTCCATACGATTAAAAATAAACGTTATCCTCAACCAAGGCATTATAGCCATATTCCTCTGATGATGGTCCCTGATACCGTTATGGATTATGATTTACTTGGTATTAAAAATTATAGTGGTCTTAAGGCTTATTATTTAATTTGGCTTATCGCATATTCTGCTGCTATGACTGAAGTTGCAGCTGATTGGTCTAAAGGTATTTTACCATTAATAAATACGGTTTTTAATTTACCACAAAATTTTTATAATAAAGTTATTATTGATCAAAATGGTCAGCTGCAATCAGGAAAAACTTTAAATTTAGGAAATGAGTTTTTAGGTAATAATATTATGACGCTTTGTGCTTGTGATACCTGGGACTCAGGTGGTGGATTTAACCAAGATATTCCAATTTTAAATTTATATACAGACAGCCAAGGTAATATTGTACCTAATAAATCAGGATCAGATTATATTAATTTAGTATTGACGTTTGAGCCGGAGTATAATTTTAGCTTACAGCAAAAATTAATGAATAATTATTTTGCATATCG
>JACPFN010000013.1 GCA_016183005.1 Candidatus Babelota bacterium | reverse complement strand
GTACCGGCAACACCAAACCCTGTCACCGTAGTCCCAGCTCCAGAAGTAGCTAGTCCAAGAGCTATACTTTCTGCGACCATAGCATGTTTTCTTGGTTGTAATTTTTCACGTAATTTTTGTAATTTCTTTTTTAATTTTGCCAGAAAAGACTCTTGATCATTTTCATTTGGATTCTTATTACAAGAATCTATTTCTTCCAAAGAAACAGTCTCTTCCTCCACAAGATCTTGTTTTATTCTTTTTTTGATATGTAATGCAAATAAAATTTTCTTATCTTGTGATGCTTGAAATATTGAACTCTGTACATTAGAGTCTACTTGTTTTTCTTTCTTAACATTTTTAATGTTATTATTTTCACCTGGTTCAAATGCTAGAAAAGTAGAATTTAACGATAAAATTAGAAATAATAGATACATAGAATGAAGCATTCTAAATCCTTACATGAAGTATTTGATAGTATGGTGAATGTTTATATTTTTTAGCTTAAGAATATCTTCTGCTTATAAAGATAAAAACTTAATTTAAGAATTCATTTAATTACATGTTGTTCCTTGATGTCATATAAACGTTGAAATTATTTTTTAATATAACTAAATTAAATAAAAATTAAACTAACTTAGAACATTTGATATTTTTTTAATTTTTAAAAAATTTAAAAACCTGTTATTTATTATATATTTTATTTTATCAGAAAAGGATATAAGTAATGCCAAGAATTAATTTATTAATCTAAAAAAAATTCCACCCAAATACCGAAATACCGAAGTATTATAAGTGGATCTTTTGCTAAGTAATATATCTATTAAATAGAGTATAAACATTGTTATTAATAAATATGTTTTAACATTCAAAACATACCAAAATATACAAAAATATACCAAGAATTACAAATGGCGGAGCTGACGGGACTCGAACCCGCGACCTTTCGCGTGACAGGCGAACGCTCTAACCAACTGAGCTACAGCTCCATCCAAAAAATTGGCTCCTTGGACTGGACTCGAACCAGTGACCTAACGATTAACAGTCGTTTGCTCTACCAACTGAGCTACCAAGGAACAATTATTTTTTCAGGTACCATGTAAAAAAACATGGTGGGCGATACTGGATTCGAACCAGTGACCCCCAGTTTGTAAGACTGATGCTCTACCAACTGAGCTAACCGCCCCAAAAATTTCAAGAATTTTAAAGAATTTAAAATAGACATATGAAAGTCTATCGGATAGAAGCAATAAAGTCAAAAACTTTTCACAAATTCTTATTACTTTTTACAGCTCCTCAAATTACAGGAAAGCTGTTATAATCAGCATTAGATAATAAATTCATAAAATTCACCGACAAAGGTTTATCGTGATTAAATTTTTAGACATACTCAAAAGCGCCTTCTGGATACTACTTTTAATTCAAATAGCTCCCCCTATTATCCATAAAGTTTCTCAACGAATATTTGACACCGTCGAACCAAGAAATAAAGTTGGTCTTATTCTAATAAATTCAACGATTACCACCTCAACAACATGGAATAAACAACTCAGAAAATTTTTTAAAGATCCAGAAATCAAAGCAATTTTAATCAAATTAGATAGCTCTGGCGGTGCAGCTGGATCATCTGAAGCCATCAGTAAAGAAATAATTGATCTTAAAAAAGATTTTCCAAAACCTATAGTTGCATACGCTGAAAATATTTGTGCATCTGGTGCATATATGATTGCTGCTACAACTGATTACATAATTGCTCCCAGCAGTGCGATTATTGGTAGCATTGGAGCAAAGATCAGCACTCAATTCAAGCTTAAAGAATTTTTTGAAAAATATGATGTAAAAACTCACTCAATAAGTTCTGGCACCTATAAAAATTCTCTTGATCCGTTTGTTGATATGACAGAAGAACAACAAAAAATGCTGCAAAATTTAACGAATGATTCTTATAAACAATTTGTTTTAGATATTAGTAAACTACGCCACCTTAATGTTAATGATCAAAATATTTGGGCAGATGGCAAAGTATTTACAGGAAATGAAGCTTTAAAACTTCGACTTATTGACGAAATTGGAAATCAGTCTACAGCACAAAATTATATTAAAAAACATATTTTACACGAAGATAGAGAAATTGATCTGATAAAACCATATACACCATCAAAACTAGAAAAATTATTACACCCAGATGCCGACGAAGATGATGATGAAATTCAAAATAAACTTTCAATATCATTAGCTAACTTACAAAGTATCTGGAGAAAATACTACATCGCCTTTGAATAAAACATATACATAGGATATCTCTGAAAGTTCAAAAAAAGGCTTAAGGGATATCTTATGTGCAACTAAATCGGTAGTAACCGATTGAACAATCCCGACAACAAATCCCTGCGGGAAAACTAATCCATTGCCACTTGATACCGCTAAGTCACCTATCGAAACTAGTTTATAATGAGGAATAAAATCAAGCTCTAATCTATTATTATTTTTACCACTTGAGATTCCATGCCCATCTGTTCCTACAATGGTAGATATTTTACACCTTTGATCCGTAACACAAGCAACCTTACTATACCATGGATATACCTCTATAATTCTGCCGATTAAAGCATTCTTATAAATCACAATATCATCATGCGCATACCCCTTATTTTTACCTCCATCAATAAACATAACATCCTCTTGTGCACAACTATATTGCAATAAAACCTTTGCCAAACTCATTGTTTCACAATTATAACGCTCCTGAAATTCAATAAGCTCACGTGTTTGCCGTATAAAAATCTGCTGTGCTTCAAGTTGAGCAAGATGCTCCTTTAAAAGCTCTTGATATATAATCATTCCATCAATTTGCCTATAAAGATCATCGATCGTTTTTTTATAATCAGAGTTGTTTTTTAAAGATTTAGAGATATTATTATGCACTTTAAGAAATGGATATGAAAAAAAAGAGATTACATGCTCTGTCATACCAGAAGAAACAAAAAAAATTCTATTAATAATAAAAAGAAAAAATGAAATATAAAAAACGCGTAAAAGCCAAAAACGTATTTCTTGCCTTAATTCCATGTATCTACCCCAAAAATTCTATCAATCCTTTTTGAACATCTTCCAAATTATCCGACTGAACCAAACGTTGACGAAGCTCACTTGCACTTGGATGGCCTTTAATATAAAAGGGCAAATTCTTACGAAATCTCAATAATCCATGTGATCCATACTCAGCAACCATGAGCTCTAAATGACGAAGCGCAACTCGTAAAATCATATGTCCATCAACAACATATTCCTTACCAGCTGCATTTGCCTTAATCTCTTCAAACTTCCACGGCTTTGCCCACATGCCACGCCCAATTAAAAATCCATCAACTCCAGTTTTTTCATAAGTCATTTTTGCTGTTTTAAAATTAATAATATTGCCAGAAAAAACAACTGGTATTTGTACCGCCTGTTTTACCAATGCTGCAACTTGATAATTAGGTTGCCCTGAGAACATTTGTGTCTGAAGACGTGGATGAATAGTAATTGCATCAACACCACAATCTTGTGCAAGCTTTGCAATATCAACAGCATTAATAATTTTAAATCCTGCTCTCATTTTAAGGGTAAATGGAATATGTTGAGGAATAAAGCGTCGAAACTCTTTCAATATCCCCTCAAGGCGTTCTGGGTCAGCCATCAAAGATGATCCACCACCAGAAGATACTACATTGCGCGCTGGGCAACCAATATTTAAATCAATCGCATCAACACCTACCCGTAAAACACGCTCGCATGCAGACTCTACAAATTCAGTTGAATTCGCGGCAAATTGAAAGTTCAATGGACGCTCAAATTGCTCAAAATTTAATGCCAAAGCCCCCCCTTTAGGGGTAACAACAGATCTAACATGACGCATCTCTGTATATAGCAACTCTTCTTTGGAAAAATCTCTTACAAGTTTTCTAAATGGTGAATCGGTAATGCCGTCTAATGGAGCACCAATAAAACGTGGTATTTCTAGACCTTTAATAGTAAACTTTTCTAAAAAAAAACTCATATAATTCCGTATAAAAATGGGAAAATTAAGACTTAAACATTAATAAAATTATCACAATTAAAATTAAGTTGCAAAATATAATAGATATAGGTTATCAGACAAAATGTAACTCATAACCTATATCTATTCACTAATACAACAATGAAATTATTAAATTTTTAATCTTTTTTTATTTTTTCTAAAGTCTTACAAATATCACGCTTAACATCATTATTTGTAGATACTAATCTATATGTCAAATATCCATAAGATATATATGAAAATCCTTTAAAAAATTGATTGCTTCGAATTCTACCCGGTTTTGTTAATCGATTACAAGCTAATAAAGATAAAGATGCAAAGATGGCTGTAACTAAACCTATCTTATCAATATTAAAATTGATCGATGGATTTTCTTTGAGTATTGCTAATTGATCTACAATTTTTGAAGATCTATCTGATTTTAAAAAAACATCTATAATTTTTCGATATTTTTTTTGTACTATATCCAATATTTTTTTAGTCTTTATATTCTCAGTCGCTTCTGATTTCTGGATCTCTTCTACTTCCTCGGTCTCTTCTGTTTTTTGAATCTCTTCTGATAATTTTTCTTGCATAGATTCTGTCTGTGTAATTTCTAAATTATTATCATTTCCAGACAATCCTATAGATAAAATTAAAATACTAAAAAAAAGATTTTTTGATTTTATTAACATAGATGTACCTTTACGTGTTAATTAAATATTTTTTATAGTTGAAATATGAATTTTAAAAATCTATCTTATAAACAAAAATGTAATTGAAGTATAACTATTGATAAAAAAAATTACAATTAGAAATCGTTATAGATAAATAAAAATATAAGATATTAAGAAGACAACTATTGCATTTATAATATTTTTTTTTATACATTATAAATGTATGAAATTAATCTCTTATAAAAAAAAGGAGAACCCATGGTAAAAAAAGTTACAAAACGTGCGGCAGTTAAACGTAAATCAGTAAAAAAAGCTGCTCCTAAACGTAAAACAGCCAAAAAAGCTGCTCCTAAACGTAAAGCTGCTAAAAAAACAACAACTAAACGTAAAGTTGCTAAAAAAGCTGCTCCTAAACGTAAGGCTGCTAAAAAAGCTGCTCCTAAACGTAAAGCTGCTAAAGAAGCCGCAACTCCAGAACTTCGTCCTATGAAACGTATAGCTCCTCGCAAAAAACTTGCTTGGTAACTAGTACGTAAAAAAAAATAGGGCTCAATTTAATGAGCCCTATTTTTTTTATAAAAATTCTAATTTTAATACATCAATTATCTGGTCAATTCAAAATAAAAGTAAAATTAGAATGTTGGATATTTCATGTGCCAATCAGTTATTTGCTGATAGGCATCACCTACTTGAAATAATAATTCTTCTGATAAATGTGGTCCAATAATCTGAAACCCTACCGGTAAATTTTCTTTAGTAAATCCACATGGAACTGATATCGCAGGAATTCCAGCTAAATTTGCAGAACACAAGAAATAATCCTGTAAATCCATCTGAAGTTTATTGTTATCAAATTTACCAAATTCAAATGCAGGACAAGCTTGCGAAGGCATAATTAACACATCACACTCTTTAAATGCAGCTTGATAATCTTGTCTGATAACTCCCTGAACTTTTTGCGCATTATTATAATACTTGTCAGCAAAACCTGCTGAAAGCACATAGTTTCCAATCATCATGCGCACTTTAACTTCTTTACCAAATCCTTGAGTTCTACTATGAATGTATAGATCTCTTAAATCTTTTGAATCTTGTGCGCGATATCCATAACGTACACCATCAAAACGTGATAAATTTGATGCAGCTTCTGCGCGGCTAATAATAAAATATGTTGCAGCGCCATAATCCATTGCAGGAATTGTTACTGGAATTACTTTTGCACCTGCAGCTTCTAAAACTTTCGTTGCTTGCATAGTTAAATCACGAACTTGACTATCTAAATCTGCATTATCAATAGCATTAGTCACTATACCAATTTTAAGACCAGCGGGAATTTTTCCTGTTAAATTCTTAGTATAATCCTTTTTATGTAACTGAACCAATGACGATGCATCCTTAGCATCATGTCCGGCTATTACTGAATAAACAAGCGCTGTATCATATACGGTATGCGTTGAAATGCCAATTTGATCAAGTGATGATGCATATGCAATTAATCCATAACGAGAAACAGATCCATAAGTTGGCTTAAAGCCAACCACTCCACAAAATGCTGCTGGATGACGTACTGATCCACCAGTTTCACTACCAAGTGACCAAGGAACCATTCCTGCAGCAACTGCTGCTATTGATCCACCACTTGATCCACCAGGAACACATTGTGAATTCCAAGGATTTCTAGTTTTAAAAAATGCGGAAGTTTCTGTTGAACTTCCCATTGCAAATTCATCTAAATTTGCACGCCCAATTAAAAGAGCACCCTCTGTTTTTAAACGGTCCACAGCTGTAGCATCGTAAGTAGCTTTATAATTTTCAAGCATTTTTGAAGCGCAAGAAATAAAGCGATCTTTTTGACAAATATTATCTTTAATAATTCCAGGAATACCATGCAAGATTCCTCCTGGATTAAAATTTTTCAAAATCGATTGTTCATCAAAAATCTCAATTGCCGATTTAATTTTTGAATCATGTACAGCAAACTGTTGTAAAAAATATTTTAAAATTTCATTATGAGAATATTTTTTAGTTTCAATACCATGTTTAATGTCTTTAATGGTAGCAAAAGAAAGCTCATGCATAACTGTTCCTCTCAAGAATTACTTGTTATCAATAAATTTAGGTACCACAAAATAGTTATCTTCTGATTGTGGAGCCTGAGCTAAAATCTCTTTACTGTCTGTTGGAATTACTTGATCATTTCTCATGCAATTAATATTCTTCTGGGTCGCCATGTCTACTTGTTGTGCAATTTCAACTACACACTCTGCATAGTTTAAAACAGAGTTAAACTGTGCAATAATACTATCCATTTCATGTTCTTCAATAGAAACACGTGTCATTTCTGCAATTTTTAGAATCTCTTCTCTAGTTACTTTAGCCACAGCAAACACCTTTTTAAATTATTGTTTTTTCCAATTATTTTGACTTAAACGATACATATACACTAAACTCATTAATCCATTTCCGATTAAAAATACTGCATAAGTTGCCAGCATTTTGTACACAATATGAGAAAATGAAAACATTGAAATTATATATGTTGACGGAATGAAAAATGCAGCAATAACACCAACCCGTGTCCACATAACTGTTTTTACATCACCTGCACCTCGCAAAGCTGCAGATAAAACCAACTGTAACAAATCTATTAAAATAAGTACACTTAAGGCTGGAAATATCAGAGCTACCATAGAACCAAAATCACCATTTTTATCAAAAAAACTTACAAACCACATGGGCCAAATAGAACCAATAATTAAAATAAATCCTACTAAGCACGTTGAAATAATAATAATTTTTTTAATGTTAGCATAAATACTATTCCAATCACCACGACCTAAATCATTACTTACCAAAAACGTAATAATTTGTGCACATGCAATTGCGGGTAAAAATGCAAATCGTTCCATCATTTTGATACACGAAAAAGCTGCACCAGCCTCTTGCCCTAAATGAGACATACATGATCCAAGCCATGCATAGGCAAAAGCAATAGAAACTTTATCAATAACTACAGGAAGCGAGGTTGTTACAATTTTTTTAATACGATCAAAAGAAAATATATGATTAAATAAGGAGATTTTGTACATTTCATGCTTAGACGTAAGCAACAAATAAGAGATCATAACGATACACATAAAAATATATTGTGTTAATGCTGCAGTTGCTGAACCAAGCAATGACATTTGCGGAAAACCTAATTTTCCAAATATTAAAACATAATCAACAGAAACAAAAACAATGCTCCCCATTATAAAGACAATCATAGGTGTTAATGTATTTTTTATAGCACGCAAAAATCCAACTAATGAAAAATACACAAACATGAAAAATATCACTAAGGATTTAATTTTAAGATAAGGAATCCCCTGAGCAATCATATCTTCAGAGAAATTATTAAATGAACAAACCAAAGGAATAGAGAGATATAGCATACCCGAAAGAACTGTACCTACCGCTATAACTACCCAAAATGCATCAACAAATGTTTGTCCTGCTTTTTCATATTCTTGACGTCCGTTAAAATAACCTGCAACGATTACGATACCAATAGGTAAACCTTCTGCAGCCTTAAGAAACATAGTCAAAAAATTATCGATGATTCCTGAAACTGCGTACGTGCTGGTAGATTTCAAATTACAAATAAATAAACAATCAATAAAATATGGTAAAAAATATACCACTAAAGCCGTAATCCATTCTGGAAAAAAATATTTCAATATTTTTGGATATGTAAGCCCGCCCTGCATATGAAACAATGAACGAATACCAGATGTATTATTTGATTTCATATATTTTTAACCCTTCGCCTAAATTAATTTTTATTGCTGTTCGAAAAAAAACATAGTTGTCGTTCTTTTTGACCCACCATATACGATAAACATCTATTAAGATACTCTTTTTCTTCTAAAGTTGGTACCCATTTTTTTGATGCCCAATAAATAAATGTTGCTGATTTAAATTGAGAAGAAGGTTTAAATATTCTCAGCAATTCATCCACCTGAAGCGATGCCCTAGCAATAAAAAGATCGGCTAATCCTTTATATTTTCTTAAAAATGTTCTCCAATCATAGGTATGAACTGTAACATTTTCAAGACCAAGCTCTTGAACGACTAAATTAAGAAAATAAACTTTTTTTAAGTTTACCTCTACTAAATTAAATTGAACATTCGGACACATAATGGCTAAAGGAATTCCAGGAAACCCTCCTCCTGATCCAACATCTACTAAATTTTTAACCTCAGACATGGGATATAACTTTAAAGGGGCTAAAGAATCAAAGAAATGATCCTCTACTATCTCACTGACCAATGTTATAGCAGTAATATTATATTTTTCATTTTCCTCAAGAAGAAGTGAACCATATTTTTCAAACTGCACCTGCTGTTTTTCAGAAATTTGATAAGCATTTACAAAAATACGCCAGGCACCTGTTGTTTTAAAATCATATTTTGACGAAATCGACATATAAAAACACTTTTTAAGACTAAATCTATAGAAAATTACACATCATACTTGATAAGCTATCTAAAAAGGAGAAAAAAATGAAACAAATATTAAAAAAAACTTTATACATAGGCATAATACTATCCAATATTTATAGCTATACTACCGACTCTATAATAACAATATTTATACAAAAATATCCGTATCTTACTAAATCAGAAATAAAAAAACTTAAAAAACAGGGGAAAAGCTCTAGTCTGTCCAACTATTCAAGGGCTCTTAAGCAACCAGATTATTTATACAGAGATGTCGTAAGTTCATATAAACATACATATGAGCTGCCAGCAATTATGTGTATGTATGCTGGTAATATTGCTCTCAGTTCTCCGGATGGTCAAATCAGCTTCCCCCTTCTACAACAAACACATGATATGCACATCCTAATAACCGAAAAGATCATTCCTGCTTATATAGTTGCTCCAGGTACAGTAAATAACTGGATGATTGATCCAAAGCATCCACATGAAATGTACTTTATGAAGCTAGAGTTTGATAAAAAAACTAATCTTTATTACTATCAAACTAGCAAAATCGATCCTGCTCAAAATAATAACATTCCGCTTAACACCATAATATTTATCGCTGACCCTCAAACAATGTATATTCCTATAGGTGCAACCATCACTCAGGCAAGTCCCAATATAGTTCTGCCAACAATTTATATCAAAAAAGATTTTTGTTTTATTAAAAATACTTTATTCACTCTGGCAACAAATCAGTACTTTAAAAGTACTAATCCATCCATTAAACAAGACGATCAGACAATAGCGTTTATACAACAACCAAACGGATAAAGTTATCCAACATATACCGATGATGGATTTTCAAGTGAAGATGTATGTTTTTCTAATTCGGTAAAGAATTCAGTCATCTGATTTTCCATCTCCTTTCCAGTTTCATCTGTTTTTGCACCTAGATAACTAAATCCATATAAAGCCTGAAGCGCAGAATAGAGCACACTAAGCCATGAGGAATAATCATTCATATTATTTTTAAACTGATTATATGCCTGCATATTAACTGAAAAAATAGACTGCGCTACCCCTTCTTTAAAATATGCTGGCTGAACATCAGAAGATGACATAATATTTTGATCACGCAAGAAATTAGTTACATTTTTACTAAACGATGATATCCCCTTTTGGGTAATTGATTTTTTACTTGCAGAATTTTGCACTACTGCCCCCTGTATTCGTTTTATTAAAAAGGAAAAACCGATACCTGCGTTAAGTAATAGGTTTTGCACAGAGTTATATGCGTTCTGTTTTGCTGTTGAAGCAAAAACTTTTTGAGAAACAAGCTGAGAAAATGGAACATTTTCCTTTTCTTTACTCTCTTCATGCTCAATTGCTACGCCATGCTTTTGAACGTGTAAAAATAGATCAACATTCTGACTTGAACCCTTAAAATAAGCATCATTGATTAAACTATTGATAGACTGGGCATTACCAAACTCTTTCATTTTATAGTATTGAGTTTGTACAGCTAAGAAATAATGAGCTGCAGTTGCATAATGATATTGAATAAAATCAGGATATAATGGCTCTGTGTAAGATATATCGATGCAACCTTTACCTGCAGTTGTAAATAACGAAATAATATCATTATTAATTGCTTCAACCTCCGATATTTTTTCCTGAGCTTGTAATAAAGCAGCCCAAGAAACATAGGTGGTATTAATCTTATGCAAAACTATTTGGTACGTAGAATCAAATGGGTTTTTACCAACAAGACACTCTTTCATCCATGCTATATATTTTTTATACATACCAAAAAATAAAGACTCTACCCGTTGAGCAACATTTTTATTATTTGCTTTTAAAGAAAATGTATAGGCACTATCTGATTGAGCATACAATAATGCTTGAGCTCGCGTAACATAGCTATCTATCATTTTTAAATTATTCGCAAAATTTAACGGGTAACTTTTAACAGACTTATTCTGAGTACTCTGTAACAGATGCGTTAAATGCGTCATTAAACTTTCTGCTTGCTGCCAATGAGGATAAGCTGCCGCCAAATATACTTTAATTATTTTATCAAGGAAAATACGGGAAAGCTTTTCATCATTTCCTGATCTATATGAAGCATTACCTATCCTAACTTCATGCTTACCTGGCTGAACAAGAATCTGTGTACTTGCATAAAAGGTTAAAGCTGTCGCCATCGAAGAGATTAAAGGATCAACATTACGCAATGGTAAGTTTTTACAAACAACCGATTCTATAGTTGATGCATCACTGAGCATAATCGAAATAATCTCAACGCCATCAAACTTATTAAATGATATATCAACTTGAGCTTCTAACTGAGTTGCCAAAGCACGGCCAGATTGATCAACTTGGCTATTAAATTCTAAGGTATAATCAACAAAAACATCTGTAAACCCAATCCCCTGTTGAACCAAAAGTTGATTAACAATATGAGCTTTTATAATCTGCAAAATATCCTTTTGTTGTTGTAAGGTAAATGTCGTATATTCCTTGCCAGCTTGAAAGCTTATTAAAGATGCTGGAAATTCTGACAGGCCCAACTCTGTCACACTAATTGTATTAAATCCATATCTTGTAGCACTATATTCTGTAGGTATATTTTTAATATCACCCCAAACTTGATTACCTGATGCTTGAACTGTTGATGCAAAGGATAATGCCGTATACATAGTTTTTGATTCCATCATATTAGCATATAAAGATGGATCATTTGGATTGATGCTATACAAAGTAGTATACATATTCATAAGCTGCTGATATTGACTTGAAGCCTGAGCAAAATTTTCATTTAAAGCATTTTGATGAGCCAAGTTCATTAAATTGCTTATATTTTTTTTCTGAGGTTTTTTTTCTATTGATGTTGGTTTTTGAATAGTAATTTGTGCAATTTTATTACTTTGTAAATCTTCTCTATTAACCGTTAATGATGCTAACAAAATCTGTCCTGTCCAATCATACCATGTAGCAACAGCTGTATTTTGTAAAATACTTTTTCGTTGTTGAATCTGAAGAGGAAAATAAGGAATTAGACTATTAACTTGTATGCGAATACTAGGTGGTAATTGTTTATAAATAGAATCTAAAGCTTGAGCATATGCCATAGCCTGTAAGGCATAATCACCCGATCCTTGAGTAAAAGCACTAACTACTGACTCTGATAAATATCCCAAATAAAAAAGAATATCATAAGCAGAATTGATAGCCTGAAGTGAAGTAAATGTATACATCCAAGATGAAGATTTAACACCACTTTGAACAAATGTAATAATTTCTTGTTGTAATGAATCTATTATTTGCATTAAAGAATATTCCTTCAATACATCTAACGTAGCCAAAGCATTAACCGGATTAGATTTCTGTTGAATCAAGGCTGATAAATTCTCAAATGCTGCTATAACCTGATCATTAGTAACAGGATTTTGAGAATTCTGATTTCTTGATGAAATAAAATGAGCTATAGTTGGCGCTGTATACTGATTCTGAGCACTTTGATCCTGTAAGTACAATATCCATAATTGAGCAAGACCCTGAACAACCCAAAGATCAACATTATTAACCAAATTATGTAACAGTTGTGCCTGATTTGCTCCAAAAATATCTTGTGCTTGAGCATAATACTGATTTGCTTGTTGTGCTAATTGAATAATTTGACCAACGTTTTTGCTCATACTACTTAATAAAGCTATAACCTGAGCAGGATTTTTAACATCTAAAGAAACACTATTCTTATTTTTTTTTAAAAGACTTACTGCCTGTTGATATAATTTTTGAGCCTGAAGATAATATCCATAATTTTGACAAACTTGATTTGCCTGCGTTTGGCTCGAACTAATCAACTGAGTGTCATTGATATCGGTAGCAACTATAGCCAAATAATTATAATAACGTGCCACTTGATCATAAATATCTTCTATGTCTGTTGCTCCAAGCATTCCAACGCTTAATTTGTTTAATAGATTTTTAATGGCATTCTGATACAAAATAATCATATTACCAGCTATAGATGATTCAAAATCTGACCCTTGCTGTATATTTATAATCTGCATATCTGACTGATACATTTGATAGGCTATTTGATATGCAATAAAGCAACCTTCAAGATCTTGCTGATCTGTAGATAAAGCATTAGTACAATCCTGAATTATATTAAAAAATATTTGAACAACATCGCTGCCAATTTCTTCATAAAAAGAGGCAAGTAAAGCTGCTTCATCAACTCCGGAAAACAAAGTTTTAAGCTGCTTAACTTCATTTTGACTACTCTGAAAGCTATTCCAAATACTTTGCATAGATTTCCAATAAGGCTCTTTTGATTGGAATTTATTTTCTACAATATGCGCCATTCCATTAATATAAAAAGCCCAAGGAGCAATAATTTTTCTATATACACTATATACAAGGCTTGAATTATTCATGACTATAGGTTCATGAGGAAAATATTTTTTATGAACTTTAATCAGATCTTGTAAAGCAATTTTATATTGCGCAGAATACCCACCATATGAAAATTGTACTGCTAAAACACTAATTATTATTGATACTAAAAATCTATTTTTTTGCCTCATACTATACATCCTTACTGTTATTTTTGACACAGAGTATAATTTTGTCCTTGTGTAGGACAACATACCTTGGGTAACTCAATAGAAGCTATCTTTTTTTCTGCCTGACCAGCTTGTCTAAAATAATATTGTTTAAAATAGTTCTGCATTGCTTCAAGCCCATCTGTATACTCTTCTTTAAGCGCTGAATCATTTAAAATTTTAAATGCTGCTTGATAATCAGGATCTGAGTAATTTTGAACCATCAGACCACTTAAATTTAATCTCGGTTTGCTTTTTTTATGATCAATGACAATTGCTTTATCTAAATCTTTTTGAGAAATTAAACCGTTAATATTTTTTCTCTGTGCTTTTTTTCTAGATATAAATTGAATAACTGAATCTAATTGATTTACCGATAAAATTCCACTAAGATGAACCATCTCTTTTCGAGAAATTTTACTTTGAGCAATATTGGATAAATCTGCAGAAGAAAATTCACCATTTAAATTTATTCTTGCTTTTTTTTTAACAGCTTCAAGTTTTATACTTCGATTTAAATCTGAAGAAGAGATCAATCCGCTAAGATCTATGGGCGCTCGCGTAACACAAAAAATCGGAATACATAAACTAACTATAATTTTATACATCACGACCCTCTCCTTTTTTAAATTCTCATTTTTTCTGATTTCGATAAAGCTCTTTAAGCTCTTTGACTGTCGTTGCCTGTTGAGCACTTTTATCATCACGATATTTAACAAAACGAGGAAAGCGAAGTCCATATCCTAAGTGCGCTTCCGTTCTTCCAGCTGTATGCATCGGAGATAAGGTTATTTCTTCTGATAAAATCTCACACACAATCTCTGGTTTAATCCATACATCAACAAATAGTTCTTTAGCACACATTACGTTTTTGGGCTGCTGCTTAACAATCAATAATTCACAGCGTTTTTTCAAATCTTTCCAACCAGCGTCAGTTAACCCTGTTCCAACCTTTGCAACCGTTTTAAATTGATCAGTATCTTCATCATAAACACCAAGTAAAAATGCCCCTATTCCAAAATGAGCACGCTTACCACGACCAACGTAATATCCTAAAATAACTCCATCTACCGTGTCTATCAACTCACCTTGTGACTCACGCTTCAACTTAATCCAATTAAAATTTCTTTTTCCTGGCTGATAAACAGCATCTTCACGTTTTACTACAAGCCCTTCAAGTCCTACTGCAATACAGGTCAAAAAATACTCCTGCAGTTGTTGCGCCGTATATATATGCTTTTCTTCAATAGCCTTAATCTCAACATCTTTAAAAAGTTTGCACAATTCAACCAATTCTTTTCTGCGCTGTTTATGTGCTTTATCCAAAAAACTTTCACCATCTAAATATAAAAGATCAAATAAATATAAACGAAGTGGTAATTGTTGACTTACTTGCTCAATATCATGCTTACGCTTACGTTTCACCGTCTCTTGAAAGGGTAAAAATGTATCCGTTGCTTCATCGTATCCAATTGCTTCACCTTCACAAATCAAACTTTTAACAGGTAAATGAGAAATCGCCTGCTTTAAATCAGGAAACATATCGGACATATCAAGCATATTGCGTGAAAAAAAATGTACATCAGTTTTTGTTCCAGATCTCTTTAAATGAACCTGCACTCGAAATCCATCTAACTTTGGTTGTGCTACACAGTCACCCAATTTATCAATAATTGCTTGCGGACTCTTAAGCCGCTCAGCAGCTGCAGGCAAAATTGGAATTCCAACATGGATATCCATATTTGCTATAGCACTTATTCCACCATTCTTTAATGTGTAAGCAACAAGACCCAAATCAGCGCAAATATTATATGCATGCTCAATCTGAGGTGTTAACTTTTTACTACCAGATAGCATCCAAGAGAGTGCATCTAAAAATGTCATATCTGAAAATCCAAGACGCATAGTCTTCGTAACAATTCTTACAATAAATTTTGCAGAAACAGCATCAACCTGCCTTAGGATTTTAATGATAGCTTTTGCCTTTTTTTCAGATGAACCCGTTCCACTAATCTTTGCGACATCAACTAAAAGTTCATAAATTTCATGTAATGTAAGTCCTTGATCTTCACCTTGCCACATTTCAAAAATAACCAATCCCAAATCACCTTTAGTCCTAGCATGACCCTGAATGGTACTTTCTGCCACATTCAAAAATTCTGCTAAAATGGCAATCATATTTTTTTGAGCAATATTAAATTGAATATCTTGATAAGCCGCAAAAAGAGATCCCATAGAAAAATAGGCTATAATTTTTGCATCTCGTGCACAAGCTTGATTTAAAAGCTCTGCTAAAATCTTGGTCATTGCAGTACGAGAAGGCTCTTGTTCAAGGTTCTGAAAATACTGCATACATTCTTTAAATTTCATAGTCCATTCTCTTACAAAGATTAATTAATGCTCAAAGGATACAAAACGATTATATAAAAAACAAGAAGCACAAAAAAATGTGCTTCTTGTTACAAAAAAATCTGTTTTGCCGATCAAGTAACGATAAAAAACTATCAATTCTATTTTTTCACCTATCTTCTCTATTATCCTGAAAATCCTGGCCATGTAATAGGACTTGGAACTATTATTGAAGTTGGTAAACCAGTTAAACTTTTACTTGATGTTATCAAAAATGCCTTAGAAGTATCTACGGTAATTACTGAAGAAAGATAAGCACCTGAAATTATATAACTGTTTGGCAATTGATTATTCATATTTATTAATTCAGCCCACCCTAAAAATTTTCCTTGTATGTTTTGGGCATATACATACGATTTAGTACGATATGACACAAAACTAAGTATAACACCATCCGCAAGATTAGATGATGATAACGGATTAAAATTATTAGTCATATAAGCTGTTGCATATTCCTTAGATACATTAGATATAGATTGATGCGCCTGTACATTATAATTATTAATCATTAAATGATGGTCAGACTGGTCTGATTTAAATGATACAGATAACCAAGCCTGCTCTATTATACCACTCAAATATGAATAAAGTGAATGAGATGATATATTTTGAACGGCAATTGGCAATATCTTCCAATTAATATTTAATGCAAAAGGATACTGTAATTTTGTAAGCCCAGATGCAGCACGTAATCCATCAAAAACAAAGATAGCAGGACCCTGTGCTCCTGATTTAATCTGATATTTACCTAATCCTACATAATCAGATGCATTAAATGTTATAGGAAAACCTTGTAAGATCTGACCATTTTGATCATAACCAAATAATGCAAATCCAGAAGGCGCAGTTTTAATAATATCTTCTATGTAATTATTATTTGCGTCAAAAGCTAATAAAACCAAAGTAACTGGTATCTCTTTTTGCATTTTTGCAAGCAAACTTGCATATCCTTTACCTTGTGATGATAAACCAGCAATTCCTGAAGTTCCTGAAAATTTATTATTTGAACATTTATTCCAAAAATCCTGTATAAAAGCATACCCATTACCACCATTCATCTGTTGTAATGATAAGGTAAAACCACTTTTACAATCTGTTAACCAACCAGGAATTTGAGTTTCATCTTGAACTATAGATGTTACGGCTGAAGCATTCAAAGATAATATTTTTTGAACACCTGCCAATGATAACTTTACTAAATTATTATACGATATTTTTAGAATTTTAAATTCAAGCCATATACCTTGATGACCAGAAATTTTTGTAATAGGCAACTGAAACGATTTGGTACTATCGTTAGCATAATAAAGCTTATCAGTAAGAGCTTCTCCTGACAGCAAAGCAATACTTGATTGACTAATTTGCTGCTCATCTGAGTAAGCAACAGCTGTAATATTTTTATCCTGAGTAATCATATGAATAACAACAGAATTACCCTGCTCAAGCTTTGCGTTGATAGCATTTATAAAATCTGAACTAAAAGGAGGCTCTTGAAGATATTTAACACCTTCAATATCAACCATATAACCAAAGGAAAACAATGTTTTATCAAGCTGAACCACCATACTTGCTGGGATTGTTGGTATAGTCTGCTTAGGAGCTGGTTTAGGAGTCGGTTTAGGCTTAGGCTTAGGGACTGGTCCACCCTGAAGTTTCCAGCTCACTTTAATATCAAAAGGATATGTCAATTTTTTTATCTGAGAAATTCCAATACCATTTAAGAAAAATATTGCAGGAGCTTGAGCATTTTTATTCAACTGATATTTTCCTAACCCTACATAATCAGATGCTTTAAAGGAAATTGGAGAATTTAATAAATTATTTCCTGCCTGATCAAAGATATATACATTAAAATAATCTGGAACAGTTTTAATAATATCAGGTATATAATTTCCATTACTATCAAATCCAAAAAGTACCATCCTACATGATCCATTCGAAACAATATTTTGCTGTAATTCCTTGAGCAAAAGAGTTGATTGTAACAAACCAACAACTCCAGAATTACCAGAAAAAGGTCCTTTATTCATATTTGCAGTATCTTCTACGAAGAAATATCCTTCTCCTGATTCCATCTGTTCTAACTGCAGATTAAATCCACTATATGAATACTGCTTAGAGGTTACATCATACCAACCAGGCAAAGTAATTGAACCATCTTTTTGATTTATGTATTGTGTCGCAACATATGAAGTTACGGGCGTAGAATACAGCGTAATTTGATGAACATCTAAAAAAGTCTTTAAAAGTTGATAATTAATAGCATTTGCTTTAAGACTCGATGATGTAACTATCGAACTTGGTTTCAATTTACCCGATGGAATGATTCCAATCCAACTACCACTTGAACTTGATAAACTATTAAATAGATCTAATTTATCAACAGCCTTAGATAAATCTTTCTGATAATTAACCGTTAAATTTGATAATAATGCTGGTAACATAATCGCCTGCTGTGCAACTAAAATACCTGTAGTAGAAGTATTTCCGACACCATAAATACTAAAACTTAATTCATACCCTAAAAGAGCTTGCTTACCATCTTGATACGTTGATTGCTTAGTATTAATTAATACAGTTTGTCCCATATCAAGAAGTGCGCTAATATTATCTAACCAATTAGTACTGAAATAGTTTGTATTGGCAAATGATAAAACCTTTGAGCCCTTAGATGTTACCAAATCATAAGAAATATTCGATAACGTTTCACCATTTTTTAATGTAATCAAATTTTGAAGAGAAGAAGTAGGTGGAAGCTGTATTCCTGATCCATAGGTTAAATTAATAGATATCGGATAAAAATACTGTTGCCCCTTAGTTATCGTATCTCCATTAATTCGTACGGTAATCGCATTTTCGGACTGATTAATATTAAAACTGGAGGCTGGAGTGGTATATAAAGGATTAACATAAACACCTTTGATTAGATTACTATTTTGATCAAAAATATATAATAAATAATGATCTATTTTTGACTGATTTTGAACAATATTAGAAAGGACATTACCATTATCATCGATTGCTACAAATATAAATTGCATCCCTGAAGTAATTAAAGGTGCAGTATCCTGACTAATATCGGCACATATTCCATTTGCACCAATATCAGTTGATTGATTAAGCGAATTTTGATTAAAAGAAAAAGCTGAATTTCCAATAATAATTTCCAAAAAATCTAATGTTTGATAATAACTATTAATCTGTGGAATACTTACCTCATCAGTTCCTTTCGTAAAAATAACTTGCAATTCATTCATATTTAAATATCTATTAGGAACATCAATCCCAGAAATATTTTGTATACAAACTAAATAAGGATACGATGAATTTGATTGTCCAGATACTACTTGTCCATTAAGAGAAAAAGCAAAATTTTGTTTACTGTTATTATTACTCTGCAACTGCTCAGCTATAGTTCCACTTGCAAAAATTGGCGTAATAAATGCCTGTTGTTTATTAGAGTAATATTTATTTAAAGGAATATATAAAGGAGCAGAACCAAGTAATGTCCCATCACTTTTAAAAATATATAATTTAAAATGATCTAAAGCCTGAATAGTGGTATCAAAACTTCTGTTAGATAAAGTTGTAAGCAAATTACCATTTGCATCTGATCCAAATAATCCAATACAAATACTATTTGTACCACTTTGAGCCATTTTTTCAAAATCTAACGGTAATAAATTTTTTAAAATATTTAATGAAACACTCGCACTACGATTAAAAGGATTAGAAATTAATGAATATCCACCAAATGCTATAGATTGCAACTCTTGTGTTGAAAAATTATTCATATCAACACTCAAAACATTCATACGTGAACCAAATATATTCTCTAAATCTTTTAAAGTAGCAACTTGATCCTGCCCACTTTGCCCAACTTGAGTCGCCATTTCAATGTTCTGAACAACACCACGAACCTGAGAAACATTCAAAACAGATGAATCAGATCCTTGAATCACTGCAGTGAAAAATAAAAAATTTAAACATCTTAAAAAAACAACTAGAAAATTAAACATAATTCATACTTTCCTTTTTTAAAGATTTATGGATAATTATAAAATTCTTCTACCATAAATAAAAGTAAAAAAATAAATAAGCCTAGAAAAACATTTTTCTAGGCTTATTTATTTTTTTACTTTTATTTAACTATCCACGCACTTTAAATGCTACGACAACTTCATTATTAGCAGGGCTATAATTTGTATATCCTACTAATGCACCCGTATTTTTGGTTGGTGTGCTAGATGGTCTCGTTTGCACTCCCATTTTTATTTTAAATGTACTATTCTGCTGAGTAAGATAACGTAATTTACACGGAACTTTCTCCCCTTTGAAGCTTGTTCCTTTATTCCATCTCCAAACTAAAGGATTAGCTATTGAAGAATATACATCGGTAGAATTATTTATTATAGCATTCTTAGTATAAGCTTTAACAACCATATAATGCTGATTTGCTTGATTATCATCATAACAAGTTATACGCATATAAACATTATTTACTCCTAAGTTGTCGTATATTTCAGCACCTATATTACCAATACCCCAACCACCTGTACCGTCCGCAGAATAAATTAATGAAACGTCTACAGAAGAATTTGGATAAATAGAACTTACCCAAAGCTGTACTAATTTTTGATTTGGTGCGTCATCATACTCATTTACTGAACTAAATGTTCTTACCCAATTAATATCAATAACGGCCGGATAATTAAATTTTGAAGCACCCTGTAATATACTATTTCCACTAATTGTAAAATGCTTAGCTAGCTTAGCTGAAACAGGAATCTGATACGGAAATCCTGACAAAATGTTTCCCGTTGTATCAAATGCATATATCGCAAAAGAAGATGGCGATTGGCTTGAACTAATAGAGGACATATAATTATTATTTCCATCAAATGCCAACACTACTAACTTTAATTTTGGATTTGCTCCTGAATTAATATTATTAGCTAAACTATTATATCTAACACCACCCAAGTTTGATAGGCTAAAAAGTTCAGTTGGTTGATTATCCATAAGATTTAATTGAAGGTCTGGCATATCTGAAGCGATCTGTATATCACTATCTTTAGCATAGACCGTAGTATTATTTCCATAAGGAATTGTTATCGCTTGCTCTAATGCATCAAAATTCGTATATACTGTGAATGGAGTATGAGTTTCTTTAGAATAAATTGCACGAGCCAAATCAAGCACATTAGCAACAGCCCATGACGGTTGACCCAAGATCATATAAACAGGATATGAATTAATTGTTGTACTATTGTTAACAGAGGTAATACCTGTATTAAACCCATATCCAATTAATGATGAACCTAATGATACTTCAGCCCCTAGAGTAGCCACTTCATTTTTGGTAACAGGATAACTAACAACAAAATTATTATTCATATCAAAGACATACAAGGTAAAATCATATGCTTGAGAAAAATGAACACCCGCAACTCCAGAAGCTGGTAATAAAATATCTCCCTTGCTATCATTTGCCACAAGAACAAACTGAATACCATTTTTTAATAAATTATTTAAATTTGGAATTCCAGATAAATCCGTAGAAGTACCGTTGCTCCCCCATGGATTTTTAAAAGAAGAAGAAGGAATAAAATTAAACATAAAACCATAGTTCTGATTATAATTAATATTAAAACGTTGCATACTAGTAAAATCAGACTGATTTATTAAAAATTGAGATGAAATAATAGTTGGTGCTGGATAATTAGAGGCTTTCATTACACTATCAAATGTTGAATCTGTATGAATCATGATATTTGAAAATAAAAATACTGCCAAAAATAATATTTTTAAAGATTTATTTTGCATCCATTCTCCTTTTTAATACTTTAAATACTTAAGATACTTAATCTGTTTTAACATAAAAAAAATATTTTTGTCTAGAATTATTAAAAATTAAATTGGAATAGCCTCTGCGGAACTTTTGCTTGAATCCTCATTTGATTCTTCGTGCCTATGAAAAAAAATAGCGAGTAACTTTTTGTTACTCGCTATAAATTCTTTTTATTTTGGTAGCGACGCAGGGACTTGAACCCCGGACCTACAGATTATGATTCTGCCGCTCTAACCACCTGAGCTACGTCGCCACATATCCTTTATACTATACTAAATACTAAGTTTTTGTACATTAAAAAATCTCAAATAAAATTTAAATAATGATTTCAAGAAAAAGAGTCCTGTCAAAAGTGTTGTGATGATACCGATCATCATCGTAACGGCAAACCCTTGAATAGGTCCTGTTCCAAAGAAATACAACACAGTTGCAACAATAAATGTGGTAATGTTTGAATCTAAGATAACCCACATTGCTTCAGAAAAGCCATCGTCAACAGCTACCGAGATTGATCGACCTTCACGCAATGCCTCTTTTATACGCTCATAAATTAAAATAGATGAATCAATCGCCATACCAACGGTCAAGATCATCCCAGCAATACCTGGCAATGTTAACGTTGCATGCAAAAGTGCCATAAACATAAGTAATAGAACAATGTTATATACCAATGTTAAAAATGAAAACACTCCGCAAAGACGGTAATACATAATCCCAAAAAGAAGTAATAAAACTAAACCGATGATACATGAAATCAAACCTTTTTGAATTGCTTCTTGACCAAGTGTTGGCCCGATTTGACGCTCTTCAACAAAATCAACTTTTGCTTTAAATGCACCAGACTTAAGAAGTTTTGATAATGTTGTTGCTTCATCAGGTTTATGATTTCCAGTAATTTGCCCCTTAGTGCTAATCGCAGCTTGAATAATTGCAACTTGAATTACTTCATCATCAAGAACAATTGCCAATGGCTTACCAATATTTTCACTAGTAAGTTCATAAAAACGTTTGCCACCCTCTGGATCGAATTCAAAATGTACTACTAAATCAGTACCAAATTGACCGCCAAAATCTACATATGCATTTTTAAAATATTTTCCAGAAACTGGTGTATAAACCGGAAGCAAATAATAAGTTGCTTCATCAAAAGCCCCACGACGCTGACCTGGAACAATAACGGTACCTTCTGGAAGCTCTCCATCATATTTTGCCAACAGAGTTTCACGAGATGCTGCACTATCTTCAACAAGCTTAAACTCTAAAACAGCGGATTTACCAATCATAGCCTTTGCCTGATGAGGATCACTTACATTAGGAAGCTCTACAACAATTTGTGATGCACCTTGTTTACTGATATGAATTTCACTTAAACTACTAAAACGGCTTCTTAAGATTTCAATATTCGCTTCAACAGCATCTGAAAGAAGCTTTGATAATGTTGCATCGGGTAAAGTTACTTTAAGGCTTGCCCCATCAAGATCATACTTTAAAAATTTTTCTTCTGATTTAAGAACAGACTCTGCTTCGTGAGCAGTATTTGTTGATAAGAATTTGAATATAAGACCATCATGAGCTAAGATTGGCTTGCCGTCCATTTCTATGTGAGCAGACTTTAATATCGATTCAAATGCAGCAATTTTATCACCAAGATAATTTTTGATAACATCATTTTGCTGAACTTGTAAGGTAATATACGTTCCCCCTACCAAATCAATACCAAAACGAATATCTTTTTTACCACTTTTATATAAATAACCACACATAGCAGCTGCTAAAATTACCCAAACGGTAAATCCAGCGCTTAAGACTCTTTGTACTGAATGATTCATAATTCTCTCCAGGAATTTGGATATTAAATTTGCTTTTTTATTGATTTGACAAGTCTTTACCAATATCCATTAGAACTAAACCGACTCTGTCAAAAATATTAGCTTTCGCCTCTTACTTTGCTTTTAACTAAAACGAGCCATTTTTTACTCAAGTATATAAAATATGCATAAAAAAACTGGCTACGCCAGACAAAACTCGTAAAATCAAAAACTGGTGCCGAAGAAGGGACTCGAACCCCCACGGGATTTCTCCCACAGCCACCTCAAGGCTGCGTGTCTGCCAGTTTCACCACCTCGGCACGTTAGATAAATAGTAGATTATCAAAATGAATGATATTTTCAACTAAAATTCGTTATTATTTCAATATTTTAAAATAAAAACCTTTCAATTAATTTTAAATTAAGCAGCTCTGTATTTATTCAAAATAATATATATAATATATATTATATATTCAAAGCGGTCTCGCGCCTTAAAGTTTAGTATTAAGTTACTAAAAATATTAGAGGAGTTAATAACACAATGAAAACAAAATATATTTTATTGGCATTAATCAACTGTATGAGTGTTTATTCAGTCTTATTTGGTTCAACGCAGTCAACTGCTATACAACTACCTCAAAGTACGCCAATCAGCACAATACAACCTACCTTTACCATCGTTCCTTTTAAGAAACATACTATTATTAGTGCGCCTACCTCATTCCACTACTCAATAACCCGAACAGAATGGGAAAATGCACAAAAAAATATGGTTCAACATATCGAACAAATTTTTCCTCAACTTGTCATAAAAAAAGCTGCTCAGGGTATCATATACCCATTCTCAGTGTCAGAATTGCTCTATTCCTTTAATATATGGTGCCAAAGGCTAAAGTCAGATGCTCACAAAGAAGCACAGAGACAGAAAATAATCGATGCGCACTTAGCTGCGCCCGTAGAAACTCCAGCAGAAATTTATATTGGTCTAATATACGGCGAACGCCCTTTTATTGAAAAACCTCAACAACCATTTAAACTTTAAATAAAAACTATGAGATTAAATAAAAAAATTTATTATGGAATCTGTATATTTACATCTTTTTTCAATATTAATGGCGTAAACTATGTAAAACGAATTTCATCACCGATGCATCATATCGTTAAAAAATCAAAAAAAAGACTCTCTCTATTAAAAAAATATAATATTCCCTTAATGAAATTTCCCGCAACTGATCGTTTTAACAACAATGAAACTCTCGCTTTAAGCACACAAAAGCAATTAAAACTATGTATACCTTCTGCATTACTTATTTTGGAAAGAACAGCTCAGGGACAAATGCCACCAGAAATAACGCTTTACTTAGAAGACAACTATTAAAATAAATTAAAAAGAGCTTGAATTTAATTCAAGCTCTTTTTAATTTAATATCCCAAAATTCTACAAATCCATTCCTGAATTTTACATAATAATGTCTGAATGCAACAAAAAATAATGGTTGCCCATTCTGATAATTTAGTAAAAATAGGGCATAGATATTCTAAAATAAAGCACCACAAATTTTGATACCAAGCCGTTTTTATCTTTTTCTCCAGCAAGCCGCTTGATTCAACTTCCTTAGAAGTCAATTTTGCTGCAGCTTCTTTAGCCTTCATTTCATCACGCTGTTTAAGAACAACAAAGTCACCCGTTGAATCCCTTTCAAGCAAAGACTCAAGATTTATACCCTTCGCCTTTAAAGATTGGACTGTTGTTTGAATTTGAGACGTTGTTTGAATAATTTTTGAACCAAGCTGATTAACCAAATATTCATAAAGATTACTCTGCAGATAATCGATCTTTTTTTGAATATTTTCATAAAAATTTTTCATTTCATAGTATAGCGTACGAGCTCTTTTGTCATCAAGCTCCATGCCTATATCTTTGAAATTATTCCAAGCTTTATTTTCAAATGCTCTGCATGCATCAATTTCCTGAAAAGCTTTAATCATTGTTTTCTCAACTTGCTCATCAAGGCCTGAAATCATTTTTATATTAGTTTCTATAGATTGTAATTCTTGCTGATTTTCATGGATATTAAGCTTAATATCCCGCTCACTTGATGATAAATCTCCGCCACGAACCTTTTCTTCGGTAGTCAAACTACCCAAAACAGCCTGTAGCAGTTCATCTATCTGCCCTTTTTCAAATGAAACTTTTTCATAAAAATCATCGATATGTTTACCAATAACGCTTACTTCATGAACAAACTTCATACGTATATCACTTGCTTTTTCAACTGTCTTACGTATATCTTCAAACATTTGTTCTGCTTTTTGATACCAGATTCTTTTTTCAAGCCAATTACCACTGCTATCAATATGCAATGTATCAAGACCCTCTGCTGAAACCGTAGTAACCTCTCCTGGCTGAATAACAACTTTGGACTCTGCTGACTCTGATTTAGCAACAACCGGAGCTGCTACCACAGAAGGTTGAACTATTGTTACCATACCAGCTTTAGCAATAGGTTGTGGTTCAACAACCTTAGGCTTAGGTTCAGTCACTAGTGTGGGCTCAGAAACAACCTTGGGCGCAGCTACTACTTTAGGCTTTGGCTCGGGCATCACTATTTTTTGAGCCTCAGAGCTAGGCACTACGTCAACTGGTGCCTTATTAACTACCGATTCAGGTGAAGTTACTGTTGTTGTTGCTGCTTGATCTGTTTGCGCCTTGGCTAAACTCGTTATCAATGTATCCAAATCTTCAGAATAGATCTCATTAAACAATGAGATAAAAACAAAAAATAAACTATACCGCAAAAACATAAAAACTCCTTTAAGGACGGTTTATAAATTTTTTGCTATATCTTTAAGCTCATTCATTAAACCGTTTGATAATTCTTCAGCTTCCCATGAAGTATAACTCCAACGAACACCAGAATCAACCTTCGTTAAAACTGAACAATCAGACTTAATATCAATAATATCGATATGCACAACATTCATAAGCGGATGAACAATTGAAGGAGCTCGAACAACTCCAGCTCGACCTAAAATACTATATGCAATATTTCCTTCATCCATAAAACAAAGCATTACCTTTTTTTGCCAAACCATATTTTGATAACCCTGATGATTTTTATGAATAGAGATCAAAATACTTTCGTACCCTTTTGGATAAATAACCTGAATAGGAGTTGTATGAGGAACACCTTTTTCAGAAAATGTTGCTAAAACTGCAACTGTCGTGCCTTTTTTAAGGAGTTCGTATAATTCTTCAGGAAGTTTTACCCCAACATGTTTTGCCATAAAAATACCTTTCTATAGATAGATTTAATTTTTTAACTTTTAAGAAAACAATTTTAACGTCACTTCATTTTCTAAAACATACCCCTTAGGAGTTAATTGAATATTGCCATCGCGATAGCTCAACAGTTGAGCACTTTCAAGCAATGCTATATTTTCAAAAAACTTAGTATGTTTATCTAATGATAATGTTGTAATATATTCTTTAACCAACACGCCATCAGTTTGTCGTAATCCAAGCATCAATTTCTCAAGCATGATTTGTGATTCAGTAAGTGTTTCAGCCATATCAACTACGGATTGACAATTTTCAATGTTCTGAATATACTTCCCCAAATTTTTTGTATTTTGAAAACGATCTATTCCATTAAATGAACATGCACCAAGACCAAACCCACGATATGATTTACGGTTCCAATATGCAGCATTATGCAATGATCTAAATCCTTTTTTTGCAAAATTCGAAATTTCATACCGTTCAAAACCATATCCTGCAAGATAATCTACAGTCCAATTATAAAGATCAACCATAGAATCATCAGGTGGCAACTGAATTTTATTGCGCGTAACTTTAAAATATAACGGAGTATCTTCATGCACCGTCAAAAAATATATCGAAATATGCTGTATTGGCCAACTCATTGCCTCTTGTATCATTTCTTTCCATTCTTCATCACTGACTCCAGGAAGTCCTAAAATAAAATCAACGGATAAATTTTTAAAATAACCTGAAGCCTGCTGCAAAATCTCTTCAACCTGTTGTTTACTTTGATGACGATTTAACGAACTCAAAACTGCATCCTTTAAGCTTTGTACACCTATACTCAACCGATTAATTCCAACCTCAGACCAAACATCAAACAATCGTGGAGTTACTGTTCCTGGATTTACCTCGATAGTAACTTCTGTAGTTTGATCAAAATCAAAAAGCTTTCTTAGTGTACCAAACGTGTCAAGTAGCAACTCAGCAGGGTATGTACTTGGAGTACCACCACCAAAATAAATAGTTCTCAGCCTAGGTTTCAAGGGCATTAATGATTCATTCTGATACAGTTCTTTGAGTAATGCATGATGATACTGCTGCATAAACTCTTCATGCGCTGCCATAGCGACAAAATCACAAAAATGACACTTGTAAGGACAGAATGGCCAATGAATATACAAATGTTCTAACTCTATAAAACGATAACTCAAGATTTCCCCAAAGAATCTGCCTGTTGTTTGCCCAACTCAATAATTAATGTATGCAACATTTCAATATCCTGTCGGAGCATAGATTCTGATACAACATCATAGGCAAATTTAATATGAAACGACCTATCAAAAAATTCCTTCAATAAGGATATCATATTTTCAGGGATAATTCCATGCAGCTCTGCTGAAATTTCAAGATCACTTTTATCCTGAAATTTCATTTTATATTGAAGAATAAAATAAGTTTTAATAATCATAGTTATCTTGAAATAGGCATCATGAATCATTTTTTCATCAACATAATTCATGTTGCCAAGTCTATATAACCCCTGCAACGCTTCTTGCTCCGGTGTTAATTTTTTTTCGCGTTTTATATATCTGTAAAGAAAATATCCTAAAAACAGGGTCGTAATAAAAACTATTAAACTATACAACCAACCGGAATTCCACCATGGTTTATACCAAACTCCATAAACATCAATTAACTGCAATTGACCCTGAACGGTATTCATAATAATCTCATCCGAAATAAAATATAATTTTTTCTAACTTTATTTTAGGTATCAAACTTAATTCCACAACTCATTATATGTTTAAAACTTTAACTGATCATCTAATTAAATACAAAAATCAAGAAGGAATAATATTTATTTAATAAATCATTCTTTTTTTAAAAAAAGATATTAAATCATGCATAAAAGTTTGCTGATTTTTTAAAAGAAAGACCTCTATACCCAATTTCTGCAACATCACTTTTTGATTCTTATTACGATCCTCTAAACTTTTTGAAACTAATGAGCAAGAACCTTTTTTAGTATTAACTAATATCTGTTTTTCTGTTTCCAAATCTTGCATCCAAACAAAGCCAACATCATCTAACTTTTCTTCACGTATATCCATACAATGTATGGCTATAACATTTTGTTTTTTTACAATCTTTTTCAACCCAACTAAATAATCTGGAGCTATAAAATCAGAAATAACTAAAAAATTTGCTTTTTTAAAAGATTTTCTCGCAATAAAATCACACAAGGCATTAATGTCAGTCATTTTACCCTTGGGCTTGTAAGAAAATATAGTTTCAATTAAATTATGTACGTGAAAATTTCCTTTACGTGGTGCAACCATATATTCAACATGATCAGAGAATAAAATTAATCCCACCTTGTCACCGCTCCAAGCAGCCGCTAAAGCTAAAACTCCCGTAACCTGCTGCATAATCTCAGACTTAGCATACTGATCAGATCCAAATATAGTTGATGCCGATATATCAAGACAAATAATAAATTCACGATTACGCTCTTCAAGATATTGACGAATATTTAAATTATTAGGATTACGAGCAGAACTTTTCCAATCAATTAAACGAACATCATCTCCATATTGATATGATCTTAATTGATCAAATTCAAAGCCAAACCCTCTCTGTTTGCTTCGTGTAGCACCTATTCCTGAAGTCGTAAGAAGTCGTCGAGTATGCAGTTCAAGTTCCTTAACTCGAGCTGCAAGTTCACGATTAATCATACCATTACCACCTTTGTAATAAACTTTCAGGTAATTTTATTGAACCATCTTTCTGTTGATATGTTTCCATTAAAGCTACCATAAGACGAGGAAGTGCCAATGATGATGCATTTAATGTGTGCACATATTCATTTTTTCCATCTTTACGATAACGCACTTTTGCACGACGAGCCTGATATTCAGTACAGTTACTTGCAGAAGAGACCTCATAATAACTACCCTGTCCTGGCATCCAAACTTCAAGGTCATACGTTTTTGCTGATGCAATACCCGTATCTTGACCAGCCAAAAGCATTATTCGATAGTGTAAACCTAAAGATTCAAGAATCTCTTGACCACACGCAACCATACGCTCTAACTCTGATAATGAATCTTCCGGTTTTGTAAAGGATACAAGCTCAACTTTTTCAAATTGATGAATACGAATCAAGCCACGTTCTGCAGAACCATAGGTACCAGCTTCTCTTCTAAAACAACTTGTCCAAGAAGTTAAACGCTTCGGCAGCTCATGCTCTTCAAAAATAGTATCGCGATAATAATTAAGAAGGCTTACCTCTGAAGTTGGAATAAGATATAAATCTTCATCTTGAATTTTATAAACACCGTCTGCAAATTTTGGTAATTGCCCAGAAGATTCTAACGATTTTGTATTAGCCAAATAAGGCGGTAATATTAAATCAAAGCCATGTTTTAGATTTGTTGTAATCATAAGCTGCGTTAATGCATACATTAATCGGACAGCGTCACCTTTATATAAAGCAAAATTACTTCCAGTTATTTTAGTAGCTGCAGGAAAATCAAACCACCCTAAATTATTTCCTAAAATAAGATGATCTTGAACTTCAAAATTAAAGGTTGGTTTTTTACCAAAAACTTTTATCTCTTTATTTTCTGGTTTATTACCAACTGGAACCTCTGAATATGTAGTATTAGGACAGGACAAATATTGTAAAGTAAATCGTTTTTCTAGGTCGACAAGCAGTGTCTCTTTTTCTTTTAACGATTTACCAATTTCTATAGATTTTTGACGAATATCATCAGTGACTGCACCCTTAACAGATTTTGCAAGTTCATTTTTTTCTTTACGAAGCTGCTCAACCTCTAATGATAATTGCCGAAATTCAGCATCAAGATTTACTAAAAGGTCAACATCATACGAAGGATCTTTTTTGATGATCTCTTGTTTTATCTGTTGGGGATTTTTACGCAATTGCGCTAAATCAATCATAGTAATTCCAATCTTTATGCTAATTATTCAACTATTTTTTACAATCAAAGACAAAATAATAAGGTCGGACATTTTACTGTACGACCTTACAATGGATAACTTTTTGCAAGGTGAAATAATTTCAATTTTACCTTACATACGCTACTTATAATTGCACTTTGCGCACAACTTCACGTAAATTTTTACCCGCTTTAAATTTTGGTACTGTCACAGATGGAATGCTAATTTTTTGTTTTGTCGCAGGATTAATTCCTTTGCGAGCAGAACGCTGAGAAATCCAGAAGCTACCAAAACCAGTGATAGAAACTTTTTCGCCTTTTTTAAGACTACGCTCTACAACTCTTACTAAAGAATCAAGTACACGAGCAATATCTTTTTTGCTAAAAGCTGTTTCTTCGCTAAGAGCGTCGATTAATTCAGTTTTATTCATAAGGTCTCCTTACACATACAACATATAATTGAACACTGCTTATCACCAAACTACTACTAAACTTTTTGAAGTTCATGTAGACTAGACTAAATTTATTTAGCTGTTTGTCAAATAAAAATATAAAAAACCCTTATTTTTTTCGCAAAAGGACCATCTAATGTTAATTGATACCCACTGCCACATGAATATATTAGTAAGAAATTTTGACAATAAAGAACCTTTTAAAGAATTTAATACACAAGAAATAGAACTGATGGAAAAGATTATATTTGATGCCGAAAAACAGCTAGTTACACAGATTATTAATGTAGGAACAGACTATACAGAAAGCTATGCTTGTATCGAGATTGCAAAAATATTTTCAAACTGTTTTGCAGCTATCGGTCTTCATCCTAATGATATAACAGATACATGGCAAAATGACATACTTAATTTTCGACAATTACTTCTTAAAACACAAGAAAATAAAATAGTTGGCATTGGTGAATGCGGTATCGATAAACATTATCCCAATTATGATCTTAAACAACAACAAGAAGTTTTTCATGCGCAAATTCAACTTGCACTTGAACACAACTTAGCAATAATTGTTCATTCTCGAGATGCAGACGAAGAAACTTATAATGTTATATCACAATATTATGGTGAAAAAAATTTTCGTGGCACTATTCATTGTTTTTCATCCAATGAAAAATACGCTCAAAAATATATCGATCTTGGATTTGTATTAGGATTTGGCGGAACAATTACCTATCCCAAAAATGAAATACTACGATCCGTTGCAAAAATGATCCCTCTTGAAAAAATAATCTTAGAAACTGATGCCCCATTTTTATCACCACAAATTGTTCGTGGAAGCAAAAATAATCCTACGAACATTAAAATTATTGCTGAATACATAGCCAAATTACGACAAGAAGATTTTAAAAATGTTATGCAAACTACAACAAAGACAACAAAAAATTTATTTGGTATACTTTGAAAAAATTTAGACTTAGGAATTTTATATGTTTGACCCAATGTTTATTGCTTTTGGATTATACTGCTTCATACTGTTTTCTATAGGTATATTTTTTTATGCAAAAAATACAAATCAAGCATCATTTTCACTGGGTAACCGATCTTTAAATTACTGGCTAACCGCAATTGCAGCTCAAGCAAGCGACATGAGCGACTGGTTATTTATGGGGTTTCCTGGACTTATTTATGCAGTTGGTTTTTCAGGGGCTTGGTTTGCATTTGGGCTTGCATTATTTATGTTTTTAACCTGGCAATTTATCGCGCCAAAACTTCGAGAACAGACTGAACAGTATCAAGCTGTAACATTAACAGATTTCTTTGCAAAAAAAGTTCTTGATAGATCAAATTATATCAAAATGGTTAGTGGTTTTTTGTGCCTCTATTTTTTTACATTTTATATTGCCGCAGGAATCGTTGGGATAGGAAAAGCATTTGAAATTATTTTTGAAATTCCCTACCACCAAGGTATTTTTATTGGTCTTATAATGTCATTAACCTATACCGCTCTAGGTGGGCTCTTAGCTGTTGCATGGAGTAATTTATTACAAGGAACATTTTTACTTGCATGCATTATGTTTGTCCCCATCTATGTAACAATAACCAAACTTAATGGTTTTACACATGCTTATAATTCACTAAAACTATTTGGAACAGAATTTAATTCATTCTGGCCAACTTCAGGAATCATCGGTACAATTATGGCTATCTTAAAATGGGGTCCTGGATATTTTGGTCAACCTCATATTTTAATTAATTTTATGGGTATTAACAAAACAGAACATATTTCTAAGGCAAAAATTGTTGGCTGCACTTGGCAAATTTTGGCACTGAGTTCTGCAATTTTAGTCGGAATCGTTGGTAAATTAATGCTATTTCCAACGCTTGAAAATCGTGAGCTCGTATTTATCGTCATGGTAAAACAGATTTTTCCCCCCTTCTTTGCAGGAATTATTTTATGTTCAATTATCGCAGCAACAGTATCAACTATTAATATTCAATCATTAATTTCAGCATCATTGATCACTGATGATCTACTTATTCCCATACTTAAACAAAGTCCTTCAGAAAAAACAAAGCTACTACTAACCCGTTTAGCCATTTTTATTATTCCGAGCCTATCACTTATTATCGCCTATCATGAAAATTATACAGTTCTTGACCTGGTTTTATATGCATGGTCAGGGCTTGGATGCACCTTTGGAGCTATTGTTGTTGCATGTCTATATTCCAAAACAATTACACGCATGGGAATACTTGCTGGGCTTTTTTCTGGAGCTATAACTGCTATACTTTGGCCACTTAATGGTTCTATACCAGTGCTCATAGCGGGATATATTATTAATTTTATAACCATTAAAACGGTTTCTAAAATTACCCAATAAAATTATAAAAGCGAGAGTCTATGAAAATATTTACCTATTTATACGCAGTACTACTCATACACATATCAATTCATAGTAATACAGAAATTATACAAGAAGTATCTGCTCTAGAATTTGCTCAACGTAATCCTCAAGCAAAAGTATTACAATGTACCAAAGATTATCCATTTAATTTTCAACCATACCCCTTATATCAAGAATATGCGCAAAAACATTTTCCCAACCAAGGAATTTTTAGAAATATCTATATAATCAATGCCGCTGATAGCACAGCAAATTTCTGCCATTATCCTCTATGGGGAATCAATGGACTTATTTTTATTAATAACTATTTCGTTAAAGAATGCCAAATTAAAGACATTAGCCCATTTTATTTAAATAAAACAAATAGCCTCGAAGTACATAAAACTTCTCATAATTATTATGTTAATGGAACTCTTGCTATTTGTTCACATGTATATCCAGACTGCTATGGACATTTTATGCTTGATGTTTTGTGCCAACTGGCACTACTTGAACTTTTTAATATTCAATATGACTATCTTTGTATCCCTTATCATCAAAAATTTATGCAAGAAGCCCTAGAACTCTGGGGAATAGATCCCAAAAAAATTATTCCTTTAACCTTTAACATTACCATTAAAGCTCAAAATATTATAATGCCCACATCGGTTACCGAGACACAAATGTTTGCATCTAATTGCAATTACACAATAGATATTCTCATCCAATATGTTAGTAAAAAATTACTTGATAGTACATTAAAGAAAAAAAATCATCTCCATAAAAATTCAAAAATATTCATATCAAGAAAAGATGCCCCAGCAAATAAACGTATTGTACCTAATGAAGATGAAATTTTTCAATTATTTGAAGACAATGGCTTTAAACGATATGAATTAACAAAACTTTCGCTTACAGAACAGATTTTATTATTTCACAATGCAGAAGAAATAGTCTCATTTGTAGGATCAGGCGCTTTAAATATAATCTTTGCCAAACCCAACACAAAATATATAGAGATTATCCAAACTATGCTTGATGCTACATTTTTCTTTTTAGCCAACATTTTCAATCTCAATTATTATTATATTGATGCTACGCTTAATAATGGCATAAAACAAAGCCACCCAGTATCCTGCGCTAAAGCTATAGATCCTAAAATTATTAAAAATTTTTTAAAAAACATCTAAGGTATAAAATAGGATACTCGCATCCTATTTTATACCTCTAAGCTTATTTACTACCAAATGAATAATCTTGATCAGTTGCCGTTAATAATGATTTAATTTGAAATTGGCCCTCTTTTTTCAAGAAAAAGAAATTGCAGTCAGCATATATAGTTAAATTATATTTTTTTGCAAAATCAATCACAGCAATTCGTACAGATTTAAGCAACCAATCATCACCAGCCATAACGCCTACTTTACTTAACAATGAAAAATATAATTGTAAGTCATTAAAGACTGATTCTGTTCTATGATCTCCATCAACATAAATAAAATCAAATTGCATATTCAATAATTTAATTAAATAAATAGCATGAGCAGAATAAGCTCTAATTGGTATAATCCTTTTTTCTAACCCACAATGAACAATATTGCTTAAAAATGGTTCATAATGAGGTCCATACTCTGTCCAAATATCTATCGAATATAATTTTCCATTATCTGGTAATAATCTTGCTATATGTCGTGTTGAAAGACCCAAATCAGAACCTATTTCTATCGCATTTACAATATCATTATTCTTAAATATTCTTTCTACAAACTCACTATTAACATAAGATCCATTACCATTAAAACTTAGAATTTGACCTAACGTATTATACGGATAAGGTAAAGAATCAATATTAATTTGAGAAATATCTACAAAAAAATTTACTTCTTTATATTTTCTATAATTGGGAAAATATTTAAAATAATCGTCTTTATCAAATCGACTATTAATTGATATAGTTCTAAAAGATTCTTCTACATCATCTCCATCATATAAAACATTAAAAGCATTTAAAGCAAAAGAAAAAAAAACACAATAAAAAAATATTTTTCTAGTCATGAACAATCCTTTCTTGATTTTTTTGAATAGATTTACAACTCTGAATGATTCTTAATAAAATTCTGAATAATCTCTAAGGGCAAATATTTTCCGGGTAAAAATGCAGGAATATTCAAATCATTAACAGTTGAGGCATTAATAATTTCATAATGCATACCCAAAACGTGTGCCATATAATAAAATGTAGCTTCAACCATCTGATTTTGTATTTCATAATACATTAAATCTTTAGATGCAAATAAAATATTTGTACTACCTGATCCTAAAAAATTAACGATCCGTTTAGCTTCATTGGTAGCTTTTATTTTTTCAGCCATTGATAATTTTGCAAATTCTATACGCTTATACCCCAAAGGAACAAATAACTCAAAAACTTGGTCTTCATTTGGAATAATTCTTCTATTGTTGGCGTCTTTTCGTGATATAAATATTTTTTCTGGAAATTTATTTTTTATTTCCATTTTTTTTACACCTTCAAGCATTTTTTTTCGAACATATTTAATCAAAAAATCTGGCATATAATTTACATTATAAAATACCTTGCCTTGATTTTGACTTACCGATGTAGGCAAAATAATCATATCAGCAGATAGAATTTGTCCATGCTCCAAAGGAATTATTTTAGACTTATCAATACCCCAAATATCTAAAGCTTCCTTTTGGTATGCCAATTGACAAGGAATCCATAAATAATCATATTCAATTCCTTGTATCTCCAAAAGAGCCAAGGCCATAAGAATATCATTAATAAATAGACCATAAATAGATGAAAATAGATGATTAATAATAGCTACTCGTCCCTTAACTTTAAAAAAATTTTCAAAATTAGGTCTATAAATAATTTCTTTTTCCTTAAAAGGATTAAAGTTTTTAACTTGCATTTCCTTTAAAAAAATATCATTAATAAAAATATATCCATATGAATCTATTGAAATAATAGCATCAGGAGATTCTAATATGGAAATATCGGAATGAAACCCTTTATTGGGAAAATATTTTTCCTTGTATTCTGGATATAATGGAAATTCAGGATAATCAAAAGCATAGTTTTCTGTGCATTTAATCCAATTAGTATTTGGATATAATTTAAGAAATTCAGGAATGGTTTTATAAGAAATAATACGAGACTCTATATTTAGTACATACAATACAATAGTAAAAAAAATAATTATTTTGATCTTCATTGATATCCTATTCAAAATACTTTTCTATTACTGTTCTGATTTCATCCATGGAAACATTTGTTTTTGATGCCCATGCTTGAGAATATTTATTGCCATATAACCTCCAATCAACTGCCCAAGAAGTATCCTGTTTTAAGGTATTTATGGGTATATATTTTAACCCTATTAAATTAGATGCCCACCAGTAGCCACTATCAATTAATTTTTGAAAAAGCTCTATAACCAATGTGCCAGATTTACAAAATAAAATATTAGTAAGACCTGCACCATGTTCTCCTACTACAATATCAGCATTTTGCATAATAACTATTTGATCTAATACTGATAATTTACTCATTTCATAACGCACAAATCCATAAGGTTCAAACAGCGCAAAGATTTCATTTTCATTAATAATCTTTCTTTGTGGCGCATCTTGCCTTGAAATAAAAACTTTTTTACTAAATTTTTGAGTATCTAAATTTAAAGAATTTAATGCTTTAGATAATTTTTCTTTAACATACAATGATGTTTTTGGATGTGGATGAAATCCAGCATGAGCAAATCCTACATCAGTATTAAGCAATAACGAAGGAAGTATTAGTTCATTTGCTTGAATACAGGCATTATTATCATTAATAAAAATAATTTTATTGCTATCTATTCCCCACAAATTAAGCAATTCTCTCATAAATGGCTTATGGTAAGGAACCAATATATAATCATACTCAATATTATACATTTCAAGTAAAGCTAATCTTCCTAAAACCTCGTGCAAGAAATGACAATAATTATATGATGCATTTTGTACAATAACCGCTACTTTGTATGGTAAATTGATTATACTATTCTCTGGCACAACAACTAAATCTTTTAATGAATTTATATCTTGAGCCCAGATCATCTCTTTAATAATAGAGTCACCGATCAAAACGTTTCCTGAAAAACCCTGTACTTTACCTTGAGGAATTGAAAGAATAAAACATTCCTCAAAGATCCCCTTATTAGGGTATTTTGGTTCTAAAAATGGTGGAAAATCATATGGAAATTTTCCCAAACAATGCAAACATTTAATCGATGGATTCTCTTTTAATACTTGCTCAAGCGACTTTATATAAAGAGTAATTTGATTTTCTTTCCAATCACTATCTTTTTGATTACTATCAGAATCTTGCGTTAATAGATAAAAAAAATTATTGAAAATTAAGAAAACAAATAAAAAAAAATATATATTAATTTGCTTCATTTTAAAAATTCCTTAAATAAAATTAACACTACTAATTTTCAGTATACTCAAAATTTTTGCTAAATTAACCCAATAACTTTTTTAAAAAAATTAATATAAAAATATTAAAAAATAATTACATTAAATTTACTAAAGCTAATTTTAAAGATTGATGATTTTATACTAAAATAGAAATATCAGCCAAAATTAATTCCCATAATTTCTTTAAAAAAGGACTAACCATGTGGCTCAAAAAATCTTTTCTTGTCGCTTTTTTACTATATAACTCTTGCCAAAGTATTTCAAAAACTATCACTCAAGTATCCATCAAAGAATTTGCACAATTAAATCCTTATGCCCAAATAACACAATGCACCAATCATTATCCTTATGCTTTTCAACAATACCCTCTTTACAAAGAACATTGTCATACACGCTTTCCCAATCAAGGAATTTTTAATGATGCCTATATTATTTCAGTACCTAATGGCACAGCAAATCTTTATGAAGATAATTACTGGGGAATTTCTGGATTAGTATTTATCAATAATTATTTTATTAAAGAATGCCAAATCAAAAATATTAGTCCGTTCTGCTACGCAAAAACAGATACTCTTACCATACAATCGCCAGAGCTCTGCATAAATTTAAACGGTTCAGTTGCAATTTGCTGGCATCTATTTCCACAATGTTATGGACACTTTATACTCGATGTCTTATGCCAACTAGCGCTATTTGAAATACAGAATATTGACTATGATTATCTTTGCATTCCCTATTCTGATAAATTTATGCAAGATTTACTCGATATTTGGGGTATAAATTCAGATAAAATTATTCCATATACAAATAATATCGAAATTTTTGCTGATAGAATCATAATACCAACAGCTGTTACTCAAACTCCACAAGTCATCTGGTTTACTAACTACACGATAGATTTTCTCATAAAACATGTCAGAGAAAAATTATTAAAAAATATTAAAACAAAAAAAAATGTACCTACTTTTTCTCCAAAAATATTCATCTCCAGAAAAGATAGTAAATTACGTAACATTCCTAATGAAGATGAGATATTCAAAGAATTTGAATATCGAGGATTTCGGCGATATGAACTCAGTAAATTATCTATACCTGAACAGATTTTATTATTTAATAATGCTCAAGCAATAGTCTCTTTTGTTGGCTCAGGATCGACCAATATTATATTTTCAAAACCGGGCACGCAATATATTGAAATAGTCCAAACTATGGTCGATGCTACCTTCTTTTTCTTAGCAAATATTATGAAGCTTAATTATTATCATATCGACGATACAACCTATAATGATTTTTCACATGGAAATCAAAACTCTTCGTGCAGAATTTTTTCTATAAAAAAAATTCAGGATTTTCTTATCAAAAATCCTGAATTATAAAAATATAATAATCAACATCTATTAAAGATCTGGATGATTTTCAATAAACTCTTTAACTAAAGCAATAGGCAAAACTCTACCTGAAGCAAATGGTGGGCTATAAAAAAGATCGTGCTCTGTTGTAGCGTTTAAAATTTCAAAAGATAAGCCAAGAGTTTGAGCCATATAAAAATATGAAGCCTCTACATGTTCCTGCTGTATTTCATAAATTTTTACATCAGGTGCTGCATAAATAAGATTCGTGCTACCAGATCCCATAAAAGTAATAATACTTTTTGCATGATGAGAAATAGCTATTTTTTCAGCCATATTAAATTTAGAAAACTCTAATTGTTTATATCCAAATGGTTCGAACAATGAAAAAATCTCATCCTCATTTGGTACCTTTCTTGCATGAGATGCATCTTTTCTAGAGATAAATATTTTTTCAGGAAAATTCATCTGAATATTCATCTTTGCAACACCATCAAGCATTTTTTGACGTACATACTTAAGTAAAAAATCAGGGATATAATTAACATTACAAACAATTTTCCCCTGATTTTGAGATATAGAAGTTGGCAAAATAATTGTATCAGCTTGTAACGATTGCCCATGAAATAAATGAATTAACTTATCAGGATTAATACCCCAAATAGCAAGAGCCTGCTTTTGATACGATAATTCACACGGAATCCATAAATAATCATATTGCACACCATATATTTCAAGAAGAGCTAACGCTGTCAAAATCTCTGGAACAAATAATCCATAAATCCATGAATACAAATGGTTCAATACAGCTACGCGCCCTTCTATGTATAAAACTCCGTGCAAATCAGGCTCCTGAATACAAGATTTATCTTTAAACGGCTCTAATGCTTTTACCTGAGTCTCTTTAATAAAACAATCATTAACAAAAACATAACCATAAGGATGGATAGATACAGTTGCATTTGGAACTTCTAAAATTGAAAGATCTGCATGATAACCATTATTTGGAAAATAATTTTCTTTATGTTGCGGGTATAATGGAAATTCATTATAAAAAAATGGATAATTTTTTGTACACTCTATTACTTTAACATCAGGATATGCATCTTTAAATTGAGTTATAGTTTTTGGGTATATACAACGAGAATGCACTAATGATACATTAAAAAAAAACATAGCCATAAGTACCCACAATAAACGCATCTTATATCCTCAATATTTTATATGCAAAAAATAATTTCTTGTATGATCTTATTTATTACCAAATCGCCATGCACTATTTTCTGCCGTTAAAAATGATTTATAGCAATAACCACAATCTTCTTTTTTAAGAAACCAAAAATTACAATCTGCATAAATAGTTAAACCATGCTTTTGAGCAAATTGTTGTAATCCTTCACGTACCGTTTTAATAAGCCAATCATCTCCACAAATAACACCGGTTGCTGTTAGTAAAGGATAATAATTTTCAAGATCTGTAACCACTGCTTCAGCTTCATGATTACCATCTAAATATATAAAATCAAAAGTTTTTTTAAATTGACGGAAAAAATTAATAGCTACATTTGTTTGCTGTTGTATTGGTATAACTTTATAAGATAATCCTGAGATAACCATATTACTTAAGAATTGTTCATATGATCCTTTATAATATTCCCATGGATCCACAGCATATAACCTACATTCATCTGGTAACAATGAAGCTATATGACGAGTACTAACACCATGATGAGAACCTATTTCAAGCGCAGTCTTAATATCATTATTTACAAATATTTTTCTAACATATTCACAATTAAAATACATTCCAAATGGATTAAATGGCATAACTGGAGAAAGCTTACAATAAGGATACGGTAACTTTGTTACAACAATTTTTGCAATGTCAACAAAACTATAATCTTCCATGTATCTTTTATAATATTTAAAGGCTTCAATATATGCTTGCTTGCTCACAAATCTTTCTTTGCCCCAACTTGTTTCATACGAAATTTCAGCATCATCGCCACAATAACCAACATTATATGGATGAACGTCTAAAACTAAAAAAATCATACCCAATAATGAAATTTTCTTTTGCATAATAATTACCTTTTTATAAATATTGTAAAATTTCCTCTAATGATTCTAGTGGGACAACAGCATCATATTGCCCATCATTTTCGTCTATAAAATCCATAGTTTTAATAGGATGATATTCAAGTCCTAATGTTTGACACAGATAAAAAATTGTACAATCACACCGTCGCTGAAAAATATCAAAAATTTTAACATCTGACTTACAAAAAATCACATTCGACATACCAGAGCCAAGTGAACCAATAATAATATCTGCGCCTTGAAATAAGGCTATCTGTTCAATAATTGACATAGACCCAAGCACATATTTTTTAAATCCATACTGTTCAAAATATGTAAAAACATCTTGCTCGTTCAGCATTTTACGAGAAGCAGCATCCTCTCGAGAAATAAAGATCTTCTTGGCAAAATTAAAATCATGTTGCTTTTTTTTATAACCATCAAGAAGCTTATTTTTGATATAGGTAACAATGTACTCAGGAATATAATGAGTTAAACGAGGTACACCATTAGTTTTTGCACGAGCAACCAATGACGGAACTATTAAGTTTTTTGCTTGCAAAATATACTCATCAGAGGCCTCTATAATTTTCGAACTATCAATTCCCCATAAATCTAAAGTTTGCTTAATAAAGCCCTTATTATAGGCAACGTATAAATAATCATAATGTATATTTTCTATCTCAAGTAAAGCAAGCCGACCTAATACTTCTATGAGCCAATGATAATAATATTGATATCCACTTTGAGCTAAAACAACAACAGAGGCATTAAGTTGAAAAATAGATTTTTCTTGAAAATTATCCCAAATGCTATGCAAAACAAAACAGTTCTGCCAAACAAAATCATATACCAGCTTTTTATCAAAAATAACATAACCATCACACCCAATAACTCTACCCTGAGGAATCGTAGTTATATAGGATTTTAGAAACTTTCCTTGATAAGGATGCAATAAATAATCCCGTTCAAATGGCAACTTTTTATATTCAAAAGGAATCTCTTCAAAACATTGATGATGTTGTATACGTGAATCAAATTGAAGCATTTGTTCTAAAAAAATAAGATCACAATGCCAGGCTCTAATCGGTAATACAAAAAATACTATAAATATACTATATAAATTCTTTAAAGAGTTTTCACACATTTTTGTATCTCATCTAATGGTACCGCGATAATATTATTTCCTGCTTCTGCTAAATGACCCAACCCTCTATCCCACCAATTCGCAAAATAATCAATATCTACATCTAAAGTTTTAATCGGAACATAATTCAATCGGCATACATTTGATACCCACCAGAAACAATTATCAATCAATGTCTGAAATATTTCTATAATTTGAGTACCCTGATTACAGAATAAAATATTAGCAAGTCCAGATCCCTGCTCTGATACAACTATTTCAGCATTATTAAACAAAATAATTTGCTCAGCTACCGATAAACTACATAATGAATATCGCTTAAAACCACTTTTTTCAAACAATGCAAAAATTTCATCTTCGTTTAAAATTCTACGACCATTATAAGAGTCTTTTCTTGTTATAAAAATTTTCTTAGAAAAATCTGTTGTATCTATATTTTTATATTTAGCCGCTTGTAACAATTTTTTTCGAACATATTCTAAGGTTGTCGGATGTTGAAAATTACCAGCATGTTTATGTCCAACACTTGTATTAATAACTAACGATGGAATAATTAAATTTTCTGCCTGAATACCAAAATATTCACTAGAAGGAGAAATTATTTTATCCAAATCAATTCCCCATAATTCTAAAATCTCTTTTACAAATCTTTTATCAATTGGAATATATAAATAATCATATTCAATGCCTGCTATTTCAAGCATAGCAAGCCTACCAAATACTTCACAAAGTGTATGATAATAATTACCCCAATATTGTCCTACCCCATGCTGAGCAATAACAGCTACCTTACCAGGTATTTTTAAAAAATTATGTTCTTCTAGCTTGGGAGCAATCAGACAATCATATCTATTAGCGCGAGCCATTTCGTTTGAAAGCATATTATCTATAAAAACATGCCCAAAGGTTCCTTGTACCCTACCGTGCGGAATCGTCAAAATAAATAATTCATCAAAATATCCTTGATAAGGGAACTGAGGAGCTATCAAGAATTTTGAATAATCAAAATATACTTTATCCAATATTTGAGTATAAATAACTTCTGGGCTCTTTTTTAAGATAGTAGTTAATGGTGTAATTTTAAACCAAGATTTTTCATTAAAAATGTTTTTATCTAAAGAAAATTCAATTGAATAAACATTACAAACAAATAGTAATAAAAAAAATTCAACAATGAAAAAAATCATAAAAAAACCCTTCAAAGCAATAAAATTTATATTAAGGATAACCAAAAAATTCTTCTATTCTTTGTTGAAATAATGACGCTTCTTCCATAATCTGATTTTTCATAAATAATTGTTTTTCTTTCATGTTTTTATAATCATCAAAAACTTCTTGAACCTTTCTATATAAAGTCCCATCTAAGACATCCTGCTCTGAAAATCTAAAATAATTATCTATAGGAAATGATTCAAAATCAGTAGCACAACCCTGATTATTAATAAAAATTACACAATCCCTTAAAAGAGCTTCACGAGGAATACGATCCTTACCAGGAAAACACCCAAAGTCTATATATATTTTAGATGCATCTAATGCAAAAATCATTTCACTTTGGGTAAAATTTTCTAGTCGTAAACAATCTAAATCAGGGTGCTTATTTATAAACTTCGTAGCTAAGTCGCCACCTTTTCTTGGAAAAAAGGCTATAAGTTCTCCAGTTTTATCCTCAGGGGTTTTGATAAAATATTGATTTGCTATATAATCACCCAACAAAAATGAATCTGCTCCCCAAGATTTTAATATTTTTTGTATCCATGGAGACTGACTTAAGTGAATACAATCTAAATAAGCTAATTTTTTTTGCTTAATTAATGAATTACAAATTTCAGAATAATTATCAACATTCAGATAAGCAATAGAAAGCCAAGCTATAGCTTTCTTTGCATCTTCAAAAAAATAAATAAAATCTGTCCAAATTTCTGGAACAATCACCAATGTTGATTCATTTAATGGTATATCTTTGTCCAAATAATTAACATTATAATTTTGTTCGTAAATCTTATTAACTAACTTTGCATCTGTCTTACATAGATACCACATTCCATTTTCATATTTTTTTATAATAGAACCAGGTATATCCAATGGATTAATCCATAAACAATATACTTCATATCCTAGCTTTTTTAATGCCGCATAGATTTGACATAAATTTTCTGGACCACCTGAAATAAGATATCCAGGAAGAATAACTACAATCTGCTTTATCTTGTTCTTAATCTCTATATTTTTTGAAAATTCAGATATAATAATATTATTTTTTACCTGCAAATATTGCTGCAATGTAACTATACATGATGAAGCCTGAAACAAGGGACTATAATTTATAGCAACAGAAAAAAGAAAAAACAAAATCACTCTCATTTGTGACATATACAGCTCTCTTTTTTAAATGAATGTCTCTAATTTTAATTGAAATCAATAATACTTGGTTTTGAAAAAAAATAAATGCAAAACTCCTACAAATCGCCTTCTGAAACCAATATAAAATTGATAAATTATATAAAATAAAATAAAATCATCTCTGTTTTACATAAAAATTCAATTTCGGATGAACTATGAAAAAAATGTCAATTAAGATTATTTTAATATTCATCACTATCAATCAACCAATTTTATATAGTTATAGAATAACTACACTTAAAAATATCTTGAATCAGTATCCCGAAATTGTTTATCAAAAAGTTTGCGATGAAATTTCTTTTACAATGCCACCTTTTCAAATAGCTCCATCATTTCCCAATAAAGGTTATTTTAAAGAATTATTTATTCTAACTATACCGAATGGAATCGTTAAAGGATTACATGGATATATTTTGATAAATGATGGATTTATAGAAGAATTAATTTGGGGCGGAATAAAAAATTTATACAATATAGTTTCTCATGCACAACAAATCGACTACAACAATATAATTAAGATACCTGGAAGAGTAGCTGTTATTGCGCAACTTGAATCAAAAAATTATTGTCATCTTATATGTGAAATACTCGGACGTCTAGCCTTATTAGAAATACATAATATTGAATATGATTATTTATATGTGCCCTACGAACAACAACCTTTAGTGCAAAGCATTTTTAAACTATGGGGAATAGATCCAACAATCATTATTAGTCCCTGTGACCATAATTTTGCCATAGAAGCAGAAATTTTAATTGTTCCTTCGCTGGTCATCAGAACTGACACCGATTATAAACAAAGTGGCAACTTTCATCATCCTCAAACTATGGCTTATGTAAAAAATAAATTATTAAACAAAGCACTACAAGAAAAGGTTGATCCAAAAAGTTTCAATAAAAAAGTTTTTATTTCTCGCAGCGATAGCCCTTCAGGTCGAAGAATTGCAAATGAAAATGAAATTTTTGAATTATTTGAAAAAAAAGGATTTACTCGTTATATACCCAGCAAGCTATCCATTCCTGAACAGGTCATTCTATTTCACAATGCAGAAATCATTGTTGCAGAACATGGCGCTGCATTAACTAATATTCTTTTTTGTAAACCCAATACGCATATCATAGAGATTTTTCAAAATCTTATCCCTATAGATTTTTGTCATTGCGCCTATCTGAATAATTTAAAATATACACCCATAAACACTCTACTCAGTGAACAAGATGCCAATTATTACAGTGATTATCATAAAGATTTACATAAATTTTTTAGCTTTCCGATACAACCAAATGTACCACTTGATAAATTATACCAAATACTCGATACGTTATAACAAAATAATTTGATATAATTGATTAAATGAAAAAAGAGATTAAAATTGATAGCAATTACAATAAAGGATTAAAAAAAGGATCTTGATTTTTATCTAAGTGACATAAATTTATCACTCAATATAATAACTCATTTGTAAGGTGAAGCATGATAAAAGGTGCACAAATATTAGTAATTATTTTGTCTATTTTTATTTTAAAATCTTTTTCATGTAGTAATTTTAAAATAACACCATTACAAAAGATCCTTGCCCAACATCCTGAACTTATTTATCAAAAAGTTTATCATGAAATACCATTTGAAATACCCCCATTTCCTATAATTCCATCGATGCCCCATAAAGGCATCTTTAAAGAACTATTTATCTTACACATACCTAATGGCATCATGAAAAGTTATGATGGGCATATTATTATTGATGATGGATTTATAGAAGAACTCGTCTGGGGTGACAATAATCTACGTCTTATTCCACAAAACACACAAGAGATTAATCCTTTAAATACTATTCAAATCCCAGGTAAAGTACTCGTTTTATCTCAAATTGGATCAATGAATTACTGTCATTGGATCTTAGAGATTTTAGGCCGGCTTGCAATTATCGAAATGAATAATATTGAATATGATTGGATTTGCGTATCTGACAATAAACCATTTATCAAAAAAATATTTGAATTGTGGGGCATCGATCCTGCTATAGTTATCAATCCAATCGATCAAAATTTCACCATACAAGCAGAAACCTTAATTATTCCCTCTTTGGTTACCAGAACAGATTTGGGACACAAGCATTTCGGAAACTTTGTTCATTCCAATATAACTCTTTATACCAGAAATAAACTTTTAAATGCGGCTAACCAATATACTATAGATACATCTCATTTTTCAAAAAGAATATTTCTTTCTCGCAAAGATGGTTATAACTCTCGAAGAATTTTAAATGAAGATGAAATTTTTACTGCGTTAGAGCCATATGGATTTAAACAATATATCCTCAATAATCTTTCACTCATTGAGCAGATTAAATTATTTAATAATGCAGAAATTATTATCGGTGAACATGGTGCAGGAATGGCAAATACATTATTTTGTGAGCCAGGCTGCAAGATCATAGAACTTTTTCATCACTTTATCCCCATTGATTTTTGGTATATATCATCACTAGTTGGTGCCAATTATACCTCTATAAACACCTTAAATATCGATGCTGATTTCTTTAAAGATTGCCAACAGGATGGCATACGACTTGGAAGAGCATTTAATGCACAGGTTACTATCCCTCTAAATATTATTTATGAAATTATAAAAACATTATAAAACATCTTAAATCTCAAAAAATAAGGAAATTTATGCAAAGAAATATTTTCAAAACATCTACTATCTGCTTAAGCTTTTTAATAATATTTACTAATAACACTTCAGAAGTAAACAATAATTATTTTATTACAATATTAAAAAAAATAACCTCAAAGGGAGACTTTACCGCTAAAATTTTAGATATTGCATCTATTATAAAAACGAAAAACGAAGAAGAAATTAACTTAGAATCAATTAAGCAGTTTACAGAGTCAGATCGCGGCAAAAAGCTAAACAATGCTTTCAATAATGCTTTAGATCAAAACTTCCAACAACAATCCGCTATATCAAAAATCGGTCATTTTCTTTATGACTTTTATCAATCAAATATATTTGGTAATCAAACCAAAAACATTGGGAAAATTCTTGAATTCTATCTTTTAACCTTTCACAAAATAACCGTAGCAATAAATTTTGATACCATAAAAAGCTCTAAAGATTTAATTCTAAGGCATCGATTATTGTTTGAACAAAAGATCATCGATGATGCTCTATACACACTGATAAAAACAGTAAACTTAATACGCTACGCTCCTCTTGAAAAACTAACTGATATTGATTATTTAGAAAATAAATTATTATTAGAATTAGGCCTTAATAATGCCAACCTTCATGAATTTCCATCACACTTAACTGAACATTACGGTAAAGGCTTAAAATATTGGTGATATCCTGCACAATTTGCAAAATACTTAATCTCCCTATCTCAATTACCGCTCAATAGCTATTTAGAAGTTAATGCAGAATACAGAGGAACATTTATTATTGTTACAGAATACCTAAGAAGATTCAATCCTCATCTTAAAAGCTGTATTATCGATCCTCACTACTCTTTAATGCTAGATTTATATACCAACGAGCTTAATCAAAACACAGAATATATTTTAGATTTTAGCTCTAGCAATCGTTTTATTGATTTGAAAAATACAACATGGGATATAGCATTTATTGAAAGTGGACGCTCATTTCAAGATATAAGTGGACAATATAATTTATTGAAAAACAATGCTCATATTCTCGTATTTCAAGATATCATAAATGATGCTGTTCCTGGTATTGCTAATTTTTGGAATTTAATTAAAAAAGTCTACTACAAAAAAAATAAAATCGATGAATTTACTGATCAATACGAAGAAGTAACAAAGTCTCAAAATAAAAAATATATGGGGATTGGTGTTATTTACAAAGATATTCTTAAGTAAAATTAATAAGGGCAGATTAAAATCTGCCCTTATACATACCTTTACAAAAGGTCTAAAAAATGAATTTTCTTAGAAAATATAAAAAAAAATTTATATATCTAATATTGTATCTCTCCTTTAATACCATTTCCCCATTTAAAATCACTTCACTTAAAACTATCTTAAAAGAGCATCCTGAAATTATCTACCAACCGGTTTGTGATGAACTACCATTCAAAATCGCACCATTTCAAATAGCGCCTTCATTTCCCCATAAAGGAACATTTGAAAAATTATTTATTCTAACCATTCCAAACGGCCTAGTACGAGGTATGCATGGACATGTAATCATTCATGATACATTCATAGAAGAACTTATCTGGGGAGGACTAATCAACAGCTTTCAAATACCTTTTAATACTCAAAATATTGATCCAGAAACAGTTTTGAAAGTTCCTGGTAAAGTTGCCGTTATAAGTCAGCTCGATTCAAAAAATTATTGCCATTGGCTTTTAGAGATTTTAGGAAGACTTGCAATTTTAGAAATGAATCATATTGAATATGATTGGTTATATGTATCAATAGAAGAACAACCATTTGTAAAGAAAATAGCTGAATTATGGGGAATTGATATATCTAAAGTCATCAGTCCCCATGACCATTATTTCACAATAGAAGCTGAGACCTTAATTGTTCCTTCTCTTGTTATACATACAGATCAAGGACATAGGCAATTTGGTAATTTTTATCATCCAATAACAACTGAATATACAAAAAATAAATTATTAACTATTGCCTTAGAAAAAAATATTAATTCTAATCAATTTTGTAAAAAAGTTTTCATTTCAAGAGGCGATAATATTAATGCTCGAAAAATTTTAAATGAAAATGAAATCTTCGATTTATTTCAGGCTCTTGGATTTAAACGATACGAATTAAGTAATTTATCCATAGAAGAACAAATAATTCTATTCAATAATGCAGAAATAATTATAGGAGAACATGGTGCAGGAATGACAAATCTTTTATTTTGTAAACCAAACACAAAAGTTATAGAGATTTTTCATAATTTTGTGCCCATGGATTTCTGGTATATTGCATCATTTGCAAAATTAAACTATACCCCAATTAATACATTATTAGATCAAGAAGCCAATATTTTTGCAAATTGGCATTCTCATAAAGAAAAAATTTATAGTTTACCAATACGAAATATAATCCCTCTCGATAAAATTAAAAAATTGATTGAAAAGCTATAAAACAATGGTTTTCTAATAAAAAAGTAACCCATAATACGCCAATACTTAAAATGGAGCATTACGGGTTACTTTTTAATAATTATTGTAATCTATCGAATATCCAAACATCGTTTGAACTAGTTTTAAAACTTTTCAAATTGAAGTCATCTTCTTTTTTTAAAAACCAAAAATTATCATCTGCATACAAAGTTAATTTATAATTTTTAGCAAATATAATTACAGCTTTTCTAACAGATTCCCAATACCAATCATCTCCACACAAAACACCTTCATTATTTTGAACAAATGGCCAATAAATAACTAAATCATTCAAAACAGATTCTGTATCATGACCCGCATCAATAAAAATTAAATCCACTTTATTTATTTGATTTTTAAGATCTAGAGCTGCGTTTATTGAAGTTGACTTAACTGGAATTATGCGATCAGTTAATTGTGCGTGTACAATATTACTCAAAAATTGTTCGTAAAGAGTTGGAAGCATTTTCTTCCATTCCTGATTTTCATAATGCTCAACAGATCCTTCCCATGTATCAACCGCATATAATTTACCATTTGCTTGCAACAAAGACGCTATATGTCGAGTTGAAGCGCCCAACCAAGAACCAACTTCTATAACTGTATAAATTTTATTTTGCTTCATTAATTTTTCAATCCAAACACCATTTGTATACCAACCATGGCCATTAAATGGTAAGACTTCTTTTAGATCACAATAAGGTGACGGTAAATCTATAGCTTTCTTAGGAAAAACTTGGGCAAAGATCAATAAATTTATTACAAATAAACAATTTAATTTTCTCTTCATAACTAGATTCCTTTACATTCAAAAATTTTACTAAATTTTAAAAATCTATTTTAAATACATGCTAAGATTTTGATATTACAGCTACATATATTCCATTCCACCAGCCTTCTTTTTGACGCTTATATGGTAAAAGATTTTTTTTCAGAAGATAAAAATTGCTCAAATAAAACTCGATAACCTAATTCTTCAAATGCTACCTGGGTACCATATTGCACATCAAACCAATTATAGTCATCTACGATAGCTATACAAGTATCTTCCAATATTGAATTATAGTACGTAAAAGCCATTCTTTGATCTTGATATGTATTGCCACCATCATAAAAATATATGTTAATTTTATTTTTTATATTTTCTAGATCAAATTTAAAACAATCACTTTCATAAAAAGAATAAAGCCCATTGGGTAAAAAAGTAGTAAGATTCTGCTGAAACACATTCTTAGGACCAGTAAACTCTGACCAATTATCTATAGCAGTAGCAGCCAATAGGCTATTATTATACAAAGCAGAAACAAATGTTGAACCTTGCCAAACACCAATCTCTAAGTATTTAGCACCAGGAAAAGAACAAATATTATTTAAAAAATTACGAACCTTATCACTAGACATCCCCTGTAAATTCAATACATCCTCATTTAATTTTGAGATATAAAGCTCTGCATTTTTAATACTTGTAACAACATGATCAATCAAAAACTTCTCATAATATGTTTGAGATGCCTGAAAAAGATGAAATTTCAAAATTAAAGAGATTAAAAATAATTTCTTTGAATGCATTATTATATACTTCCTTTTCAAGGATACTATTATTTATTGACGATTATAATATCCAAAAAAATATCTTTTGATAAGTAAATTTTTTGTTGTTTTAAAACAATCTTTTACAATTAGAAACAAAGCGATCTAAAAATACATGTGAAATAGTTCCTGCAAAGAAAAACCAGCAATTGTATAACATCATATTTTCAAAGCTTCCACACCAATTTTTGATAACTAACGTAAATATAACAACCATTGAAAATAAAAACCAAATATGATGAAAAATACCTCTATGGCGAACCAAAATAGGAATAATCCCAAGCAAACTCATAACTGCAAAAAGACAATACATCTTTTTATACAAAAGCCAGAGCAAAAGAACTAAAAGCATCGAATAAAAAATCTTTTGTCCTTTGCTTTTTACATCAATGTCGGGAAACAGTGCGCCCAAAAGGCAAAAAATAAGTCCCTGAAGTATCGTAAATCCAGAAAAAGGTATATTTTTAAATAGTTGTAAAATTCCAAGGTAAGTTACAAAACCACCAACTAAATGTACTCGATAACTCGGCATGTATACCCTCAATTATTATTTGAATCTACTATCATTACAGCAACCTGTTCATGCATAACATTATAAGCTAAATATTCAACAGAATAATTTTTTCTTTCTAAAAATTCATATAAAGCCTTAATTTCATGTCTATCAAATCCTTGATAATTATAAAGCTCATCAAATACCAAAATTGTTCCTGGAACAACATGGTCACCAATAACATCAAAAATAGTTTTTGTTGAAGAATAAATATCGCAGTCAATATGCATAAATGCTATTACCTGATCTTTTAATCTTTTTTGAAATAGAGGCAATGAATTTTCAAACCAACCAGAAACCAATATAACATTATCTCGAACGACAGGAAGTGTATCTATTGTAAAAAAACCTTTTGCAAACATGGCTGTATCATCTCGAGACCAAGCTTCCGGTAACCCTTCAA